>JASHOS010000235.1 GCA_030040995.1 Terriglobia bacterium | reverse complement strand
CTACGCGCCCGAAACTGAGAAGCTGTGGAGGAATCTGCACATCTCACCACAAAGAGACCAAGACACCGAGAAAAGCGTTTCGTTTTCGACCTCGGTGCCTACATCTCTGGCCTGCAAATTGATTTGTACACCGGTTCCCCTTGGTTGTATATATGTGTGCTGGCCTTCCGAAGGTGGTAGCGGCGGGTTTATCCCGCCACCCTAAGATGGCGGCATAAAGCCGCCTCTACAGGGCGTCAAGCGCGGAGCCTTCGGCGATGTTACGCTCTAGCAAAACAGGCAAGCACCGGAACCGCTCACCGGCAAGTTTTGAAGGAGAACAAATGAGAATTGTCAAACTGATGGTCATATGCGCGATTCTCTTTCCCGCGTTGATGAGCCCCTCTCGTTTGGAAGCGCAGTATAAGCGCGGGATACAACTGGCACCGGGCTCGCAGAGGCTTCCTTTTAGCGACGGCATTGTCGTGGGCAACACCCTCTATGTTGCAGGAGAGCAGGGGGTGGGACCCAATGGCAAGCTCGCCGCGGGCGGCATAGGCCCTCAAACCAAAGCCGCCCTTCAGACGATCGAGAAGGTGGTGCGAGCCGCAGGATTTCAAATGAGAGACGTAGTTGCCGTAAACGTCTACCTGGCAGACGTTCACGACTTCGCCTCAATGAATAAGGTTTACGCCGCTTTCTTCCCGGACCCGAAGCCAACGCGAACCACGGTCCAGGTAGGCGCGTTGGTGAATGGCGCGAGAATTGAAATTTCGGCCATCGCCGTCCGGCTTCCTCGGGCCCGTCCGATCGCCTCCACGAGGCGATAGCCCTTATACCATCTCACAAGCAGCTTCGATGAACAACCCGGATCCACCGAAGCAGAGGCGGGCAGGCCCGATGTCGAGGGATTCCCTTGATGAATACGGAAAGCAATGTTTCCCGGGAGATGACGGAGGACATGTCGGGCATTTTCACGGCCTTGTGGCTGGCGTTCAAAGCTATTGTTGATACAGCGAAAATGCTAGTAAGCGTGATGGAGGCCAGCGGACCTTTGGCGGGCAGAACGTTCCTTCCCACACGGCGCGCCGTCGGGTGCCTGATCGGTGCTTCGTGAGCCGGAGCATGAGATTTTGCATCCAATAAAAGGACTACGGAGGGCCGAAGAATTCTATGTGGAACAATTTCAAAACGACGATACTGCTCGCGTGCCTCACCGGCGTGCTGCTGGCCATCGGACAGATTTGGTTTGGACGGCAGGGTCTCACCATTGCGCTCATCCTTGCAGCGGTGATGAACCTTGGCAGCTACTTCTTCTCTGACAAAATCGCTATTGCGTCGAGCGGCGCAGTACCCATTTCCCGCGAGGAGAATCCGCGCATTTATCAGATCGTCGAGCGGCTTGCCGGGAAGGCTAACGTCCCCGTTCCGAAAATTTATATGATACCCACGGACTCGCCTAACGCCTTCGCGACCGGCCGCAACCCTGCGCACGCCTCGGTAGCGGTGACGCGCGGGATCATGGAACTGTGCAACGATACGGAGATTGAAGGTGTGCTAGCGCACGAGCTTGGACACGTGAAGAACCGCGACATCCTGATCAGCGCGGTGGTGGCTACAGTGGCCGGAGCGATCACCTATATCGCCCAGATCGCCATGTGGGCTGAAATGTTCGGCGGATACGGCGGCGGACGCCGGGACGAAGGCGAGGGCGGAATTTTTTCGGCGCTGGCTATGATCATTGTGGCGCCGCTCGCGGCGACCTTGATCCAGCTTGCCATCTCCCGCTCGCGGGAGTACCAGGCGGATTCGACCGGCGCGCACATCACCGGAAATCCGCAAGGGTTGGCGAGCGCTCTTGAGAAAATCGACCAGTGGTCCAAGCGAGTGCCGATGCAGGTCTCGCCGGCGACGGCTCACCTTTATTGCGCCCAGCCGCTCACGAGCGGTCAGATTCTTTCAGGCCTCTTTTCCACTCACCCGCCCATCAAAAAGCGCGTCGAGCGCCTCCTGAACGGAAGGTACTAAGAGCGGCGAGCCCTGTATAGTTCCCGGTTCAAACCTTCGCACTTCTTCGTACGGACCGCTTGCGAATAATCTCCGCCAGAGCATGTAATGCATCATTAACAGACTCGGAATCGGGAAATATTCGTAATAGATCGGGATCGAGCATAACTAAGTTATTTCCTTCGGTGTACCGCCCGGCGTACTTGCCTCGTATGCCACGACTGAAATCGTATTCAGCCCGGATATCCGCGTCCTGTTTTCCAGATTTAGGCTTCTTCATAGTTTCTCGTCTCTCGCGGCGTGGCTCGGCGGGCGGTGATGATGCGGATCACACCTTCTGCTTCCGAGTGCACCACAACCAACAAAGTCCCCATTCGTGACTGACCGATTGTGACAAAACGTTCGTCTCCGGGAGACGAGTGGTCAGGATCGGTAATGGTCATGCCCAAGGGATCACCAAATAGAGTAGCCGCCTCCTCGAACGAAATAGCGTGTTTTCTTAGATTTTTTCTTGCCTTTTCCCGGTTCCAAGTCAGCAGGATTCCCATCAGCATGTCCGAGGTCGAGGAGTCGGATTACAGTATGGGATGTTGACTCACTCAAATCGAGCGCTTCGTCCTTACCGTACATTGGCATAATCACGACGTCAAGATCCGGCGGCTAATCGGATAATTATCGTCAGGGGGCCTAAGCCCTGTGCGGCCTATCCTTTACCGAACAAAGTACTTGACGTACGGACCGGTTCCGCCCTATCCTGGCGACATGCTTCGCGAACCGCGGCGCCATCGCCAATTCCGCCCCGCGCCCTCGGGCCGGCAGCACGCGATTGAAAACCTCCGCTTTATCCGCGAGACGATGGAACGTTCGTCGTCCTTCACCGCCGTCCCGGGATGGGGCGGGTTAGCGATGGGATTAACAGCTTTGGGGGCAGCGGTTCTCGCGTCGCGGCACGCGCTGGCGCAGGAGTGGCTATCGGTATGGCTTGCCGAAGGCGCACTGGCATTCGGCATTGGCGGATGGGCCGTGGTGCGCAAGGCGCGCGCGGCTGAACTTCCTGTCCTGAGCGGCGCGGGCCGCAAGTTTGCCCTCAGCCTGCTGCCTGCGGTCGTGGTGGGTGGACTGCTGACGCTCGCTCTTGATCGCGCCGGCGCGAGTACAGTTCTGCCCGGCCTGTGGCTGCTTACCTATGGGGCCGGCGTCCTTACGGCAGGCGCGTTCTCCGTTCCCGTGGTGCCGGTCATGGGCCTCTGTTTCATTGCCGATGGCGCGGCGGCGTTGTTCTGTCCGGCCACGTGGGGCAACTGGTTTCTTGGGACCGGATTCGGCGGCCTTCACATTCTGTTTGGCTTAATCATCGCCAGGAGGTACGGTGGCTAAAAGCAACGGTCTTGACCGCAAAATGCAAAGCGCTCTGGCCGGGAGCCTCGCCACATCCCCGCTCACCCGTCGCGGCCATTCGTCGAGAACCGCGGAATTCGACCGCCTTATTCATGAGCAGATTCGTTTAGGAATCGTGAGTGCTCTCGCCGTCAACAGCTCTCTGAGCTTTAACGATCTCAAGCAGATCCTGAAAGCTACGGACGGGAATTTGAGCGTGCACGCGCGAAAACTGGAAGCTGCGGGCTATGTGACTTGCCGTAAATTTTTTCAGGGCCGGATGCCTAAGACGGAATACCGTCTCGCTGCCGCCGGAAGGCGGGCGCTGGAGACCTATCTCGAGCAGATGGAAGCGCTCATTCAGGCGGCCCGCACTCCGGAAGGGTAGAGGCTCCCTTTTTTTCGCCAGCACCTTTGTGGAACCAAGTTCTTTATAGCTGATCTTATTCGGAGGAGAAAGCTCTATGAACCCCGATTCGCAGCTTAAGCAGAGTTCCTCCCGTCTCCACGCAGCCATCATCATGGACGGCAATGGGCGCTGGGCCGCGAGCCATGGTCTGCCGCGGCTTGCCGGGCATTTTGCTGGGGCCAAGACGATCCGGCGCATTGTTGCCGCAGCTCCGGCGCTCGGAATCGGCACGCTGACGCTCTATGCGTTCTCCAAGAACAACTGGGAGAGGCCTGCTGAGGAGGTTGGTGGCCTTATGCGGCTTTTCGAAGATTTTTTCCGAACGGAAAGGGAGTGGTGGATCGAGCAGGGTGTGCGGCTGAGCGTCATCGGCAGGCGGAACCGCCTCCCTTCACCGCTTCTGATGGAGATCGAAAACTCCCAGTACCTCACGCGCGGCGGTGAGCGGCTGCACCTTCGGCTGGCGGTGGACTATTCCGGGCAGGATGCCATTCTGGATGCCGCGCAGCGCCTCGATTCGGGTTCGCCGGCCACCCGTGAGAGGTTCTCCAGCTTACTAGCTCAGGTGGTACACGCAGCGGCAGAAGACCAGAACGTTGATCTCTTAATTCGAACGGGAAGGGAACAGCGGCTTAGCGATTTCTTATTGTGGGAGATTGCCTACGCCGAGCTCTTCTTCAGCCCGCGCTACTGGCCGGACTTCACGCCGGAAGATTTCAAGGGAATCATGGAAGAGTTTTGGCGCCGCGAGCGCCGGTTTGGCCGGCTCTCACCCGCTCTCGAACAGCCCCCTCTCGCCGAAATGCCCCTTCCCGTCAGCGTTTAGCCTGAATATCGGTTCAATTAAAATGCATGCGCGGCCTTTCGGCCGCAACCAAACCTGCGGGAGCCGTTGTCCTCTCCCTCGGGCTGGTCTTTGCCCATATCTCCGGCTAGACACCGGAGGTGGGGTGAATTCGCAATCTTATCCCTCTCCCTGGGGAGAGGGTGGCCGACGAAGCAGGCCGGGTGAGGGGGTCCTCGAAAATCTTTGCTAAAAACAAACTCTGGTCACCTTGCAAGCAGATCTCGTTTTGCGATTTCTGCGAACCACCTCATCGGCAGACAAACGAGAACGAAATTCTCGCTGCGCGACGCATAACGGTCTACCGGCTGAGGTGGTCTTTAATAATCTCGAAGGGGTTGTGAGTGATTTCATCGGTATACGTCTCGCCCGGGTGATCCATGGGATGGTCAACCTCGGCGAGGGTTCCCGGACGATTGAGGGCCGCATTCAGCCAGCTTTCCAGGGTGGCTTCCGGACTTTGGCCGATATAGTTAAACACCGGCCTGCCTTTACTGTCGAGGATCACAATTTGCGGGATGTTTCCGGCAAAATATTTGACTACCAGCTTATTCTGTGCCCAGGTCCAGCCATATTCGAAATCCACAAGCACGAAATGAACGCGGCTATGGTATTGATTGTATAAGTCAA
The DNA here is from genome assembly GCA_030040995.1 of Terriglobia bacterium. Classification (GTDB taxonomy): domain Bacteria; phylum Acidobacteriota; class Terriglobia; order UBA7540; family UBA7540; genus JASHON01. Next base: position 2,129 of record JASHOS010000235.1, on the reverse strand, counting down.
CAGTGGTTCTCGCCTGGCGCTTCGCGTTGTAGCAAAACTCGGCATAGAAGACAATGTAGTTCACCATGCCAGGTTTGGTGACATCCTGGAGGTTGTCTCCAAAGATAAGCTGGCCCTGGTGGTTATTCTTCTTGAAATTCAGTTTGGGATTGAGCCGCAGGTTGTCGGCGCCATGCATCACCGCAGGAGTCAGCAGAGCGAGAACGAGAACAAGAGAACCACACAGCTTTTTCAAGGTCATTTCTATACTTTTTCCTCCAGAAAGACGATGCCCGACCAATTTCATTGGATGCAACGGAACTTGTGGGAGTTGATGCATCGTGCGCCGAACCCTAGCCGGTCAGCGGCGCGCCAGCGAGCCTCTCGAGAACTCGATACGGCGCCTTTTCGGGGGACAGGAGAGCGTTCCGTGAGACAAAAAACGTCTGCTCCAGAGCAAATCGTCCGGAGAGCACGGCGTGCGGCACCATATCAGTGAAAACAAGCCAAGTGGCTCCTGGCGGAAACTCCCATCGGGATTTCGGACAATCTTTCTGAAAGCTGCTGTTGTTCTTCATGAAGTGATGGAAGCGCAGCATAAATTCGTCGTACGGCGGGCGGTCCGTTAACGGGACGCCCAGAGCCTGGCCCAGCCGCACCGCGCGGCGGAGCATTTGATGCGCAGGTGAACGGCTGTGAGCGGCGATTTGCGGCAGCCCAGCGGAATCGCCGTACCGTTCTGCCCATACCTGAAAAGGCTCGCTCGTCAGCCAGATTCGCGACTCCGCCGGGTTCAGGTTTGTGAATACGCGAAGAATTCGGTTGCCGTTCGAGGGACGAGTGGGGAAGGAGTCCACGTGGAGCAGGTCGTTCCGCTTGCTTACGGGCAGATCGCGTCCCTCCTCCTCGATGGGCCGGAAGCTGGCGTAATCGAGTTGCCAGTTTCCCGCGTAAGGCAGCAGAAGAGCGTTCACGAAGTTACAGACGGCCTGCGAATAATCATGCATGATACCGACCAGTGTGGCTTCATCCGCGGTTCCGCGAGCGAAGCCCAGAACGCGGTTCCGGCCAGGCTTATAAGAAATGTTTTTATGATGAGCGGTATTGGGCTGGCGCACGTTCAGCAGAAAACGTTTGTGGGCTTCCGGAATAGGAAATGGCGTTTGGCGAAAAAAAAGAATTTCGCCCTCCTCTAATGCGCCACAATAACGGCGGGATTCCTCCGCCGCTTGGCCCGAAGCGCCCCAACTGGCCTTTGAAAATCCGGCCGCCTCGACTAAACCCATGAATGCAATCTCCTATTTTCTACCCGCCGTCGCCCAGCCAATAGCCAAAGGGTTTGAGCGTCGGGACATTGTCGCACACGGTCTTAAAAGCAGCGGTGATCGGAACCGCGAGCACGAGTCCCATGGCGCCCCAAAGCCAGCCCCATAACATCATGGAGATCGTCACCGAAAGCGCGCTGAGGCGTACCCTTCCTCCCACCAGCTTGGGCGTGAAGAGATTGACCGACATCAGGTGCACGGCCGAAATCACCACGCCGATGATAATGATCGGCGCAGCGGTGTTAAATTGCATCAACGCCACCACAAGTGGCGGCAGGATAGCCAGGGCAATTCCGATATACGGCACCAAATCCAGGAAGGCAGAGACTCCCCCCAGGACAATCGCGTAGCGAAGGTGGATCAGCAGAAATACGGGCGTGATGAGCGCCATCGAGATCAGGGCCACCAAGAAGCTTCCGAAAATGTACTGGCGCACCATTTGGGTGACCGATTCAAGGATGTCTTCAATCTGCTGATGGCGCTCCATTGAGAAGAGGTCGATCGTGGCGTCTTTCAAGTGATGCTTAGACGTTAACATGAAGAACACCAGAAAGGGTATAAACATGACGGTGACGGTGAAGGAATAAATCGATCCCACACCCCGCAAGAGGAAGCGAGTCCACTGGGCTTGCTGCTGCTGTACCTGGACCGTCAATAGCCCGTTCTGGTTTGAAGATGGAGAAAAGGAGGAGGTGCTCTGTCGCAGATTGCTCACTACATTTTCAAAGTGGTCGACAAACTGCGTGACCTTAGCCGAGACTGCGGGAAGGTTTTGGACAAAAGCCTCTGCCCGCCCGTAGAGGAGATAGGCGAGAAACCAGAGCA
>JASHOS010000234.1 GCA_030040995.1 Terriglobia bacterium | reverse complement strand
TTCTGAATCCGCAAGATGCCGTCGCGGTGGCAAGACTCGGCAGGTGATGAAGAACCAACGATCGGACAGCACCAAGCGCCGAAGCCGCGACATGCGCGTGATTATAGCCCCGGAATTAACGCGACGATCCAGAATTCGCGTTCCCCACCAAGAGCCGCAGAGGAACGCAAAAAGCGCGTACCTCTGCGCTACCCGCTGCTGCTGGATGAAGCCTTTCTTTGGCCGCTCTTTCCGGTGCATGTAGGCATTCGGCAGAACTGGCGTGACTTTGAATCGTTGGAGCCCTGCGCAAGCCGGTGCAGACTACAATAGTGCCGCAGCAGGTCGAGATAGACGAGGCGTTCAGCGTCCGTGGTGAGAATGAATTGCCGCGCGTTGCCGCGCTGTGTCACATGGTGCGGGGTGTCGAGAGCGATGAACCGTGCGAATCGAGCCGCGAGCAAAAAGTACCACAATCGGACGAAACCGGAAACATTCCGTCTGTCCCCGGGTTCCCCCCGCTTTTCCATTTATAGGAAAAGAAGATAGGCTGTTTCTGCTCACGTTGTGCAAGTCCTGTATGAAAATTTCTACTATTCCTTTAGCGATCCAGGAGAGGACAGTCCAACCACCGAAGTTTGATCTCGTTGGCTAACATGATTGATAATCAAGGCTCCAGCACAAGGAGGTAGCAAATACCTGCTTATGCAACGGCATCCCGGTCTTTGTCGATATTCGGGGGTGCATTCATGACGGATGGCTCTGTTTCAGGAATCTGAAGGAAGTGTCCAAGAACTACCTATATTTCGCGCTAAGATAGATATCTGATCAGCTTGTTCATATCGCGGATGGATCGGTTCAGAAAAATCTGAACACCGGGCTAGCGGGGGAACAGACTCTCACCGTCCCGGATCCCCGTGTTATGGATGCCTTCGAGAGCATAGCCAACCCGATTTTTCAAAAGATAAGGGACAACGGACGGGAAGCGCCTATTCTGACTGCGGTTCGGGACGCCATTCTTCCGAAGTTGATGTCAGGTGAGCTTTGCTTACGAAGAATCGATGTAATCGCGGAGGCTAGCAGAGCGTGAGTGATTGGAAGTCCATGATCAGCGATGCTGTTGCCGATTTTCAGACGGTTACTGAGTTGGCGCGGTTTCCGCTGGGCCAGAATGACTTCCAAGTCGAATACCTAGAATCTCCACATAAGCCCCCATCTGGTCTGCCGTTTGGAAAGATGGCTGTTTACGGTTTTTGGCATGGCGGAGAATGGTTGAAGATCGGGCTGGCTGGTCCCAATTCGAATGCGCGGTACACAAGCCAACATTACAACCCCAATAGCGCTCAAAGCACACTTTCAGGCTCCCTGTGCCGCGACCCGCGAATGACGAATTGCGAGGGATTCGAGATCGCTGCTCCTGGAAATTGGATTAAGCTGCATTGTTGCCGGGTCAATGTTCTGCTCGATAGCAAACATGGTTCGTTGGTACTCGCGACGCTCGAAGCCTTTCTTCATCTTCGGTTAAAGCCCCGGTATGAAAAATGAACAATACGGGAATCTGGAGCACGTGCACTTCGCGGCGCTGTCCAGGGTGTATGCCCCTGCACAAGAAGGTAGCAAATACCTGCTCATGTAACCTGGCCGTTCGGCCTTGCTGCTTGGTGTGCTTATCGAATCGTGCGGTTCGCCATTCGTGGATGATAGAATCAGACATACGAAATCGAGAGTAGATATGAATCCGACAGGCCGCTTCCTACTCGTGGGAATTTGGTTTCTAGCACTCGCTCCATCCGCCGCGGCTAAAAAGAAGGCTCTGAACTGGCAGGATGCGGTCGTTATCAAGATTACATCAGAACAAAGGGGCGCGGCTGCCATTCCCGTTGGCGGAATAGTTGCTGCTGTCCCAATAATAAAGACATTTTATTGGATTGAAACTCCGGGCCTAATTTATGTTGTCGGCCCAACGCACCGATTAGACGTGACTCTCCATGGGAAAACGAAGGTTGCGATTGAGGGCCGCAGTGCCCACATTCTAGACGACGCTGGAAAGGATAGAAAGCTGCCCATCTTTGAAAAGATTGCCCGGAACGAGCAAACATCCAAACCGCAGTGACCCACGAAGGCGATACCTTCTATCGCTAGAAGAGCCTTACCAGTGAAAACAATCCAGAGGCGAAACAAGGCCCGCAAATCGCGTGGCCAACAGAGAACCAGCGTAGGGGCTTTCTCTTTGTTAACGGTTTCTCGAAATCGTCCAGTCCGGCTGAAGCAAGTTTGGTACGCCTTGTACAAACAGTTCGGGTCGTCTGAATCGTTGCCGCCAACTAACTCCACGTGCATGTCGGAATTAAACGTCCGTACAATGGTTTTGAAAGTCTCAGGTGCGTCACCCTGCACAAAGAGGTAGCAAATACCTGCTTATGCAGCGAAATCTCGCGCGAGAAGCTGGGCGAGCGGCAGAGCTACGGCAGGTTTTGCAGGAATCCCGGCGGCGCAAGCCTGTCAACGGCGGCATAAACCCTCCGTGCGAGAAAATTATTTGAGCGCCGCAGGATTGTCAACTCTATTTGTGACGATAAACAAAACCCCAAACCAAAGCCTCCCCGCCTCGCGCAGCCGCCGCGCGTTCCCGCTGCGGAACGCGGGCAAAGGCAGCCACAGCGAAGGCAAACCCCAAACCAAAAGCGTCACGATCACGTCAAAGTCCGGAGGGAGTAGTTGCAGCGCAGCGCGGCCTTACGCCGCAACCAAAGTTATAGACACTCTGCCCTCTCCCTCGGGAGAGGGTGGGCCGGGCCGGCGCTTTCTCCAGCCGGCGTGGGCCGGGCCTGCGCCCACCGAAGGGCTCCTGCCCGCAGGCGGGTGAGGGGTAATTAAAAACCGTGCCAAAAAAACAAGAAATCACGACCTTGCAATGCAGCGTTCGCCTTGTAACGCTGCGGCTCTTTCGTGCACTCACGAGCCACAGGGGTAAAAAGCGAGCCCCGCGCTACAAAAAACGGCCTCCGTACCGTAATAAACCCAACTTTTTGACGGACCCTGCCAAAAGCGTCGCCGGCCTTGACTGATCGGGAGAACAGGCGTACATTTCGCGGAAAGGAAGTGCGAGAGCGAAATGCGAGAGCGAAGGTCCCCTCCCACGATTCGCTTGAGCAATTCGCTCGGTGCGAGGGACAGAGCGCTGCAAGGAGAGACCTCATGGAGTCGAAGAAAAGCCCTACCACAAAACAGGCGACCAATTCGACGAAAGCGAGCCGGAGAAAATTTTTAGCGACAGGCGCCGCGGCAGCCGCATTGGGCGCGGTCGAGACCACGGCGGGGCAAACTCCTGCCCCCGAAGCGGCATCGTTGAAGGATTTGATCGCGTATGGCGAGCGGTCGCAATACGTGAAGTCGGTTCGCGTGCCTGTGGACGAGAGACCTTCGCCGGACGAATTTGGATTGACGTTTCACGTGCTGACGCCGCTGCAAGATTCGGTGGGAACTATCACGCCGTCGTCGCTGCACTTTATCGGGACGCGTCGCGGCTCGATCGTGCCGAATATCGATCCGAAGCAGCACCGGCTGTTGATCCACGGCATGGTGGATCGGCCGCTGGAATTCAGTATGGATGACCTGAGGCGCTTTCCTGCGGTGTCGCGTGTTCATTTCATCGAGTGCCTGGGAAATCACTCGAAGCCGAAAGATAAAACGGTACAGGAGACGCACGGCCTGACGAGTTGCAGCGAATGGGCCGGCGTGCTGCTTTCGACTTTGCTGAAGGAGTGCGGCGTACAGAAGGGCGCGTCGTGGGTGGTGTCGGAAGGCGCGGAAGAAGTGAAGGGCGCTGGCAGCATCCGGCTAGCGAAGGTAATGGACGATTGCATCGCCGCATACGGGCAAAACGGCGAGGCGATACGCCCGCAGCAAGGCTTTCCGTTGCGCTTGGTAGTGCCGGGATTCGAAGGAATATACAACACGAAATGGCTGCGGCGGATCAAGGTGGTGGACCGCTACTACATGACGTACAACGACTACGGACATATCACGAAGGATGAAGAAGTGGCCGCGTTGACGTTCCAGTGGGGGCCAAAGTCGGTGATCACGTTTCCGTCGGGAGGGCAGAAGCTTCCCGGGCCGGGGGTTTATCAACTGACGGGCTTGGCGTGGTCGGGTGGAGGCGTGGTGCGGCGCGTGGAAGTTTCGGCGGATGGTGGGCAGACGTGGAAGGACGCGGAGATTCGCGGAATGGTGCATCCGAAAGCGCACACGCGATTTGGAATGGATTGGAAGTGGGACGGACGCGAATGCGTGTTGCAGTCGCGTTGCACGGATGAACTCGGGCAGGTGCAACCCTCGCGGGCGGAACTGGCTGCGTTTTTCAAGGTGTCGCCGGACTACTACAGGACGCACGGCGTGCCGGGAACGGACAACACCATCCAGCCGTGGCGAGTGGCGAGCGATGGGAGCGTACACAATGCGATTTAGGGTTGCGGTTACCGCGATGATTTTGTGCTTGTGCTGCTGCGGCGTTGCGCCGGCGCAATCGCCCACCTACGGCGTGGGGAAAACGCCGACGCCGGCAGAGATTCGAGCGGAGGACATTACGATCAGTCCGGACGGGAAGAATCTTCCACCGGGAAAGGGAACGGCAAAGGAAGGCGCGGCGATTTTCGCTCAGAAATGCGCGGCGTGCCATGGGGAGAACGGATATGGTGGACCGGCACCGATCTTGATCAAGCCCGAAACGCCTCTGAAGAGTTCGCCGCCGTGTCTTGCGCCGTGCATCGGCCCGGGAAATGTGATGGCGTTGCATGCGCCATATGCCACTGTGATGTGGGACTACATTAATCGCGCCATGCCGTTCAGGCAGGAAGGCTCGCTGAAGCCGGATGAGGTCTACGCGCTAACGGCGTTTCTGCTTTACAAGAATGGCGTTATTAAGGAGGACGAAGTCCTCGATCAGACAACGTTGCCCGAGGTGAAAATGCCGAATCGGGATGGATACGCCATACCGGATTGGAAGCCTGGGATGCCACGACCGTTCCCGAATGAGCATTAGGGCTGAATCTCGAGCCAATAAGCGGGTAGCTCAGCGCGGCCTCACGGCCGCAATCAAACCAGCGCGAAACCCTTGCCCTCTCCCTCGGGAGAGGGTGGCTCGCGGCCGGCGCTTTCTCCAGCCGGCGCGAGCCGGGCCTGCGCCCACCGAAGGGCTCCTGCCCGCAGGCGGGTGAGGGGGTCCCTAGAAAATCTGGTTAAAAAAACACGATTTTACGGTATTGCAATGCAGAGGTACGCGCCTTTTGCGTTCCTCTGCGGCTTTTCTTAGCCATACTGTTATATCCGAGTCCGTTCATCGGCGGGCAACAACATGCGATCCACCGCCAGCCCGCTCGGCGTGGCGACGGGGCGTTGAACGCTGCCCGTGTAATCGTGCACGCTCGACCAAGGCCACTGCTCCGGCCGGCTTACCAACCCTGCCT
>JASHOS010000026.1 GCA_030040995.1 Terriglobia bacterium | reverse complement strand
GCTCGCCGAAGAATCTTGCCAAAAAAACAAGATTTTACGGTATTGCAATGCAGGGCTCAGTTTTTAGCCCTGTCATGATGGGCCGTTGGCCCGCGAAACCGAATGAAAATGCTCCTTGTCGGCGGCGGACGAACTGACGACGCCATAAGTCTTTCGTCTTCAGAAGATCCACGCTCAAACCGGGAGCATTTTCAAGGCTGCGGTTTGTCGTTGCACGAAAAGGCCGCAGCGTTACAAGGCGAACGCTGCGCTACAACCACCCCTATCCGGACTTTGACGCGACTCTGCGGTCAATTTGGCGGGTTGTGAATAGAAAGACGGCAGTGCTAGACTACGCGGTAATATGGCTCCGCGTTCATGCCGGGTTAGCGGATTGATTCCGGCGTCGCCCGAGACGAGGAGTTGAGATGTCCGCACTGCTGCAGGATCTTCGTTACGCGCTCCGTCGCTTCCGGCTTTCGCCCGGCTTCGCGCTGGTCTCGATTGTGACGCTGGCTCTGGGAATCGGAGCCAACACGGCCATTTTCACTCTGGTCACGGGAAGACTTTTGAGCAGCAGCGGGACTTGCCGGGCCTTATCGAGTACATTAAGCGACAAGAGGAGCGTCGCTGCAAAACGGCCTTCGAACAGGAGTACCGGGAACTGCTTGCCGACGCCGGAATCGAATTTGATGAACGCTATCCATTCTGAGACGCTGTACGACCCCTTCAGGGTCGCCGTCCTAATGGCGCATCTGTTTCCGTAGGTTTCATCCCGCCCTGCGGGACTATCCACGGCGCAGCCCCTTTCGGGGCAGGAATTGCAGACAGCGAACAGAGTGGCCCGTCTACCCTGCAAGATTAAGTTAACGCTTATTAGGCTTCCGTTGTGGGCTATGATATTTTAGCCGTTCGGGCATTGCCTGCTATCTTCACTCGAGGCGGCGTGAAAATGTGCACATCTCAAACGTCAGCGCGTGAAGCCGGCTCCGGACTCATCTCAATGTGGTGGAAAGCCCGTGTTCACTTTCGCTTCGCGCTGCAACTGCTTATCGTTGCTTCGCTGAGTGGCGCCCCGAGTTTTGCCGGGTCCTGCTCCTCGCTCCTGAAGCTTAAGCTAAAGGCAACCACAATCACCTCCGCTCAGCCGGTGACGGCGGGCACATTTAGCCCGCCTGGCGAACAGCCGATCTATGGTCTCGCGCCCTTCTGCCGTGTTCAAGGGGTTGCAAAACCCTCCTCTGACTCTCACATCGAGTTCGAAGTGTGGATGCCCGTTTCCGGCTGGAACGGCAAATACCAGGGCGCAGGCAATGGCGGGTTTGCTGGAGTTATAAGTTACGGAGAGATGGCGCGCGCCGTCCGCGGGGGTTACGCCACGTCATCCACAGACACAGGGCATCGCGCCGGAGGCACGGACGCGCGCTGGGCGCTGGGCCACCCGCAAAAGGTGATAGATTTCGGCTACCGCGCGATTCACCTGACCGCTCTCAACGCCAAAGCCATCATTACGGCCTTCTATAGCCAGCCGGCGCGATACTCCTATTTTGAAAGCTGCTCCGATGGTGGACGCGAGGCATTGATGGAAGCCCAGCGATACCCCAGCGACTACAACGGCATCCTGGCTGGCGCCCCGGCTAATTACTGGACGCTTCTGCTTTCTGCGGCTTTCTTCAATACGCAGGTTCCGGGTCTTCTGAACCGCGCGAGCTATATCCCGGCCAGCAAGCTGCCCACGATCAGCGCTGCAGTGCTCGCCGTCTGTGACGCCGAAGATGGCGTCAAAGACGGAATTCTCAACGATCCGACGCAATGCCACTTCAACCCCTCGACGCTGATCTGCAAGGGAACTGATACGTCGGCTTGTCTGACCGCGCCGCAGGTGGCAGAGCTGCGAAAGATCTATGCCGGGCTCAAGAAACCGGACGGAGAGCAGCTTTTTCCCGGCTACATGCCCGGCGGCGAGCTGGGAGGCGGCGGCTGGAGGGTTTGGATCACCGGCGATGCCCCAGCAACCAGCCTGCAATACGAATTCGGCATCAATTATTTTCGAGACATGGTATTTGATAACGCCGCCTGGAGTTACCGCGGGGCGAACGTGAATGCCGCGATCCGGCTTGCCACGCGCGAAACGGCGCGCGCCCTAAACGCCACCGATCCGAACCTCATTGCTTTCGAGCACCGGGGCGGCAAGCTGATCCTCTATCACGGTTGGAGTGATGCGGCGATCCCGCCCCTCAACACGGTGAACTACTACAAGAGCGTGCTCGCTCGTCTTGGCCAGGCACAAACAACGAGTTTCGTGCGCCTCTATATGGTGCCCGGAATGCAGCACTGCGGCGGCGGCCCGGGTCCGAGCTTCTTCGGCCAACCCGGCGATCCTGCCCGGAACGTTTCGGCTGCGCTTGAACAATGGGTGGAGAAGGGTGTTGCCCCGGACAGCATCATTGCCACAAAGTATGTGGACCCGTTCCATCCATCCAAAGGCGTCGAGATGACTCGCCCGCTGTGTCCCTACCCGCAGACCGCAAAATACAAGGGTTCTGGAAATCCAAACGATGCAGCCAATTTCGTCTGCGCGCTACCCTGACGGCTGTTCCGATCTGCTTCGCGGGCGGTAGCGCGCAAGGCGGCGCGGGCAGGGTGAGGGGCGAGCCGGTAGCGCGGACCACCGGTTTTGTGGTCCGCGTCTTTTCTCTGGCCAAGGTGCTCACGGTATTGCGTCGCTGTTTCGAAGCTGCGGCGGCGTTTCTTCACAGGCGTTCGAACGCGGCGATCCCCTGCAGGTCAATCCCGTCAGGGTTGACCTGCTGATTGCTCGCGTTTTCCACAGGTTGCACCTGCGGCTATTCACAGCAGGCCCCTTCGGGGCCAGGACTGCGGCCTCCGATTCTTAGGCAGCTTCCGGGCGAGAATCAAACGGCTCAGGGCTCATCTCGCAGCGCCGCCATCAGGTGCAAGCGCGCTGCTGCCCCGGGTAGGGGAGCGGCGGGGTGGCGCGGACACTTGCAGTAGAGTGTCTGCGATCTCGCGAAGCGAGAGGTTCTTACTGGCGCTTGACCGAATGACCTGACCTCCGAGCGAGGAAACCCGCTCGTCAGTCACTAGCCGGGGAAGGCATCCATGAGCTCGTCGGCGACTTCTTTGCAGTCTGCTGCCTTTGTTTCGATAAGCTCGGCGCCGGCCCATAGATCGCCAAGTAGCTCAAAATACTTCTCGCTGGTGGGCTCGGTGCGCACGAGCCGGTTGAAGATCCGCTCGAAGGTCTTCGAGGCATCAATCAGCTCCTTCATGAGCGTTTCGCCCGTGTGAATTGTCGCGTGCGCCTGCGTTTTGGTGGCCATGCTTCGCTTCACCTCTTCTCCAGCTTGTGGTCTATTTCTGCGAGCTGTCGATCCCATTTGACGACTTCTTTTTGCCAAAACCTGATCAGACCCTCGTCGGGTTTCGGCCGGCTCTGTTCGCGGTGGATTCGTTCCAGGTGAACATGCCTTATGCTGGCAATGCTCCTTCGCTGCTTGCGAAGCTTTTTATTCTGTCCCACCCTGCCAGGCATCCGTGTTTGGATTTGACCGATGCTGGCTCATAAAATCACCTTAGCACGAGCCGTAACCGCTTATGGTACCGTACCGGCATGCGAAAAAAGAATCCACACGCCGTCCCGCTGGGAAAACTGGGCGGGAAAGTAAGGGCAAGAGACAGTCGGCGAAAAAGCTCGAACGCCTTCGCCGGATCTCGAAGTTTGGCGCCGCCAGGTGGGGACGCTCGCAAGCCGTCGAAAATGCGGACGATAGAAAATAGTCAAATGCCGTTGTATCCTTTTACCGCTGATCGCACCAATGGCGCGGGGTTTACTTGATCTTTTTCCCCGGCACGTCCCGGCCGCCTTGGTGAAGCACAAGACCATTTACCTGACCCCCTGAATTCTCCACGAAACTGATCTGCGCATCGACAACCTTCAGGAAAAACTCAGTTGGCGACTGCGGGAAAATGGGGAAAGCCGCCTGGCCCGTTGCCTGCTCGCTCAGCTGATGGCCCGAAAGCGTGATCGTAATCACGAAGCCGGGCGCAAGCTGGTATGCGCCAATGTATTTCGCCAGGACGCTCGCTGGCAGCGGGATCGATTTCGGAAAGATCACTTTCGGAGAGGGTGGCGCTTCGGAACTGATCTTCTTGGCCGGCATGTCGCGCCCGCCCTGATGAAGGATGAGGCCGGTGACTCCACCGTCGGCGCCCTGTACGAAGCTGACTTGCGCATCGACAGCCTTATAGAAAAACGCCGTTTTCGATTCCGGAAAGATCGCCGCGCTCGACTGGCCTGTCGCCTGCGCGCTCAGTTGATCGCCCTCTCGTCTCACGGTCAGGATGAATTCAGGAGCGAGCTGATATTGCCCCACGAATTTCTGTAGCGCGCCAGGAGGCAGAGTGATGGCCAGATGTTCTTTGGGAAACTGATAGGTTTGTCCGAACAGAATGGCCGCAAGCTCCCTGCCGATCGCGTCCACTTGCGGCGAGCTCACGTTGTCGAGCACGATGATGTAGGTATCATCTTCAGGGAACCAGCTATTGAGTGACGTGAAGCCTTCGATTCCGCCTTCGTGCGAAATTTCCTTATGGCCGAACTCGGCCGAGATCATCCATCCTAAGCCGTAATGGGTGTTGCCGGGGCCTCCCATCGCTACCTGCGGCGCGAGCATCTGATCCAATAATGCTTTTGGGATCAGGTTGCCCGCTTTGACCGCGCGGTCCCACTTGTAGAGATCGAGAGTCGTCGAATAGAGCGCGCCGGCGCTGAAAGGCACGGACATATTCACAAAACGCGCCGGCACGTAATGGTTGTTGGCGTAGACGTAGCCCACCGCGTGACCGGTCCCAGTTGGATGGCTGCTATCGTATCCGGTATGTTCCAGTCCTAGCGGATCGAAGACATTTTTCTGCAGAAAATCCTGATAGGTGTCCCCTGAAACACGCTGAATGATGTAGCCGAGCACCTCGTACCCTGAGTTGCTGTAGCTGAATTTTGTGCCCGGTGGGAAGTCGAGCGGCTTGTTCTCAAAATCTGCAAGCAACCCAGACGGCGTGATCTGCTGAGACTCGATCTCCAGATAGTTGGGAAACGATGTGAAATTCGGAATGCCGGAGGTATGCGTGAGCAAATTGTAAATCTTGATTGAAGCCCAGTCTTTAGGGCAATCAGGCACATACTTGCACACCGGATCGTGGACGCTCAGTTTGCCGCGGGCCTGGAGCTCAAGAATGGCCATGGCGGTAAACTGCTTCGTGATCGAGCCGATGCGGAACTCTGTTTCAGGCGCGTTGGGGATCCCGGCGTTCACGTTCGCCATTCCGTAGCCTTTGCTCGCGAGCACTTGGCCATGTTGAACCACCAAGATTGACCCCATGAAATGGCCGAACTTCATACTCGCCTGCATGTATTGATCTATTTTCGATAGCAGGTTCTGTGCCTGGAGAGCGCCACAGGCCAAGAAAAATATCGCGGCAGCCAGCGGAACCCGTCGAAGTGATCGCTTCATAATCTTCCCTCCAGCGGAGCGGGTAGTGTGTTCCCCGGTCTCGTGTTCAGTATTCCTGCCGATCAAGAATCCAAGCGGTAGTCCCCGCCAGCCCGGCGGCAATGAGGCCCGCGGCCAGCGCGGCGGGAACCAGCGTGGCATTGTGAAACACGGCCATAATCTTCATTGTCGAACCCAGCAGGCCCATCCAGAGCAGCACAGGTACCAGAAGGGCCATGGCAACGGCCTGGACTTGCATGATCGTAGCTTCGCTGAACCAAACCGAGAGAAGAGTATCCAGGAAATAGAGCGGGACAAGGAGAACCAGAATCCACAGCCCATACGCCAACACCTGCCACGGGGTGATGGCAGACCCGAGAGATTCGAGGACTACGGCGTTAACCAGCAGCGCCACTGCGAGGGCCGTTCCCATGGCGAATAGCCCCGAAGCGGCTCGATATCGCAGAAGAGTGCGGCGCCGGAGGGGCAGCGACAACGTAAACAAGATTGAAGGATCGGTTGCGTGACACGGCCGCGTGCCGATGGAGGTGGTGACGCCCGTGGTGGCAAACCTTGGGGGAAAAGCTACGACTAGGATAAAGGCGAAAAGGCAGAGGGACATGGGCCAATGCTTGGGGAAGATTGCATGCCTGTCCTCGAAGATAATGAAAATCCCGAGGAGAACTGCGATTGCCGTCGCGAACAGCCAGCGGCCGCGCAGTTCCATCCAATGTTTTCGTACCATGGCTGTAATCATTTCTCTCCTCCAACCGTTTCTAGAAAGATTTCCTTCAGATTGACAGGCGTGAATTCGATGTTCGTGGCGCCTGCCGCCTGGGCTCGTGCTGCAAAGCTCTCACCCTCTCCATTGATTAGTAATGAGGCGGAGCGGCCACGGATCTTAAGGCGCCCCAACCCGATGCCCTCAAAGAGCGCCACGGGGACGGTGCTGGGGAATGTGAAGGATGCCCTGCGGATTCTGGTCTTTGCTTCGTCAAGATCCGTTTCAAGGACGGCCCGGCCTTGATCGATCAGACAGACGCGGTCACAGACCTGCTCCACCTCGTGTAGCTGATGAGAAGAGAAGAAAACGGTTCGCCCCTCTGCGGCCTGCGCCACGGCGTGCTCCAGAAAAATCTCCGCGGCCACGGGGTCGAGGCCGTCAGTTGGCTCATCCAAAACCAGAAGCTCGGCACCGCGAGAGAGAGCCAACAGCAATGCGAGCTTCGATCGCATTCCTTTGGAGAGCTTACTGGTTTTCTGCTCCAGCGGGAGTTGGTAATCCTTGAGACACCGTTTTTCCCATTCCATCTGCCACTGGGGATAAAAAGCGCGGCAGAATTCGATCGTGTGACGGACCGTCATAAACGGATAGAACTCCTTAACTTCGGAAACAAACCCGGTACGGCGCCTGATGCGCACGTTCGCGGCTTCGTCCTCAATCAGCTCTCCGAAGATGCTGCCTTCCCCGCTATCCGGGCGCATCATGCCCAGCAGCATTTTGATCGTGGTCGTCTTGCCGGCGCCGTTTCGGCCTAAAAATCCACAAATGGAGCCCGCAGGAACTGAGAAATCCAGGCCAGCGACCGCCTCGATACTGCCCAGCCGCTTTCTAAGGTCATGGACGACGATAATCGATTGTTTCGAGCTCATACATCACCTCCTGGTAAAAGCTGGCGCCGAAGCCTCTTCTTCCTTCATCAATTCGGCCTCGAAGACGCGGCGCATCGACGCCTCCGACAGGCCGAGCTTCCGCATGGCCGTGACGGCTGCGCCCACCGCTCGATGCGCCTGTTTCATCGCTTGGCCTTGCTCGGCGGAGGGAAGGTTCGCACGGACGAATGCGCCCAAGCCCTGCCGCAACTCAATGATCCCTTCATACTCCAGTTCACGGTAAGCCTTCGCCACAGTGTTGGGGTTTGTAACGGCCTCCTCCGCCAGACTCCGAATAGCCGGCAACTGGTCTCCAGGACGTAATGCGCCAGTTTCAATCGCGTGCATTACCTGCCGCACGAGTTGCAGGTAGATGGGAACACCAGAGTCGGAATGGATGCGAAAGAGCATGTGTACTACTACACTAGTACAGTATACGGTGTCTGGCGGGTTGTCAAGCGGTCTTTTGAAAATCGAAAAGCCGCAGATCCTGCCCTCTCCCCCAAGGGTCGAACGCGTCCCACATTTTTTGCTGGACACCGGAGGGTGTATCAGGGCACGGCTTCAGCCGTGCCGGCCGAAAGCCAACAGAATGCCGGCTTTAGCCGCTGCGGCTGGCGGTCAGGGGCTAAAGCCCCGCCCTAAAACCCGGCTGCCCTCGGCACGGCTGAAGCCGTGCCCTGATACAAGGTCCTTCGCAACCCGCTGCGTAGTAGCGACTTCATGTCCACCCCCGTGTCCAGCCGGAGATATGGGTAAAGCTGAGCCCGAAGGAGAGGGCAGCGGCCTTGCGCCGCTGTGGTTGTGGCTCTGCTGCTCCGGCACCTTGTCTGCTCTTCACTCGCTCACGGTCTCTTGCCAACCACTGATTTCAGGGTATAAGTTAGATCGTTATGCGCCCCGAAACGAGAATTTTGTTCTCGTTGTAGCGCCGGCCTTTAGCCCGGCACGTGCCGACCCCGCCAAGCGGGGCCGGCGCTACGGCATGTCAAGAGCGAAGGTCTTGGCTAGTTAGATCGAATGCGGAGGGCGATCTTCAAGCTCGTCCTCAGCGCGCAATTCCGATCAGGAGTCTGCCATGCAGAGTCGAATCCTCGGCACCACCATGCCTGTACTTGAAGTTGGGCTTGACCCCAACGAATCCGTCATTTCTGAAGCGGGTGAACTTTCCTGGATGACGAGTTCCATTCAGATGACGACGCACACCCAGTTTGGCGGGGGAGGAGGAATCTTCGGCGCGCTGAAACGGATGGCGGGCGGCGGATCGCTGTTCATGACCGAGTACCGGGCCGTGGGCGCCCCGGGAACAATTTCGTTCGCCACCAAACTGCCCGGACATATTGTGCCGGTCGAAGTGGGCGCGGGAAACGAATACCTGATTCACCGGCGCGGATTTTTGTGCGCGACGCCGCAAGTGCAGCTCGGCGTGGGCTTCCAGCAGTCGCTCGGGGCAGGGATTTTCGGCGGCGACGGCTTCCTGCTGCAGCGCGTTATGGGAACGGGGACCGCATGGATCGAGCTTTCAGGCGAGCTGATTGTGAAGGACCTCGGGCCGGGCGAAACTCTGCGGGTGCATCCGGGACACGTTGGCGCGTTCCAGGCGCGCGTCTCTTTCCAGATCACGACGGTACCGGGAATCAAGAACATGATTTTTGGCGCTGACGGAATCTTTCTCGCGTCTCTGACCGGGCCGGGGAAAATCTGGCTGCAAACGCTGCCCATATCCAAACTGGCGCACGCACTCATCGAGTACATGCCCACGCAGCGCCAGGAAGCAGCGGAGGGAGGCGTGGTTGGAGGCATTGTGGGCTCACTTCTGGGCGGAATGAGATGAAAGGATCGGTGTGCCTTTCCTACCAGAAGTCAGACCTCTGTGTGCCTTTTCGTAGTGGTCAGTTTGGGATTGTAGCGGCGAGTTTAGCCTCGCCAGATGGCGGCATGAAGCCGCCTCTACATCAAACTGACCCGCTACGGTGTCTTTAGCGGGATTGCCAACGTTCGCATCAGCGCGCGTCTCCCCGGCTCAGGGTCACCTGTAATCAGGTAGGCCAGCACGGCTCCCTGGAAGAGTTGCAGCACTTCTTCGACTGCCGCACGATCGGGCAAATACTTCAGGAGCAGGTCAACCCACAGCCGCTGCTGTTCCTCATAGAACGCCTTCGCTCGTTTGGAGCCGTTCCAAGCGCGTCTGGAGAGATCCATCACCAGCAACAAGACGCCTTTCGACTGAGAAGCCGTCGTCCGGCTCCAAAGGGCAGTCAGAACCACTTCCGGTGTTGCTCCCTGGGGAAATGAGCCAGGTGCAAACTGCGCCCGCAGTCTCTCCTCCAGTCGGGTCATCGCTTTCTCTTCGAGGTTTTCGCGTCCCCCGAAATAGTGAATTAGCATACGTTTGCTGCTCCCAACCTTGTGCGCCAATCGGTCCAGGCTAATGTCAAGGGTTCCCGCTTGAACGAATGCGGCCAGGCAACGGTCCACTAGCTCGTCCAAAGCCGGTTTTCTGGGGTGCGGCATCTTGCCTCCGCGTGCACCGCATGGTACATTTAAATGAACCATGTGGTACATCAAATCGCTCAAGGAGCATCTATGAGTCTACAAGAAAGCGTCTCTCTGGTTGTCCTCGGCCTGACCATCTGGATTCTTGGCACAGTGTATTTCGCCTATGCCGGTCCTAAGGTGTTGGAAACTACCGAGCTGCGATACTGGGTAAGCTTCGTTCTTACTCCTGTCATGTCCGCCGCGATCTCGATCGCGATCCTGCGCTGGCGCCACATCTCGCCACCAAACTGGGCTACAGCTATGCTTCTTCTGGCTATTCCCGGAATGATCGGGGAAGCGGCGGTGCTTTCCCATTTGCCGACGTTCATGCCGAAGCTCCATGGGACGTCGGGGAGCAGGTATGGGGCATTTCTCTTCGCTACGTATGCACTTGCACTCGGGGTGGCCGTGATCGTGACGCTTCGAGCAAAGTTGTAGCCGAAAGCGCGCCCTCGGGCGCAATCGGCACTCGGCTGGCTGCTATTGATGCGGCTGGATGGACAGGAATTGACCCAACCTGTCGGCGGTATTTCCAAGAGCGCGGGCTAGACTCAGCTTGGCCAAATTGTCGGCGAAGACGCTGTTGATATAATCGAGATCGGCGCCACTCACCGACTCCTGTGACTCGACGACATCCGCATTCTCGCTTACGCCCGCCTCAAATCGCTGGCGAGTCTGCTGCAGCGTCTTTCCCATAAGATCGATATTTTCTCGCGCCACTTCTACTTGGTTCGCGGCCGCCTGAAGGTCCAGATAGGCGGTGCGGACCTCGCTTTCGATCTGGCTTCGAGTGTCGGAAAGTTCAGCGCGACGCTGCGCCAGGGCAGCTTCAGCCTGCTGAATATCCGCGCCGGTGCGACCGCCGTTCCACACGGGCACTTCGACGGTCGCTGAGACCGTATAGGTAGGGCGCAAGTCTGAAGGAGGACCAATATCGCCATAATCGGCAGCGGCAGAAACGGAAGGCAGGCGCTCGGCGCGCGCCGCAGCCAGCGCTCTTTCCGCCGCCCTGACCTGAGCCGCAGCGGCCTTCAAGTCAGAACGCTGCGCCAGAGCTTCCTGGATGGCCCGATCCAGAGGAAGAGGCGGGGCGGGCGCGTAGGGAATATCGCTCGAGAGCTCATAGTTCGAATTCGGCGGCAATCCCGTCATGCGGGCCAGATTGATTTTCTGTTTGGCGAGATCGTCCTGAAGCGTGATCAGCCTCTGCTGGTTGAGCAATACCTCCACGCGGCTCCGGTTCACGTCGATCTGGGCAGCTTTTCCGAACTTGAGCTGCTTCACCGTGCGCTGATACAGAACGTTCGCGGTTTCGAGTTGCGCGCGAGCCGATGCCAGGCGCGCCTTTGCAGCGATGACTTGCAGATACGCACCCGCGACGCCAAAGACCACCAAGTCCCGGGCGTCCTGGGCCGAGAGCGCTCCAGCGCGCGCCTCTTCCCGCGCCGCACGGTAGTTGTTGAGGGTCGTGAGATCGGCAACGGTTTGCGAAAGCCGTCCGCGTAGGTCCAAAACGTTGAAAGGCACCACAACGGCAGGAATGTGGAAGCCCGGGACGGTGAAATTGAACCCGATGGATTGAAGGTTAAAAGTCTCCTCAGTATCAGCAGCATCTGCACTGACGTTCGGCAGTAAGGCGCTGCGTGCCGCTCGGGCCTGGCCCAGCGATTGGCGCAACGCTTCCGCCATGCCCACAGCGCCCAAATTATAACGGATGCCGCGCTGAATCGCGTCGGCGAGCGACAGCTTTCCGGAAAATGGCTGCTGCGCCGTGCTGAGGGCGCTCCCCGCATAAGCACCCTGGACTGAAACGGCGGGGTTCAACGTGTTTACGCTGGTGGTGGTGCTGGGTACGGGCGCTTCAGTCGCGGTGACTCCTCCGCTCCCGGTGCTCCGTCCGGAAAGGGGAAGCGGAGTGGCTTGCGGAGCCTGCGGAGGTGGAGCACCAACCTGAGCGGCGGCTCGCGGCGCGAAGAACAGGAACTGGAACAATGCGATTACGGCCACTCGCCCCGCCCAACCTGCCAAATCAGTTCGTCTCATGCCACTCAACTTTCCTTTCCTCGTGGAAGACCTGCTCCGAAAAGTTCGGCTGGGACCCCCTCACCCGGCGCTACGCTCCGCCCTCGCCCCTTAGGGGGCGAGGGCAGGGGTTCTTTTCATGCTTCGCGGGTGTTGCGAAGCGACATGAACAACTGTTCCGAAAATCCCTCGCCCGGCTCGTGCCCTCACCCACCGCTTCGCGGTCCCCCCTCTCCCGCAAATGGGAGAGGGTTGAGGTGAGGGGCACCGTTACGGCACGACTAAAGTCGTGCCCTGATACAAGGCGCTAGATCTGCCGCTTGAACAGCAAAATGCATCCCGCGATCAGCGCCGCCGAAAACCCCGCCAGGATGGCAATGTCGAGGGAGATGCCGGGAAATCCGCTATTCTTCAGCAGCAGATTTTGGAGCGCATTGACCACGTAGGTGAACGGATCGACCATCGAAAGCGCTCTCAGCCATACCGGAAAGCCGGCCGTCGGATAGACGGCGCCGGAAGGAAAGAACAGCAGCGTATTCAGCACGCCGAAAATGGCGCGCGGTACCAGCGGGTCACTGACGCGCACCATGAGCAGAAACATCATGCTGATCATCGCCAGAGACGTGACCGCCAGCACCAGGAGGAGGTAAAGCAGCCGGGCTGGGTCCCATATTCGCGGAATACCGGCAATCAGGCCGCCGATAATCGTGAGGATCAGCCCGGCCATCATTCCCTTGATCGCGCCCGAGCCAATCAACCCCGTCACCAAGTCCGCTTTGCTGAGCGGCGTACAGAGATAGCCCTCGTGGAGACCGCGTGCTTTGTCGTCGATGAAGGTGATGCCGCCTCCAATCATAGCCGTCACAAAGATCGCAAGCGAGATCGCCCCTGCCAGGAAGTACTTGACATAGCCGACATAAGGGTAGACCTCTACAGTTTGAATCTGAACGCTCGACGGCAAGCGATCCGGACTGTAAAGGCTCGCCATGTTAGAAGCCGGCGATTGGCCGGGTTCAAGAGGCGGGAGCACGGGCCCGTTCAGGCTGTCCTGAAGCTGCTGGATACGCTCCAGGATGCCACTGGCGGTAAATGTGTCGGTGTTATCCTCGATGAACGCCACGCGAGGATTTTCGTTACGCAGAACACGCTGCGAATAGTCGGGGGGGATATAGATGACCGCCTTCAGAGAGCCCTTGCGGAGATCAGCCATGGCCTCGGGAAGATTGGGATAGTCCGAGAGGCGGAAGGTTCGGGGACTTTGCGCGATGGTGTTCAATCCTGCGCGCACCTGGAGCGCCGGATTTCCCGTGTCCTTTTCCACCAGACCCACCTGCACATTCTTGATTTTGCCGCCAAAGGCATAGCCCAGCACCACAAGCTGCACCAACGGGAAAATCATTGAGGCCATCATGAGCGCAGGGTTACGGAAGAATTTCCGCATGTCGCGCTCGATAAGGGCGAAGATTCGATATAGCCGCATTCCCACCTCGGGATATTGCGCGTCAACGCTGTCCTAATTAACCGAACCGCGTTGGCCTAAAGAGCGGTTTTGCCGCCCGTTGCCTCCAAAGATCTGAAACCTAGTTTGGACAAACCTGCTGGCGCATCACCTGTAGAGGTGGCTGATATCCAGCCGTTTTGCGCCAAGCTCGTCACGGAGCTGCCGGCCCGTAAAGTGCAAAAAGACATCGTCGAGGGTTGTGCTGTGAACGGTGACGCGGCGCACGCGAACGCCCTGACGGCGAGCTAGATCCATAACCACTCCGAGCGTCTCCGCCCCATTTCGGGACGTAACGCGCGTAAGCCCTTCCTCCTCTCTGACGCTTACCGTGTGCGGGAGCGAGGCTAACTGATCGCGCCAATTTGCCGGCGCGGCCAGGAACTCCGCCTCCACAACTTCGTTGGCGGGAACGGAGTCCTTCAGTCGCGCCGGAGTATCGAGGGCGGCAAGCTTACCGTGGTCAACAATCGCGATCCTTTGGCACAAGTTATCGGCCTCTTCCATGTAGTGCGTCGTCAGCAGGATGGTGAGCCCGGACTGTTTCTGAATTTTTTCGATCATCTCCCACACGTTGGTTCGTGAGACCGGATCCAAGCCGGTCGTCGGCTCGTCCAAGAAGAGAATTTTGGGCGAGTGCACCAGCCCGCGCGCAATCTCCAGGCGGCGCCGCATGCCGCCAGAGAACGTGCCCACAAGGGCTTTCGAGAACTCTGAGAGGTCCACAGCTTCGAGCAATTCGCCGATTAGCGCTGCGCGCCGATGGGAAGGCACGCCGTAAAGCTTGGCGTGAATTTGCAGGTTCTCTTCGGCCGTCAGCTCAGGATCGGAGGTGAGCGCCTGCGGGATGACTCCAATCGAATTCCGCACGCCGTCCGGATCAGCGCGGACATCGTGGCCGGCCACTCGAGCCACTCCCTCAGTCGGCGGCGTGAGCGTCGTCATCATGCGGATGAGCGTGGTTTTACCAGCGCCATTTGGCCCCAACAGGCCAAACAATTCTCCCTGCGGGACTTCGAAACTAACGTGGTCAACAGCCACAAAATCACCGAATCGCTTGGTCAACCCATTAACTTCAATCGCGTTCATTTCCGTTACCCGCAGGGGCCAAAGCCCCGATCAATTTGGGCGCCAGTTGCGGCACCACTGAAGTCGTGCCCTGTCCTGAAAAACCGCTAGAACCCCCTCACCCGGCGCTGCGCGCCGCCCTCGCCCCCAAGGGGGCGAGGGCACGACCATGTCAAGGTGAACCGCATTGGGTTTCAAACACGCCCTTCCGTTCGCACCCGGTAGAAATCAGGATTACAAGTGCAGCCAGCGATGCTTGCCGGGCGGCCTGGGCAGCAGCACATAGGCGGTCATACCCGTGAACAACGTCCGGTGGACGTTGGGGATTGCCACCTTGATCTCAAAGGTCTTGATGTCCCGCTTGGTGCGGCTGACATCACGCTGGGTGGCAAAGTTCCCTTCCACTCCCTTATAAAACACCGTCCCCTGAATCACATTGCCGGAGGGCAGGCGGACCTGAAGCCGCTGGCCAAAGGCGATCTGGTCGATGTAGGTCTCTTCCACATCGGCTTGCACCCAGAGGTGGTCGATGTCAAGAACGGTGACGATGGGCCCGCCCGCTTGCACCGTCTCGCCCTCAAGCGCCACCCGCACCGACACAACGCCGTCGACCGGGGCATAAACCTCGGTGTATCCAAGCTGAGTCTGCGCCTCGTTCTTTTGGGCGACGGCCTGAGCTAATTGCGCCCGAGTTGCAGCAATGTCCGCCTCCTGAACAGCAACCTCCTGACGATTGGCCTTCGCCACGGCCCACTGCGCTTCCGCCACTCGCACTTGATCCGATAGCGCCCTTACGTTAGCTTGTGAGCCAAGATAGTTCTGCCGGGCGGTGTCGCGCTCCTGGGCCGTGAGGACCCCGTTGCGGAAGAGACCCTCGTCGCGGCGGTAGGTGATTTCATTCAGCGTCAGTGTCGCCCTGGCCTGCTCGAGCTGAGCGCGGGCCGCTGTAACCGCCGCTTCCGCCTGTTGGAGGGCAGCGGAGGTCTGCTGGCCATCCATGGCGCGAGTTTCGTTTGATTGTCGCAGCCGCGCCTGAAACGTATGGATGGCGTCCGCGGCAGAGTCGCGCGCATCCGCGAGATCCGTTGGATCAATTTCGGCGATGATCTCGCCCTTTTTGACTGCTGACCCTTCATGCACCAGCAAACGCAGGAGGCGTCCCTCGACCAAGGGGCTGGCAATATAGTCGTTCCCCATGATCGTCCCGGTGAACTGGATCTCTTTCGTGCCCGGCGTTGTGAACACGTAGACCACCAGGGCGATGACGAAGATCACAAAGAGAAACACGAAAAAACGGCCCACTTTCATTGTTCCCTCGCTCGCGTCAGAACCATATGGCTCGTAGGGGTCGCCTCCGGGTGACGAAACAGCCCGTAGCGCACAAAGTCCAAAACCGCGGCTTTGCGCCTCCTGAGGTGGTCTTTACCTGAAAGGCTGATGCCGTCGATCTCTTTCACGGCGTGCGCGCCCACGACCGAAAAAAGGACCAAAGCGTTGATGGAAAGCGCGGTTTGAAAAGCGTCGACCCGCCGGAAATCACCCTCTTTGACTCCTCGCCGGATCAAGGCAGCAAGCTTCTGAAAGCGCGGGACAAAATACTTCTGTGCCAAGCGCTCGGCCAATCTGGAATCAGTCAAGATAGCCCGCTGGATGAGGCAACCTAACTGAGGACTGCTGCTGATGGCCTCGAAAAAGCGCTCGAGATATTCAATCACGAGCTCTTGCGGCGGCGCGGAGCTCGAAAGAAGCTCGATCAAGCTGCGGTGAACGTCCCCGATAAGTTCCTCGACGACTGCGGAAAACAACGCGTTCTTGGTTTTGAAGTGGTAAAAAAGTAGCGCTTTGTTGACCTTCGCCGCTTCCGCAATCGCGTCCGTCCGGGCGCCCTCGAGGCCGTGCGTAGCGAAATTCTGAGCGGCGGCGCGCAGAATTTCCGAGCGGGCTTTGGCGCCTCGCTTGAGCCGCAAATCGTGGTGAATGGCGGAAAGCTTTACAGACATATTTAACTAACCAGATAGTTAATTTACGGCAAGCCGGTGGTTTTGTCAAGAGCTACTGTGCTGCCCCAGCACGAACGGGGAATGTGGGCGTTTGCCATGGAAAGCCGGAGGCTTTCCGCGCAGCGGGCGGCAAAGCCGCTCTTTAGGGCCAACTCGGTGCGGCTAATGTGGACAGCGTTGGGGCTTGCCCTACCCTAGTGGATTTTCGGGGCGGCAATCAAGGGGATGGCAAGCCGTTTCCCCTACATCACCTCCGGCTATCGACGGGAACTGACGAGGTTGACTCGGTTCTCGCACAAGCGGTGGCGGCGGGCGCGAA
This sequence comes from Terriglobia bacterium, assembly GCA_030040995.1. Taxonomy (GTDB): domain Bacteria; phylum Acidobacteriota; class Terriglobia; order UBA7540; family UBA7540; genus JASHON01. Next base: position 24,105 of record JASHOS010000026.1, on the reverse strand, counting down.
CCATGTGAAACCCGCGGCCCAAGCCTTCTGGGGCGGCTATTCGGGCTATTTTCCCGACCCGGACGGTTTTCTATGGGAAGTCGCTTGGAACCCTTCCTTTTCCATTCAGCCCGACGGGAGCATTCGCCTCCCCGGCTGACGCCCCATGACGGCTCAAAGCTAACCTTCGTAGTTCTCTAAAGGCACGGTAGACGACTTCGATTGGGAGATCCACCCTTCTGACGTCTGGCGCAGAGCGCTAGCGGGGTGTCCTGTCTGACTCTTGACGGTCGTAAACCCTGGGCGACCCCTCACCCGGCCCGCGCCGGCTGTAGAAAACGCCGGCCGCGGTCCACCCTACTCCCACGGGAGAAGGGAAAATGCGATCCTTGCTTTCTCAGCTTTGTAGCGAGGACACGCCCTACGGGTCCACCACGGTATCCAGCGCGAACCGCGCGGCGAAAAGTTGTTAAACGACCTCAAGCACCGTGCCGATGGTTCGCGCGGAACTCGAACCAGCCATAATGTCGAACTTCCCGGGCTCGACTACCCAACGCATATCGGCATTGTAAAAGCCAAGCTCCGCGGGTGTCAGTTTGAACTGGACCGTCTGCGAGTCGCCCGGGCTCAGATGGATCCGCCGGAACCCCACGAGCTGCTTAACGGGCCGCGTCACGCTGCTTACGCGGTCCCGGAGGTAAAGTTGCGCGACCTCATCGCCGGCGCGCGAGCCCGTATTGGTCACATCCACGCTAACCGTCGTTTCGCCTTCGGGCGCGATTCGACCCGGCGACAGTTTGAGATTGGCAAACTTGAATGTGGTATAGCTCAGGCCATGACCGAAGGGGAAAAGCGGGCCGGGTGGCTCGAGCAGATAAGGCACTTCGGCGGAAGGTTTGTGATAGTAGTAAGCGGGCAGCTCGCCTATCGAGCGCGGAATGGTGATGGGCAGCTTACCGCCGGGGCTAAGATCGCCGAAGAGCACCTGGGCTGCTGCCGTACCGCCCTCCTGACCCAGGTACCAGCCTTCCAGAATGGCCGGCACGCGCCGGACGGCGTAGCCGATTGACAAAGGCCGGCCGTTGATGAGGAAAACCACTGCCGGAGTTCCTGTTTCGACGACTGACTCCACCAACTGGTTTTGAAAGCCAACCATCTCAAGCGACGCGCGGTCACCGGGGTCCTGTGGGCTCGCCTCATGGCAGGTCGCATGATTGCCGCCCACAACCAGGATGGCCACGTCTGACCGGCGCGCGGCTTCCGTTGCGGCGCGGATGCTTTCGAGTTGTGTCTTCGGATCGGGAAGCTCCGCTTGGCCGTGTGCTCCAACGATTATCTGGCAGCCCTCAGAGTAGACGACGTGGGCCGATGAGCCGGCGCGCTCACGGATGCCCTCGAGAAGGCTGAGTCCGGGGCCGCCGGTTGGGCGGCTGTAGCCGCCCAGGAGCGCGCGAGCGGCGTCCGGGCCGATCACCGCGATGGTTTTGTATTTCCGCAAGTCGAGGGGCAGAAGTTGGGGTTCGTTTTTCAGGAGCACGATGGACTTCTGCGCCGCTTCCAGCGCCAGCTTGCGGTGAGCCTCGCAGTTGGTGATCCGCTGCGCGTAATCGGGATCAACGTAAGGGTTATCGAACAACCCCAGGCGAAACTTGGATGACAGGATTTTCGACAGTGCCCGGTCGACTTCGCTTTCCGGGACCCTGCCGGCTCGCACCTGGTCCGCCAAAGTAGCATAGACGGATCCGTTCGAGCGATCATAGTCTACGCCCGCTGCCAGGGACATGCGCGCCGCTTCCGCGTAACCGGCAGCGACGTGGTGCGTATTCACGAGCATCTCAAGTCCGCCTCCGTCCGAAGTGACGTATCCGCTGAATCCCCATTCCCTTCGCAATACGTCCTCAAGCAGCCAGCGGTTAATATGGCAGGGGATGCCACCGTTGATTTCGTTGTAGGCGGCCATGACGCTTCCCACGCGGGCTTCCTGGACGGCGGCGCGGAACGAAACGAAGAAGGCTTCCCGCAGGTCGCGCTCGGAATAGTTCGCCGGAGCGGTATTGCGGCCACCGTACGGCTCACCCAATGCGGCGAAGTGCTTTGCTGTTGCCAGGACGTGGTGGCGATCGATCATGAAATACTCGCCCTGCAGTCCTTTGATGGCTGCCACGCCCATGCGTGCAGTCAAATACGGATCTTCACCATAGGTTTCCTCGGTTCGGCCCCAGCGCGGGTCGCGAGCCAGGTTGAGCACCGGCGCAAAGACCTGGTTGATGCCCGCCGACGCTGCCTCGTCGGCGATGGCCGTGAAGGCGCGTTGGATCAGGCACGGGTCCCAAGTGCTCGCCAGCGCAAGCGCCTGCGGAAAGCTGGTTGCACCTTCCGCCGTGTAGCCGTGGAGCGCTTCGTCTTGAAAGATCTGCGGGATGCCCAGGCGCGTTTTTTCCCGTGCGTATCTTTGCAGCGCGTTGCGATAAACCGCCTGCTCGCGAGGGCTCCTGCGGGACTGCATGCCGTAAATCTCACGAAAATTCCCGCGGATGTCCTTGACCGTGAATTGACCGGTTGGATCGACAATACCGTAGACCGAGGTCCTTCCTCCTCTCAACTGTTCCACCTTCTCTTCAAGCGTCATTCGCCTCAACAAATCCGCGGTACGCTGGCTGATGGAGAGGCTGGAATTTCGGTCGTCTGCCACCCGCCCCATATGCGGGGACTCAGCTTCCGAGGTTTGCGCCGCAGGCGTCCTGCGCCCTCGCCTTAACCACGTAGCTGCTCCGGCCAGTATCGACGAAAATTGACGTCGCGTCATGAACACCTCCCGCCGCTCATTATCTACCATAACTCCACAGAGGCTGCAGCGTGAGCGGGCGGCATAGAAGGCAGGGCGGGTCGCGCAGAGTTTTCCGCTTCTGAAAACTCTGCGGCTGTCTGCGCCACCCCGCCCGAACGCGATCGTGGATATTAGACTTTGGATTTTAGATTTTGGATTTCCGTGTAGGGCGTCATTGGAGCCAGGGCATCGTGCCGACCTGAAGGTCGGCGCTACTGCCCCTCACCCGACTCGTGCCGGCTGGAGAAAGCACCGGCTGCGAGCCACCCTCTCCCGAGGGGGAGGGCAAAGGCTTCGCGCCCGTTTGGTTGCGGCCAAAGGCCGCGCTGTGCTACTGGCTAGGCTCCAGCGGATGCGGAAAGCCGGAGCGGTTCAGAGCCCGGTCGCCGATTTTTGGGCCGGAAGGCAGGCAGCCCTTTCCCTCAGCATCTTCTGAATAGCCGCACAGATCCGCTCATACGCGGGCCGGCGGTAGTTCCATCGCTCGTCCCGTTCTGGGGGATTGACCGTCATCGTGGCATTGGCCTCGAACACCAGAACCTCTCCCTTCGCGTTCAAGCCAAAATCAATTCCGCCATAATCCAAACCGAGCACAGCCTGAATGCGTTCGAGTGCATTCATGGCGGCCGAGCCGAGGATGCCCGGCATGTTTTCAAGGAACGCCGCGTCTTCGGCGCGGTGCTTTGGGTTCTCCGCCATCTCAGCCGTGAAGTAGTGAATTTTCCAATGGCTCGAAATCGCAACGTGGAGCGGATATATATGGCCATCGATCATCATCGCCCGATACTTGCGTGATTTTCCGCCGGCTCCCCGCGCGTCGAGATACTGCATAACGATTAAGTCCTGCCCAGGAAGTTTTGCCAGCACGGCAGGAAGCACTTCGAAACTTTCGGCGCACAGAAAATACTGGCCAGTGTGAAACCCAGGAGTTCGCAAAAGAAGAGGAAATTCAAAGCCGTGGCGCGCCAGTGTGAGTGCGGCAGAGGAATCCGAGAGCTGCTCCCGCGGCAGCGTGGCGCTCATTGGCGTCACCACCCCCGGCATACCGGCAAGCCGCTTCGCGTTGTTGCTCCTCGTGGTAGCGAGCACGGCGGCAGGCGGGTTAATGACCGGCGCCTTGGTCAGGGCCAGCATGGACTGCGCGGCGGCGAGCGCCGACGGCGAGCGCTCCGCATCGCCGATGGCGTTGATAACCAGTTGGTGGTCCGGTAGCGGAGTATGGAGATCGTAAAAATCCGGGAGCACGAGAGACGTCTGGAACGTCCGGTCGTCCAGGAATCGTTGCAGCCGCACGTTACCCCCCGTCGCCGCAACGAGGAGCAGTACGCGCACAGGCGCACGCCCTCCACGATAGGGTAATGGGATGACATAACGGTTACGGAACGCTTCGCGCCGGTGCCATGCCGCTTGTTGCTCGTCCCCGAGGTCCGCCAGCAGGTAAGATAATCCTTCATGCGCCTTCTCGTAGTGCGGCTGTGCTTGCAAAGCGCGTTCGTAGTGCTCGCGCGCTTCGCGCTTGAGCCGCAGCGAGTCCTCACGTCGATCGTAAGCCTCTAGCCGCTCGCTCTCTTCCAGAAGAAGGCTGCCCAAGTTCACACGGCTGAGGGGATCATGGGGATGCCGCAAGACCGCTTCTTTGTAGGCGATTGCCGCGGCTTTGAGATGTCCTGAGGCGATCAAGACGCTGCCCAACTTGTTCAGCGCCGCCCGATGGTGCGGCTCGCGTAGAAGCACGCCAATGTAGCCGTTTCTGGCATCATCGAAACGGCCCAGATCGAACAATAGCGAGGCTCGCCGAAAATGTAGATCGACCGAATTCGGATTGGACGCAAGCGCGCTCTCGACTTCACATAATTCTGCTTCCCATCTCACCCGTGGAGGGGCCCCGGCTACGGAGGCTTTCGGAACAGGACGGTCTGCCCCAGCGCCGCTCCTGGATGCGGTGCGGCCGAGAGCCAGCGTCATCTGCAACAGCGCGTCGATTTCGGCTTGGCTCGCACGGTGATTCACGATGGCAGCCCTGATCGCCAGCCGTCCGTCGATGACCGTTGTTGACGGCGCTACCCTTCCCGATTCCTGCAGGTCGGCCACGATTTTTGCGTTCACCCGATCGGGCTCAACTGCCCGGTACCGAAAACAAACGATGTTTAGTTCGACGGGCGCTAAGAGTTCCAACTCCGGCGTGTTTGCGATTCGGTGCTCCAGATAGCGAGCCAAAGCGCACGTGCGCGAAATGGACGAACCCATCGCTTCGGTGCCGTAAACTTTCAGGGTGAACCACGTCTTCAAGGCCCTAAAATTGCGGGAAAGCTCCGGGCCGTAATCGCAAGGCCAGGGTGGTCCGGCAGCAAGCCCTCGCATTTCGCGGCTCAAATAAGGGGACGAAACCGCAAAGGCGCTTCGTTGGCGGGCGCCATCGCGAACTAAGATGAAACCGGCGTCGTAGGGAACCTGTCCCCACTTATGAAAATCGAACGCCAGTGAATCGGCCTGTTCAATGCCGAGAAGCCTCGGCGCGAGATCCGGAGCAAGCATGGCTAAAGCACCGTACGCACCATCAACGTGAAACCAGAGTTTTTCGCGGCGGGCAATAGCGGCGAGGCCCGCGAGGTCGTCAATCGCGCCGGTGTCCGCGGTCCCCGCCGTTCCTACTATCAGGAAGGGGTTCAACCCTGCTTCGCGATCCTTTTTGATCGAATCCTTCAGCGCCGTCAGGTCCATCCGGCGGCGGTCGCGGGTCGGAACCAGCCGCAGCGCATCGCTGCCCACGCCACAAAGATCCATGGCTTTGCCGACAGAGCCATGAACCGAAGTTGAGCCATAGGCCGTCAGCCGTTTCGATTTTGCGGCTACGCCCTGGCGGCGCGCTTCGCAACCCAGCTCAGCATCGCGAGCAGTGACCACGGCGATGAAGTTCGCCATGGACGTGCCGGTGACAAACAAGCCCATAGCCGTCTCAGGAAAGCCGAATATTCCTTGCATCCATTGCACAATTTGACGCTCTACTTCCACCGGAACTTGATCGCGTCCTCCCACGTTGGCGTTCAGTCCCGCCGTAAGCATTTCTGCCAGCATCCCGACGGGCGTACCGCCGCCGTGAACCCATCCCATGAAACCGGGATGAACATTTCCAACCGCGAATGGCAGGATGTAATTCAGGAATTCCTGATGGACTTCGGTGAGAGAAGAGGGCCCAACCGGGAGCGAACTTCGAAATCGCGCCCGAACTTCGTCCGGGATAGACTGCCAAACTGGGCGCTCTCGGATATTCTTAGTGTAATCAACAATGTCGTCGAGCATCCGGTGCGCCTGCGTTCGGAAAGCTTCCCAATCCGAAGGGTCAAGTGTTGCGCCATCGGACCGTGGAAAAACCCGGTTCGCGTTCCCGGCGCCATGCTGCGGAATCTGAGGCAGGCTCTCGTCGTTATCGCGCATTTTGGGGTAGCCGTCCGAGATGCGTGCAATTTAGGAGCCACGCCGCCTGGCCAGGTTTCTACCTCATGCGCATAGTTCATGAAAACCACGCCCTAGACAAAAAGAAGAGCGAAGCTACCCGCGAACGCCGAGGGATCGTTAGAAATTCCCAATCGAGAAACGCTGTTCGGATAGCAATCATTAGAAACCCTGCCAAGCATTACCGGCGGGCTAGCTGGCAGGGACGATTATGGCTTGTCGTTGGCCGGAGGCAGGGTCTCAGGCGCAGCCACGGTGGCCACCCGGCCTTCGTGAAAAGAACGTTCTGCCGCCAAGGCGGCTTCGAGCGCCCGCACTCCGTCTTCTCCTGTCACGAGCGCAGGCCCACCTTTCTGGATCGCGGATACGAAGCTGGCGAGTTCAAGCCGATACGCTTCTCGAAATCGCACCAGCCAGTGATCGACGACGTCATATGACACACGCGATGCTGTGAGCGTAAGGTTTGCGGTCTGCTGCAAATAGCCGATTTGGATGGTTCCTTTTGTTCCGGTGATCTCGGTGCGAATGTCGTAACCGTAGTTGGATTTCCTGAAAGCTTCCACATTCCCAATGCCGCCTCGACGGAACCGCAGATTCACGAGACAGACATCGATATCGCCAAACTCAGCGATCTCTGGCGAGGCCAGTAACCCCGCAAAAGTGTGAACCTCCGCGATCTCATCGTTCATCAGCCACCGGCCGAGATCAAAATCGTGAATCGCCGAATCACTAAATAGGGTTCCATTTACTCCTCCCTGGTAAAAGACGGCTGGCGGCGGCTGGCGGTCTCGTCCGAGGGACTTAAACATGATAGGATCGCCGATTTCGCCCGAATCTATCCGCCGCTTGGCGTTTGAATAGGCAGGGTCATAACGACGCATAAAGCCAAGCTGAAGCAGTACCCCTGCACCAGAGACAGCCTCCAAAGCAGCGCGAGCGTCTTCCAGGCTGAGCGATATGGGCTTTTCACAGAATATATGTTTGCCTGCCCGAGCCGCAGCCTGAATTCCTTCGGCGTGAAACTTGGAGGGTGACGCGATCACAACGGCTTGGATATCGTCGCGTGCCGCGATCTGCTCAAAATGTGCGGCGGCACGCTCCACCCCAAGCTCTGCGGCCACTTGCCTGGCCCGATCCAAGTCACGGTCAACTACGGCGGCGAGTCGCGCTCCGGGAATGGCTCTGCACACGTTTTCTGCGTGCCGCTTGCCCAACGTTCCTGCTCCCACAACTGCTACGCCAATCGGGGTCATTCAATTCTCCTCTTCCATTGCGGGGATTAGTGTCGCATTGGTCCCGCCCGTCTCTTACGTCGCATAGAAACTGTCCTATTCATCTCCATCGTCTCAGGACGCGATGGTACTGTTTAGCGGTGACGGAGAGCAGCATAAGCAAACTGACGGACGCCCAGGCCGAATCGCGTGGGGAAGGAAACCGCGAATTCGCAACGCAAGCGATCTCCGACCTGGAGCTTACTTTGATGAGCCGGATCCATACGCAATGGAGCGCGGACATTATCATTGCTACACATGCTTCGTCGGTAAGTCCAGCATTCCTTGCAGCCCTGACGGCGAACGAATCAGGGGGAGATCCGGCAGCGAGGGCGTTTGAGCCGGAAGTTTATCGCAGCTTGCGAGCGGTGATAACGGGAGAAGCTCCCTCCTACGGCGGTATCGTTGCTCAGGACTTGTTCTCCGCGTTCGCGGAAAACTTTCGCCCTCCCACGCACGCTAGGGAAGAAGCACCCCAGGCAACCGCCGAAATCCGGCTGCCGCTCCACACTCTTACCGCAGGACAGGAGGACGCACTGAAGCAAATGGCGACTTCCTGGGGCCTGACGCAAATTATGGGATACCAAATCTTGGGACGCAAGAAAACCGTTCAGGACTTGCTCAATCCTTTGCTCCACTTTCAATACGCGGTCAGTCTCCTGGAGGAGCTTGGGCGCAGATTCGCGCTCGACCTCAGCAATGATTTTACATCCCTGTTCCAGTGCTGGAACAGCGGACACCCCGGTGGGAAAACGTTCGATCCGCAGTACGTGCCTCGTGGAATGCAGCGAATGACCCTTTATGAAGAGCTTGAATCGGCACCAACGAGTCTTAGCGCTGACAGAAGCAATGGCGACAACGAGAGTTCATCACATCCCGTTTTGGCTACGCCTGCGGACGCTAAGCAGCCAGATTTCAGGATCGGTCGGGACGCGGCGGACGGTCTCAGATCGAGTCCGGCGAACTACCTGAAGCCGGGCGGTTCCGGAGAGCGTTCCGCCTGAATCGTTCCGGATGAGCGTCACTCGATTTCATCTCCAGGAGAAGGTGAGTATGGCGACTTCGCTTCGACAGAAGGAAATCATTCGAGGAAAAATCCTGTACTACTTAGGGCTCATTTACCCTCAGTCAGCGACCTTGCCCCTGCTGCAGGGCGAACTCGATTTTTTTGGATATCCCGTGACACTGGACGACTTGAGCTTTCACATCGCTTACCTTAACGAGAAAGGTCTCGTGGCAGTTGAGGGAGTGCGCGGATTTAGAAGTTTTCGTAACGTCTCTTTGGTGAAAATCACCGCAAAAGGAATCGACTATCGAGACGGACGGCTTCCCCAGGACGAAGGTATCTACCTGGAGCCGGGAAAATGACATCTGAGGCACGCGTTCTCTCAAATGACGATGAATCACGGGCTGCGGAAAAGAGCCCAAGCCAAACTCCGGGTCGTCCGGCGGCAGAACCGACTTCGAGGGCAAAGAAGCCACGGAAGAAAGAAGAGGAAGGGAGACCATCGGGCAAGCGCCGGGCGCTGAAGCGCTGCACGGACGTGAAAGACCTTCCAGAAGAGCTTAAGCGGATGGTGGACCGAATGTTGACCGAGGGTTCTACTTTCGAGGACACAGTGGACGCAGTAAATCAGTTGGGCGGACACAAGATTACGTTGGCTGCAGTCGAAAGCCATTTCCGGTCCAACCTGCCATTACAGCAGAGTCGAATTAAGCACCTGATGCAAACCTCGCACAATCTGAAGGCGGCTTTTGCGAACCCAGAATCAGCGCAATCCGATCTTGCAGAGACGGTTCTCCTGATGGGACTTCTGGGGCTAAAGAGGCGAAACGTGACAGGGGACGTACAGCACGCAATTCGAGCGAAAGAGCAGAAAGAAAACTCTCAGCTGAAAGAAGATGCCTTCCGCCTCAAATTGGAGCGATCCGGCCTGGAGTTGGAGATCCTGAAGTCCCGATTGAAAGCTGACAAAGCGAGGTTGCAACTGGCCTCACGCAAACTCGAGCAGCTCAAAGGGACTCTGGAACGAGAACGCAGCGGAACAAGCCTTAGCCCTGAGATGCTGCGGAGAATCCAGGAAGTTTACGGAATTGTTTCTGATGACTCACGAACTGGAAGCTAGCTCCGCTAAACATGAACGCCACGCGAAGCGGGCGGCGCCGCGGAGCAATCCGCCGGCGGATGCTCCCATGCCGCGCCGCAAAAAACGTGGCAGGACGAGGAAAGAAGGGGCAGCCGCCGATTTAGGTCCCTTCAAAGCTGCGGCCCAGTTACTGCCTTATCAAAGGGAGTGGGTGGAGGACAACTCTCCACTCAAAATTGCTGTTAAAGGGCGGCAGACAGGCTACTCGTTTGCGGCAACCCTGAGAGCGGTTATGCGTTGCCTGGAAAAAAAAACGACGTGGATTTTTCTCTCCAAAGGTGAAAGGCAATCGCACTTGCTCATGGAAAAGGTGCAGGACCACGTTCGATTTTGCGGCATGGTGCCTCAATACAAGGAGTCGGGCTTTTTCGAAGGGACCATGACGAAGCAGTTGGAAGTCCGGTTCCCGAACGGCTCAGTCATTTACGGTCTGCCAGCGAACCCGGACACGGCGCGCGGCTATACGGGAAATGTCTCCCTGGATGAATTTGCGTTCCATGCTGACGCGGAAAGAATCTATACGGCGCTCTATCCGATCATTACGCGCGGGTTCGGGATTGAAGTAATTTCGACGCCAAATGGACAGCAAGGAAAATTCTACCAGCTTGCTAAGGCTGCAGGCCTCACCAGCCCGCCGCCTATCGAGAATGGCGGGCCCCAGCCCGTTGTGCTCTCGCCTCAGGAGCGGCATTCCGCATGGTCGGGACACTGGTGCGATATTTACCGGGCGGCGCGGGAGGGGATGAATGTGAACGTGGAGCTTCTGCGAGCTGGCGTTGAGGACGAAGCCTGGCGGCAGGAATTTTGTTGCGAGTTCATCTCGGGCGGAGCCCAGTGGATTTCCCCGGAACTGTTTCAACAATGCGTGTCCTCGGAAGCGTCCGCAGTCCTCGGTCCGGAGTCCGCAGTTAGCAACCTCGGACGGCGGACTGGAGACTCCGGACTTTATGCGGGGTGGGATATTGCTCGTAACCGCGACCTTTCGGTGGTGTGGCTGAGCGAGCTCCTGGGCGACGTGACGTGGACGCGGGGGGTGATTGAAATGCGAAATATGGCGACTCCTGAGCAGTTGCGGCAGGTCCGGACGCTCATGCCTCACATCCGCCGCATTCAGATTGATCAGTCAGGGATGGGCCTGGCAATCGCGGAACAACTAGCCTGCGAGTTTCCCGCGAAAGTAGAGGGCGTGCAATTCACCCAGGGTGTCAAAGAGGCTCTCGCGGTGTATGGAAAACGGAGGATGGAAGAGATGAAAGTACGAATACCCGACGATGTAAACGTCCGTATGTCCTTCAATGCCGTCAAGCGGACCCAGAATGCTATAGGTCAATTCCGGTTCGACACGGAGCACGACGCGAAGTATGGGCATGCGGACCACTGGTGGGCGTTTTGCATGGCGGAGACAGCGGCGCAGCAGCCCACCTATCACCTCGTTGACGTGGGCGGTCCGGTAGGCGTCCCGGTAGCGATGGGGATGCGAGAAGCGATTCTGTAGTTGTGAGTGGTCGGCCATCAGCAGCCATCCAAAAACCTGCTTGCTGAGCGCTGAGCGCTGAATGCTGAGAGCTTCAGGAGGAAACATGGGACTGGGGAAAGACTTGAAGAAAGTTGGCGGTGGAATCAAGAAGGCCACGGAAACGGTAACCGAAGACGTAAAACAAGCTGGCAAGGATTTGGGTAAGGCTGCGAAGAAGGCAGGCAAAGAGATTGTGGGCGACACGGGCCCGGACTCAACCGTACTTCCGAAGGAGCAGTGATGGGCTGATAGCCAGCGCGAGCCTGCCTTCCGGCAGGTCCTCGCCCCCGGGCTTTCCGGCGAGACAAATCGTACGATGAACCAAAAGGCGATTCGTCGTGGTTATCCGAGGCTGAAGCGATGTATGGCGAACAAAAGGGCGTGTTGATGAGTTGGCAAGTTTGGCTGAAGGGATTACTGGCAGCGTTCATTTCCGCAGGCGCGACGGCGGCGAGCGGTGCGACGCTTACCAGAATCAGCGACCTGCGTGGCATCGGAGTGATGGCGCTGGTGAGCGGAATCGCGGGCGCACTGCTGTATTTGAAGCAGTCGCCCGTTCCGAAGTAAATCCGCGGATTGCGCAGATTGCACCGATCGATCTGCGAAATCTGCGAAATCTGTGGAGGAAAAATGAAGGCAAAACTTTTGCTGGTTTCGGTGCTGGCGCTGGCGATGGTGGCAGCGGCGTGTTCGACAAGCTGGATCACGACGGCGGAGCAGTACATTCAGGTGCTAACGCCGGCCATTGAGGACATCGTCGGCATTCTCACGCTCGCGGGAGTCAAAGGCGTTTCGACCACGCAGGAGAACGTGGTGGCCGAGTACGCGCAGCAGGCGACGACGGATCTCAACACCGTCAATACGCTGCTCACGCAATACAATTCCGCGGACGCGACCACCACGCTGCAGCAGATTAACGCGGCAGCGCAGGACGCGGCGAACAATCTGAATGAGATTTTGCCTGCGCTGCACATTTCTGATCCGACGACCGTAAGCAAAGTGGACGCTGCGGTGACGCTCGCGGTGAATACGCTTGCGGAGCTCGAGGCGCTGTTGCCGGCTAGCACGTCCACTACGCCGACGCTAGCGCCAGCCTCGCTGGCAGGAGGGCACAAGGCTGCGGCGAAACCTCCCAAGCCGAGTGTTCTGCAGAACGAGTTCAACCAAATTTTCGCGAAATAGCTATCAGCCAAGCGGGTTATCCATGACCTGCCGCTGGCCCTGACGGTCTTCACGATATCAGGGAAAAAGATTGAATGAGGAACCGCCGAGCCAGTCCGCAGATTACGTAGGGTTCGCAGATTGCGCGTGTGATCCCGTAATCTGCGCAATCTGCGGATCGGCGGCTACGCAGGCGAAGTAACGGCGCGACGGTGAGGCAGCTCGGCGCGCCAGAATCACCCACGGCGCCCGCTAAGGGCTGAAAGCTGCGAGTGGAGCGAGCATGACGACGCCAAAATTGGGGAAGGGGATGGGACGCAAGCCGGACAAGGCAGACGGGCGCGACCTGCTTATAGGAGCACAACAGGTAACTCCCCTACGCGAAACTGGCGCGCCGCTGCCGAACTTGATCGACGTGTTCGCGGGCTTGAAGCTTCCGGTGTATGACCAGGGACAGCTCGGGAGCTGCACGGCGAATGCGGGCGTCCTCTATCGCCGGTTTCTCGCGCAGCGGTTTGCGAAGTACTCAGCGCCCGATCAGGATCTGTCGCGGCTATTCCTGTATTACCAGGAGCGGGTGCTGGATGGAGACCCGGAGAGTGACGACGGGGCGCAGGTGCGCGACGCTTTCCGAGTGCTTGCAAAGATCGGTGTCTGTCCCGGCTCGGACGATCCCTACAATGCGCAGGCTTTTGCCTCGGCAGCGGCGAATGATAGCGCGCGGGACCTGAGCGACGCTGCGGCGTACATGATTGGCGCCTATCATCGCGTTCTCGACGTCGATACGGCGCGTTCGGTGCTCGCGAGCGGATACGCGATCGAGCTTGGATTCACGGTTTACGCGTCTTTTGAGTCGATCGGGCCGGACGGCGTGATGCCGATGCCGGCGTCCGGGGAGCGAATCATTGGCGGCCACGCAGTCGTGATCTACGGCTACGACGACAGGATGAATGGCGGCTGCTTCGTCATTCGCAACTCCTGGGGCGCCGACTGGGGCGCGAAGGGCGATTTCTTCATGCCGTATGCCTTCTTGAGTGATGCGAGCCTTTCTCAGTTCGACATGTGGATAGGGCACCTGGGGAAGCCATGGCGCGTCTGATTTTGGATTAATAGGATGACGGGAGCGAGCAAACATAACGGCGATCAGACGAAGGCGCTACTCCGCGAGCTGCGAGCGCTGCGCGCGGAGATCGTCGGAGGCGCCGGTCACAGACCGGCGCTACAAGAGCGGCAGGATCACGCGGTAGCGCTGGCGGATGCGGAGCTTGGCGCAACGGGCATCACACCCAGCGCGCCGAGCGCGTTCGGCCAGAGCGCGAACCTCGCGCCGGTCGTTTATCCGATGGGCCTTCCCGACAGGCGTGCCAGCGAGGGCGCGCGTGGGACACCCAGCGGTTTCGGCAACGCGGGTGTGACCGCGCCGCTCCGCCCCGCGGGGGCGCCGGTGCCGGGCAGTTTGCGGATTGGTGCCGAACTGAAGGTCGGCGCTACAGGAGCGGCGCGGGGGGATTTCAATGCGACGTTTGGCGTGAGCGGCACGCCGATTACCTCGGGATTCCTGCTCGATCTTGGCGAATACAATGCCGAGCTGATGGGCCGGAACGCAATCCCGACTTACGAGAAGATGCGGCGCTCGGACGCGCAAGTGCGAGCGACGCTTGCGGCGTGCAAGCTGCCGATTCTGAGCGCGAAGTGGGAGATCATGCCGGAGGAAGAGCAGTCAGCAGTCAGCGGTCAGCGATCAGCGAAGACCGCGAGCACGGGAACGGGTAAACAAACCGGCTCGAAAGCTAAAGAAGTTGCGGAGTTCGTCAAGGAGAATTTGTTTGGCGGCCTGGAGTTCCAGGGATCGACGGGCGCGTGGGTTTCGCAGAGCTGGCACAGCGTGATTTACAACGCTCTGTTAATGCTCGATTTTGGCTGCGCGATTCATGAAGACGTTTGGACGGTGGACGGAGACAGGATTCGGCTGCGCTGCCTGCCCGCGCGCTTGCCGCTCACGTTCTATCGCTGGCACACCGAAGCGGATGGCGAGACGCTGATGGCGCTCGAGCAATACGGCTATCGCCGCCAGGAATTCCTCAACTGCCTGCTTCCGGCGGATAAAATCGCGCGATTCACTTATCAGCAGGAAGGCGCGAACTTCTGGGGGATCGCGCTGCAGCGAGCGATGTATCCGCACTGGTACATCAAGTCGAAGCTCTATCGCCTCGACGCGATTGCCAACGAGAGGAACTCGCTGGGCGTGCCGGTATTTCGCCTCGCTCCCGGTTTTTCGGCCCAGGATAAAGAGGCGGCCTATTCCTATGTGACGCAGCTCGCCGCGCATGAGGCGACGGGGCTGGTTGAGCCGCCAGGAGATGCCACGACGGGATTTCGGATTGTCGGGCTGCAGGGGAATCTGCGCGACACAGCGCCTTCCATCCAGCACCATAACGAAATGATTTCGCGCGCCGCGCTGAATACGTTTATGGACCTTGGGCAAAGCGCGCACGGATCGCGTGCGCTAGGGGCGACGGCTACGGACTTCTTCATGCTCGGATTGCAGAGCGTGGCTGACCAGATCGCGCTCGATATTACCAATTCGACGATCCGGCGGCTGGTAGCACTGAACTTTGGCGACGACGCGCCATGTCCCCGCCTCGTTGCCGGAAACGTGCAGGAGCGCTCCGTGGCGGACATGATCGGCGATTTGGTTTCGCTGGCGCAGCAGGGCCTGATTGTGAGCGAGAACAACGTGCGCAAGCACATCCGCGAGAAGTTCGCTCTGCCCGAAGAGAGCGCAGAAGGCATTGTGGCGACGCGCGGCGAGACTATCGATATAGGTACGCTGGCCGGCTCGGTGAGCGGCCGCAGCGGCGGCGCGATTGCCGCGGCGGCGAATAAGCCGGCCGGGAACGTGGGAGCGGGATCGGCCACGCGTCGCGCAGCCCAAGTCGAGGGCGATCCGCAGATTTTGCAAATTGCGCAGTAATAGAAGCCCGATTCGGCTGGCGGCGTGAATGTGCCTCTCGGAGCGCCGCAGGGCGCGCAAGCGGGCGTCAGAAAAGTCCGGATCCCGGAGTCCGGGGTCTGCAGCCGGGGACCCGGGACCCCGGACTCGGAACTTCGGAACTGCGGACGCGCGGCTGGCGCCGCAATCGAAGGGTTGAAGGACGTCCTCGCGCCTGACCAGGTCGAGCAGAAGGTCGAGAGCACGCTGCTTGGTGCCTCAGACGGCGCGCTACCGCGCACGGCGCAGGAAGCGGCGCGGCAAGCAGTTTTTGTCGGCGGGATCTCCGCGATAAAGCAAATCGCGGACGAAGCGGTCGAATATGTCCGCATCGAGGCGATGGACGACCACGCCTGCGGTCAGTGCTGGAACGGCAACGGGACGAAATGAAAGATGCTGGCGGAAGTGACTTGGCGCGCGGGCGGTGACGCGTGCCACGGGCGGCTATGGCCGAATTTCCGGCACGAAATGTACGTAATCGAGAACGGCGTGAAGCGGTGGGTGAGATGAAGCGATCAGCGATCGGCGGTCAGCTGTCAGTAATTCTTATCTGCGTAATCTGCCTAGTCTGCGGACCGGTCCTGCGCGCGGGCGCGCCGGCGCCCCTTGATCCGCTGCCGCTCGAGATGCCGCAGGCGCTCCCCCCCGACATCAACCAGATTTTGCCGGCGGTCTACGACTCTGGCAACTCGGCCCTCTATGCGGAGAACGAAAGCGGCGGCGAGGATTCTGGCCCTTCCAATGCAGACCAGGTTTTAGGGGCGGTGTACGATTCGTCGAATACGGCGCTACGAATCAACTGCATCGCCGGCTGCAGCGGGAGCGGCGGCGGCTCGACCGAACTTGAGACGAACGGCACGGTGAATAGCTCGCAGTCGCTCTTTAATCTCGAAAGCGGAACTGGCATTACGCTCTCGAATGCGGAGGGGACCGGTAATGTCACGGTGAGCCTCTCTGGCACGCTCCCTGGGTCGCAAAGCACGGAGACGAATGAATTCCTGACCGGCTATAACGCGAGCACCGGCGCCTTCGCGCTCGCGCAGCCCAGCTTCTCGAACATTTCCGGCACGGCTACGCTTTCGCAGCTTCCTACGATTTCCTTTTCGAATCTCAGCGGTGCGGTAGCAGCCACGCAGCTTGCGGCATCGCCCGCGAACGGCGATTGCCTGGGCTACAGCAGCTCGGCGCTCGATTGGACGAGCTGCGAAAGCGGCGGGATGGTCTACCCAGGCGCAGGTGTGCCCGACTCGACGGGGAGCGCGTGGGGAACATCCTACACGGTGGGCACGGGCGATAACGATCTTGTCCAGCTCAATTCGAGCGCTCAGCTCCCGGCGGTCAGCGCGGCAAACCTCACTAATTTCCCGACGCTGAACCAAAGCACAACGGGCAATGCGGCGACGGCGACAGCGCTGGCGGCCACGCCGACGCAATGCACGGGTAGCGAGTTTGCCACGGGAGTCGCAGCGAACGGGAACGCGAACTGCGGTACGCCGAGCGGCTCAGGTACGGTAACGGCGTCGCCACAATATCAGCTCGCATATTATTCTGCGAGCGGCACGGCGACCAGCGTCACAGGAACGCCAACTGTCACGCTCAACGGGGGCAACGGGCTTGATATTGCGCTGGGTCTCACAGGGTCTGGGACCTCACCAAACCTTTTAGTCAATCCCACTCTCGACACGACTGGAAATCCTGACGTTGTGGCGATCAATCCGTCGGTCACGGAGGTGGGGAGCGGATCCTACCTGCTGCACCTCTACAATTCTGGCACCAGCGTGTGGAGTGTGGACTTCAGCGGCGACACTGTAGGCGTGGCCGCAAAGTTTTCATCGGTGACGGATTCCGGGCTGACATCCGGAGACTGCGTCCAGGCGAGCACGGGCGGATTGCTGACGACCACGAGCAGCGCGTGTGGAAGCGGCGGCATGGTCTATCCTGGCGCAGGGGTGCCCGACTCGACGGGCAGCGCGTGGGGAACGTCCTACACGGTTGGGACAGGCGATAACGACCTTGTCCAGCTTACGAGCGCGGGCGCGCTCCCCGCGGTTAGCGCGGCAAACCTCATCGATTTCCCCACACTGAACCAAAGCACGACGGGCAGCGCGGCGACGGCGACGGCGCTTGCGGCGACACCCTCGCAATGCTCGAGTGGTGGCTTCTCGACAGGCATCGCGGCCAGCGGCGCGGCGAATTGTGCCCAGGTTGCGTTCTCGAATCTCTCCGGCACGGCTACGCTTTCGCAGCTTCCCACGATTCCCTTCTCGAACCTTAGTGGCACGGTGGCCGCCACGCAGCTCGCGGCGTCGCCGGCGACCGGCGATTGCCTGGGTTATAGCAGCTCGGCGCTCGATTGGACGAGCTGCGGCAGCAACGGCATGGTCTATCCTGGCGCGGGCGTGGCCAATTCGACGGGAAGCGCGTGGGGAGCGTCCTATACGGTTGGCACGGGCGATAATGATTTGGTCCAGCTTAATTCGAGCGGCCAGCTTCCAGCGGTGAGCGCTGCCAACCTGACCAACTTCCCTACGCTGAATCAGAGCACTACGGGCAACGCGGCAACGGCGACGGCGCTAGCCGCTACGCCCGCGCAATGCTCAAGCGGCGAGTTCGCCACCGGTATTGCGGCGAATGGAAACGCGAACTGCGGTACGCCGAGCGGCGCAGTTAGCTTCACCGATTGGAGCCAGACGAGCGGTACTGAAACGGTGACGGGCAATGCTGCAGCGAGCCAGAACGCGCAAACGCTGGTCCTGGCTCCAGGCGAATCTTACGGGTCGGGACTTACCGACGACATCTTCCAGGTGTACAACGTCGCCTCTCCAACCGTTCAGCCTATCTGCTCCCAGGCGGCTTCGAGCTACGGCTGCGTCTTCGCGATCGGCGCGAACGGCAACGTGTTTCTTACCGGGAACGAGCTTCAGCTTGGTGCGCTGAACCAGGCTACGGCATCAGCCGTCGAGCTTCCCGGAGGCACATCGCTCGCTCCGTTTGTCGAATTCCAAAGTCCGGCGCTGACGGCCCCTGCAGAGCCATCGGCGACGGCCGCATCCGGCGGATCGCTTGCCGCGAGTACGGTGTACGACATTGCTTTCACCTACGTGAATCCCGCGGGCGAGACCGAAGTGGGGACGTCCGAGACGCTTCCCGAAACGCCCTCGACCTGCACGACCAGCGGAGACTGCGAGTTCACGGGGGCAGGCCCCGCAGCCAGCTCCCCGCCCAACGCGACCGAATACCGGGTCTATGCGAAGCCCAGCACCGGCAGCAGTTGGGCTCTCCAGTCCACGGTCGCGATCGGCACGGGATTCACTTTTAGCTCATACAACGAATACGGTGCTGCGCCGCCCTCCGCGAACGGCACAGGAGGCGCCTACGACACGTTCCTTTCGATGAGCGGCGAAGGCGGCAACGTCCTGTGCGCGTCATCCTCGACGCCAGGCGCGGATTGCGCCGGAGGCACGCGTATCCCAGAAATTAGCTCGACGACGCCCACGACCGGCGATTGCGTGGAGTGGGCGTCCGCCAACTCGCTCGGGGACGCGGGCACACCCTGCGGCTCGGGCAGCGGCGGATCGACGGCTTGGTCCTCGCTGACCGCTCCGTCTACGAGCTTAACGCTGAATATGGGCGCGAATGCGACCGCTTTCGATTCGTCGCTGACGACCAGCCTGCTGACGTTGCAGCAGAGCACGGCAGCCACCTCCAGCGTGAATGTGGCATCGCCATCGCTCTCGCTGGGCGCGGATATGTGGAACGGCTCCGAAAGTTGCGCGGATGCGTGGTCGATCCAGAATACGCCGGGAACAGGTACGAACCCGTGGCCGCAGTTTACTTTGTCGAATTCCAGCTGCTCTAGCAATTCGGCAGACGCTAGGTTCATCGTAGATGGCAATCTTGAGGTTGCGGCGCCATCAGGGCTCAGCACCAACCTGATATTGGGCACCGTGGGCAGCACATTTGAGTTCTATGTGAGCAGTAGCGGCCTCGTCTACAGCAACGGGGGCCTGAGATTTACGTCTGACAACGATCACATTCAGCAGAACGCTGCCAGCTCCGACATAGCGGGGACGATCACGGTCACAACGAGCGAGACGAGCGCAAGCAAAACCTTTGGAGCGGGTTACACGGATGCGCCCGCATGCACGCTCACACCCACCTCGAACCCCGGCAGCCTGACTTGGTGGGTGACAACCTCGACGGCGGCGGTAACGGCAAGCGTAAGCGCAGAGCCTTCCACGAGCATTACGTTCAACTATACGTGTATCGGGAACCCGGACTGACCAAGGGGATGAGTGATGAGTGAGAAGCAAAAGCAGAAACCGGAAATCGGAAGCCAGAAGTGTGGTTCGCGTGGTGCTCGGCTCATCGCTCGTCGTTCGTCACTCATCACCGCCCTTCTGCTTTCTGCTTTCTGGCTTCTGGCTTCTGGCCTGACTGCGCAGGGGATGAAGGGGAGCGGCACGTCGCTTGCCTGCGCGGGATTTGTGCCGGCGCCATGCGCGCGGACGGATCGCATCGTCAACGGAACGCTCGGCAAGAACTACGCGACCAACGTGGACGGGACCTGGACGGATAATGGTCCACAGGTGAATATCCCATGGATCAACGATTTCGGCGAGCGGGAAGTGCGCGCCACCGACGGCATGATTCCAGGCGGCAAGCCCATCGGCGGGGGAGCCAGCGGACCGAGCACCTGGTGGACTAACTACTGGTCGGTCTACGACTCGTCGATCAGTGGCTACTACTTCTACGTGCCGCTCTCCTCAACGGGATCTGGCGAATATGGCGACCGGCTCTATGTCCTGAGCCCAAAGGCGATGACAGTGACGCCGGTGTGCTCCGCCTGGCCGGGCTGCAAGATGCCTTACGCTGGCTCGTGGAGCTCGAAAACGCCAGGCATCATGTACTACGCAACGGGCGAGGATCTGTGCTCCTACAGCTACGATAGTTCGTCTTCCAACAGCGGGTCCTGCTCGGATGGCGTGGGGTCGCTCGTCTTCAACTTTAGCACCTGCCCGGATTATGGAACTTACTATTCTGGCAGCGTCTTTCTCGACGGCGTATCGTTTGGCGATACCTGGCTTGAGGCAAGTTTCGGCTCGACTGCGCTGGCGGCATATGACACGCAGAGCGGCGACTGCTATTGGTACAGCACGCAGTATGGAATGGTGGGAGGCACCGGGATGTCCGCCGAGAGCGCCTCGATTCCTGCGGCTGCGCCTCCGACGCTGCCAAGCGGCTCGCTCACGGCGACCACTGGGACCGGCAGCATGCCTGCAGAGGCTGAATATTACGTCGAGCTGACGCGCGTGACGGAGGATGGATTCGAGAGCACGCCCTCGGCGGAGCAAAGCATTCCTCTGAGCGCCACGGGCGAGATCACCATCTCTGGCCAGTCGATTGGAGGGACTGAATCCAGCTTCTATACCAGCAACTGGACAAACACCTGCAACGTCTATGCAGGCACGGCGAGCGGGGGCGAGACGCTTCAGATGTCGGGCCAGAGCTGCTCAGCGGCGATTACGCTCGCAAGCTACTCAACCACGGGCGCGGCGCCTCCCACGCTGAACGGCGCGGGATACAACTTGCATGGAACCGACGCGGGAACCGGCGGCTGGATGAACGCCGAGCCGAATATCTCGGTGTCAAACGGCAAAGGCGGGGGCACCTACGTGCTCTGGGAGCCTGGAACCGCGAACACCATTGAGTGTATTACTGAGAGCAGCGACTATTGCGAGGGCCACGAGAGCGTTGGGCAAACCTACATCTTTTACAACATTCAGGCTCCTCCATCTGGAGGCGTCGCGTCGCCCTACGATGTTGGTATCAGTCCGAACGCGGACTCATCCAGCTCGAACTACACGCACCTTATCCCGAAGGGACCGCCGTATTACAATCCCTACGCCGCAATTCCCAACGCGGGCTGCAATGTTTCGGACTACCACTCGAACTGGACCTACGACAATCCTGCGGACGCGATGCCGGTCCTGTGGTCGTCATTCGTCGAGCCATTCGTGGGCATGGTCGCGCAAAGTGGCACCGTGAGCACCACCGCAGGGTCAGCGACGGTGACGGGCAGCGGAACGTCCTTTAGCTCATCGTGGGTTGGGGACTATATCTGGATCGGAACATCCGGAGAACAAGGCTCCGGTCTGGGCGTAGGCGCGTGGGCGCAGGTTGCCTCCGTGCAGTCTTCTACGCAGCTGACGCTGGCAGGAGATGCTCCGCTCACCGCGAGCAGCTACGACTTCTGGACCTACTACTATCCGCTGATGGGCATGCATTGCACCTGGGACCATGAGATCGATATGGTCTCAAGCTCCGGCAATGGCACCGTCTGGCGATTCGCACACAACCGCGCCAGCGGCGTTCAAAACCAGCTTTCGAACGCCGATTCCTCGTATCAGGCGCTTTCGATGCCGGTGTGCTCCCCGGACGGAAAATACTGCATGTGGGCAACGGATTGGGCGAACGCGAATGGCCAAGGGCAGCTTGGGACGGAAACGGGAATGTGGTACGGCACGCTGGAGAATAACTCCGCAGGCTGCTTCACAACCTGCGCATGGCAGCAGGGCACTTCCTATTCAGAGTATCAAGAAGTGATCGACAGCAATGGTAACGAAGAAATGGCGATTTCGCCCGGAACCAGCGGAGCGACTGAGCCAGACTGGCCAACAGCTGTGAATGGCACCGTAACGGATGGCACGAGCGGCCTGGAGTGGGAGATGAGCCCCGGCTGCAACACCGCGCAGTCCATATCGGTGCACGCGGGAGGGCCGACGGTTGGGGATGGGATGTGCCGGACGGATGTTTTTATTGTGGAAATGCGGTAGCGCAGAGGTGCGCGCCTTTTGCGCTCCTCTGCGGCTTGTAGGCACCCGGCGCGGAGAAACCGCAGAGGAACGCAGGAAACGCGTACCTCTGCGCTACCCGCAACAGGAGGAATGATGGCGGAACAGGATTATGCCACAGTAGGCGGTACGCAAGTCCACAGGGGCGATTTCGGCTACGCGCCAGGCGATGAGCCTAGCACGTGGAAGTTTCCGCTACATGACGCCTCGCATGTGCGCGACGCCATGGCTCGATTCAACCAGTCGAAGGGCATTCCCGCAGACGCGAAGGCCGCGCTGAAACTCAAAATCATCGAGCGGGCGCACAAGTACGGCATCGATACCAGCAATTTCGAGAAGGAGTACTCGTCGGAAGTGCGATGTGCGGAGTCCGGAGTCAACGGACTTCCGACCTCGGACCGCGGACTCCGGACCACTCTGGCGGTGCTCCTGGCCGATGCCGGGACGGCAGTCGATACGCCTGCGGGCGTTACGTTGCACGGTCCATCGACCCAGCTCCGCGAGATTGCCATCGCCGTGCCGGGAAGCTGGCACAAAGGCGATCACAGCTTTTCGATCTCAAAGGAAGACATGGCCGACATCGTGCGCAATTTTGATAAGCGCCAGAACGGCATGATCCCGATCGATTACGAGCACGCCAGCGAAATGCCGGAAGTGGCGAAAGGCGGCGCGATCCCGGCGGCTGGATGGATTCACCGCTTGAGACTAGGGTCTAGGGACTCGGGGCTTGACAAGTCCCAAGCCGCTAGCCTCCAGGCTCTAGTTGAATGGACGCCGCAGGCTGAGGAGATGCTACGCACCGGGCAATACCGGTTTTTCTCTCCAGCCATCGACTGGGGAGCGAAAGACAAGGAAACAGGCGAGCCGCAAGGCGCCACTCTAACGAGCGGCGCGCTGACTAATCATCCGTTCCTCGAAGAGCTGCCACCGATCATGCTCTCTGACGGAACAATCATCTGGAAAGGAGCGATGAAGATGGCAGAAAAGGAAGAGAAGAAGAAGGAAAAGCTCGAAGATCCCGAGGAAAAGCTTTCCGAGGGCGAAGACGACGGCAAGAAAGGACACGATCTGCCGATGCTGAATATCCGGAAAGGGCACAAGGGATCGAAGCACGAAGGGCATCACATCCTGAGCGATGGTACCTCCGATGTGGGCTGCATGAGCGACCAGGATTTGCGTCAGCATGTGGCTAATCATCTGGGCGTCAATCCCGACGACAATGAAGACGGGAAAGAAACCGCGCGCGAAGCGGAGCGCCGCTCGCTTCTACTGACGGAAGTGGCGAAAGGCGGCAAAATCGACACGCAGAGGGCGATCCAGCTTGCCGATCTGGGCAGGATTACCTTCGCGGATTACATTCGCGCCCAGGAAGCGGAGAAGATGATCGACGCGGCGATCCAGGAAGGCAAGATTCTGCCGCGCCATCGCGTATTCTTCTTCCGCGATGCGCTGGAGCGCCCAGCCGAATTCGCCGAATACGCGAAGAATGCGCCACAAGCCGTGAAGCTGGGCAGCACGGGCTTTGGCGATTCGGAGCGCCCGGACGTGGATCAGGAAGTTGACTTGGGCGTCAGGAAGCTCATGAGCGATAAGAAGCTTGGCTACGCCGACGCCTACCGGCAGTTCTGCAAGGAAAATCCGGTGCTCATCGAGCAGTACC
Source organism: Terriglobia bacterium (assembly GCA_030040995.1). GTDB lineage: Bacteria > Acidobacteriota > Terriglobia > UBA7540 > UBA7540 > JASHON01. The sequence continues at coordinate 245 of JASHOS010000026.1, read as the reverse complement.
GGCAGAAGCACACGCGCGCGGTGAACGCGGACGGAACGGCGAGCTAGCCGCTAGTCATATGCCACATAAATAGGTAGACAATGAGGCCTTCTTTGTGTTAGCTTCGCTCATGTGGAAACCAGCGAAGCCGTTGAGAGTGACCGAAGAACAACGATCGATACTGAATCGGTGGATACGAGGACGAAGCACGGCACAGAAACTCGTGCTCCGGGCCCGGATCGTGTTGATGGCTGCCGAGGGCATGG
>JASHOS010000025.1 GCA_030040995.1 Terriglobia bacterium | reverse complement strand
GAGCCGGAGCAGCAACTGATCCTGCACCGATTGGGGCTTAAGCTCCCCGCCCAACCGCCGCCCCGGATCAAGGCCGCAGAGACTTCGCAGGCCGCCCCGCAAAGGCTCCTAATGTAGTGCCGACCTTGGCGATCGCCTTGCTGAAAAGACAAGGCTTAGGTCGGCTCTAGGGCCTCAACTGCGAAAGTCAGGTTAGTGGCTATTAGCTCGCGAGCAGCGCAGACCTCCGATTTTCAGGTCCGCGGCTTCTCCGAGATTTCAGACAAAAGCCGCAGACCCGCGAATGCCGCGGGTCTGCGCTACCAACTCGCAAGCTCCGGCAGTTGTCTCGAAGGGGCAAACCGTGAATCGTCCCGCAGGGCGGGGTGAAACCCACGGCAACGGCTCACTTTGCGCTAATCACCGTTTTGTCTTCCTCGGCGTTGCTGCCCGAGCCGGCTTCGGCGGGACCGGCAGTGCGAATCCGCATGCCGTAGAACGACTGATAGACGAAGTAGAAGGAAATTGCAAAAAAGACGATGGCGAGGAGGTGGGTAAGCCCGCCGCCGGTTTGAGCGGTCAGCCGTACGGCCAACTCTACGGCCAGCAAGCCGAAGAGAGTCGTGAACTTGATGATAGGATTCAATGCAACTGAAGAAGTGTCTTTGAACGGATCTCCAACCATGTCGCCAACCACGGTGGCATCGTGAAGGGCCGTACCTTTCTGCTTCAGCTCAACTTCCACGATCTTCTTCGCATTGTCCCAGGCGCCGCCAGCATTGGCCATGAAGATGGCCTGGTAGAGGCCGAAGATGGCAATCGAAATCAGGTAGCCAATGAAGTAAAAGGGATCGAGGAACGCGAAAGCCAGGGTGACAAAGAAGACGGCGAGAAAGATAATAATCATCCCTTTCTGGGCGTACGTCGCGCAGATATGAACCACGCGCTTGCTGTCGGTAACCGAGGCCTTTTCCACCCCTTCCAGGTGAATGTTGGCTTTAATAAATTCCACGGCGCGATAAGCGCCGGTCGTCACCGCTTGAGTCGAAGCTCCAGTGAACCAATAGATAATTGCGCCGCCGGTCACGAGGCCTAAGACGAAAGGCGCGTGGAGGAGCGATAATTTGCTGACGTTCTGCGTCAACCCCAGCGTGAGCGCCATAATGATGGAAAAGATCATGGTGGTGGCGCCGACAACCGCCGTGCCAATCAGCACGGGTTTGGCCGTTGCCTTGAACGTATTGCCGGCTCCGTCGTTCGCTTCCAGCATTTCCTTGGCGCGATCGAAATCCACGGTGACGCCGTAGTCCCGTTGCATTTCTTCCCTGATGCCCGGAACCTGCTCGATAAGCGACAGCTCGTAAATTGATTGTGCATTGTCGGTGACCGGACCGTAGGAATCAACCGCAATCGTCACCGGACCCATTCCCAGGAACCCGAAAGCGACCAAGCCAAAGGCGAATACGGGCGCGGCCAGCATAATGCCTTCGAGGCCTTTCACGCTCACCCAGGAGCCTATGGCCATCAGGATCACCATGACCAGCCCGAGAAAGTAGCTGGAATAATTGCCCGCCACGAACCCGGAGAGAATATCGAGCGAGGCTCCGCCCTCTCTCGCGGAAACCACAACTTCCTTGACGTGGCGCGACTCGGTGGAAGTGAAAACCTTCACCAGTTCCGGGATCACCGCTCCCGCCAGGGTTCCACAGGAGACGATGGTCGAGAGTTTCCACCACAGTGAGGGGTCGCCGCCGAGACTGGGAAGAATGAACCAGGAAGAGAGAAAGGTGAGCCCGATGGAGGCGAACGACGTAATCCAGACGAGAGAGGTGAGAGGTGCTTCAAAATTCATCGCCGACGCCTTGCCGTACCGGGCTTTGGCAATAGCGGCGTTCACGTAATAGGCTCCCGCTGCTGCCACGAGCATCGCCACTCGGATCACGAAGATCCACACCAGGAGCTGAACCTGAACGACCGGACTTTTGACGCCCAGCAGAATAAAGGCGATCAGCGCGACACCCGTCACGCCGTAGGTTTCGAAGCCGTCCGCGCTGGGTCCGACCGAATCGCCCGCATTGTCTCCCGTGCAGTCCGCGATCACGCCGGGGTTGCGGGCGTCGTCTTCTTTGATCTTGAAAACAATCTTCATGAGATCGGCGCCAATGTCGGCAATCTTGGTGAAGATGCCGCCGGCAATGCGCAAGGCCGCCGCCCCGAGAGATTCGCCAATGGCGAAGCCGATGAAGCACGGCCCCGCGTAAGACCCGGGAATGAAAAGCAGGATGATGAGCATCATCAAAAGCTCGACGCTGATGAGCATCATCCCAATGCTCATTCCGGCCCGAATGGGAATTTCGTACACCGGAAACGGCTTGCCGCCGAGGCTGGCAAAAGCCGTGCGGGAGTTGGCGAAAGTGTTCACGCGGATGCCAAACCACGCCACGCCGTAGCTGCCGCAGATTCCCAAAACGCTGAAGGCCAGGATTACGGCGACGCGCAGAGCTCCGAAGTGCAGCAACGCGCCAAAATACACCAGGATGATCGCGGCAATGAACACCCAAAGCAGGAAAAGGAACTTACCCTGAGCAACAAGGTACGTTTTGCACGTTTCCCAAATCAACTGAGACATTTCCTTCATGGATTGGTGGGCCGGCAGATTCCTCAGGCGGCTGTAAATTACCAGGCCAAAGATCAACCCAAAGATGCAGAACAGAATTCCAAACAGCAGCAGCCGGTGGCCATCTACGCCCAGAAACTGAACCTTCGTAAAATCGGGAAGCCTGAGGTTGGCTTCGCCGCTAGCTTCGGCGGGAGCTTGAGCGAAGGCTCCGCGAGCGCCCCAAGAAGCCGCAACCAATGCCGCCGCGAGCGCCATCGCCACTTTGAAGAGCCTTGGGCGGGAGGGGGCAAGACCCGAAAAGAGAGACTGGACTCGTTGACGAGCCGATAGAAGAGAAAAACAATCCATAGAACTGGCCTCCGGCGACCTTTCAGTAGTCAAGCTGCAGCACTGTTTAAGTTGCAGCCACTCAAATCCGGTGTTTAGGATTAGCCCTCAGGAGAGAAGGAGCATTGATAGCTCAATGGGGAGATATAGCATAGTCAGCGAAGTTGCGTCAACCAAACGTAGTGGGGTGGGGCAGGGTAAATTTGTTCTGGACTCTAACCCCGCCGCAAACCTCTGCTCCTACGCTGCCGCTACCTGCAGTCCCGCAGAGCGGGACTGTGTGAGTAGCCGTAGGTGCAACCTACGGAAACAGAAAGCCCGGTGACCGAGCAACCCCGCAGGGGTTGACGAGCGTAAAATCTAGAACAAATTTACCGTGGTGGGGTGGGTCAGTCAGTTTGACGTAGAGGCGGCTTCATGCCGCCATCTGGCGAGGTAAACTCGCCGCTACCAGTCCAAACTGACCCACTGCGCAACCAAACGTTCGGTTGCTCTCAGCGCGCGAGCTGCGTAACATAGAGGCATTATGGGGTTGAGCAAGCTTTACAAGGCCGACTTGCACTGCCACAGCCGCCATTCCGGGCCGGTGAAGCACCTTCGCTTTCTTCACGCCCGAGACTGCTACTCACAACCCTTGGATGTTTATCGCCGGGCGAAAAGGCGCGGGATGGATTTGGTGACCATCACCGACCATGACTCCATTGACGGCTGCCTTGAAGTACTGAACCGGATGGGCAATACCCCGGATTTCATTATGGGGGAGGAAGTCACAGCGCGGCTTCCGGAATTCCAGCACAACATTCACATCGGCGTTTACGGCCATGACGAGCGCCACCACCGCGAGATCCAAAAGCTGCGAGAGAATGCGGCAGACTTGATAAGCTATCTGAAAGCTCGCAACCTGGTTCACGTTTTGAACCACTTTTTTCATGATTTTGGGAATGCGACGCGCGTCCGGGAATTTATCGCGCGCATGGTGGAGTGGTTCGACATATTCGAAGCCCGGAACGGAACCCTTCAAAAGGAGCATAACGCTTTCATCAAGGCGCTGCTCGACCGCTCCCGGGAGTTTGGCAAACGCATCAGCGTGGTTGCGGGCAGCGATTCACATACGCTGCGCCGCATCGGCCGTACCTACACCGCAAGCCGCGCCAGAAATCGTGAAGAATTTTTGGAAGATGTGCGGATGGGCCGCACGGAGGTTTTCGGGCCCGACCCGAACCACCTCACCTTGGCCGCCGACATCTACGGCGTAGTCCTGCGTTACTACCCCACGGTGCTTTCCGTCCACAACGGCGAGTTTTCTCCGCCGAGCCGCGCGGGCAAGTTTCTCCTGAGCCTTGGAGCGGCCCCGTTCCTGGTTACGCCCTACCTGGCAGCCGTTCGCCATATGCACACCGAACGCGCGCGCATCAGCAGGTTTTCGAGGCTCATCTTCGGCCCCGAAGCCGCGTCTCTGCCACTCTCACCCGTCCAGTGAATGGTCCCCAGCGCCGGACTCCCTCACTGATGCGCATCGCGCCCGCCGGGCAAATGGGGTACGGCTGAGCGTAGCGCCGACCTTTAGGTCGGCACACGAAGTTTCAATCTGCGCCCGGCCGCCTTACTGCTTCGCAATGCGACTGCGAGGCGACGCATTGCGCCGGTCTGTGACCGGCGAGCCGCCGAAGCCGCTCACCCGGATTTCTCACCACACCGAGGCAAAGGGCAACTTTCAATCCCGCCGCATGGAGCAACGGCTCGTCTTTTCACGATCCCATGGGAACCGGTTTCCCCGTAGTGGGTCAGTTTGATGTAGAGGCGGCTTCATGCCGCCATCTGGCGAGGTAAACTCGCCGCTACAAGTCCAAACTGACCCACTACCGCTTTTGCGACAGGGTTGACACCTGTGCCTCCATCTCCGCCACTGAAATTCGTGAGAAGACCAGGCGCGGGGTAATGCCCCAGAAGCTCTGGGCGGCGAAGCCATACCGAACCCGCGGCGAACCCAAACTTTTCTTGCAAGCCTTTGTGTCAAAAAGGGTTGTGGTTTGCAGCTCTTTTTATCCCGATAAGCTATTTGTTTTCATTTGGTTGAGCGTGACTGGCAGGGCCAAAATTTGGGTTCGTCTGGCTTCGTTCCTCTAATCTTCTTTTAAAATCAGCAACTTACGAGAAAGACCCGTGGCATAGGGAGCTGTTTTCTGCTTTTTCCGGTCGATCGAGAGACCTATCTCCAATTTTATCTAAGGCTTTTATCGAGTTGCGGGGATAAAAGCCGCAGAGTCTCAAAGACAGAGACTCTGCGCTATCCGCTGCGGCAGCCTTCGGCAGCGCGAGCAGCAGCCGGATGTTTCGATCGCTCTGGCGGCGAAGCAGGCTATTCATGCGCAGGTAAAAGACTAGCAGTTTCGATTGAGACAGTGGCGACAGTTGAGATGGACGGGGCGATTTTTTTTCGCGGTGCGGAGGAGTCGCAACCGGACCGAATGGGACCTTGGGTTTAGTGTAAGGTCTCAGTTTCGGGTGCATAGAGGCGGCTTTATGCCGCCATTTTGCCTGGCGGGATGAACCCGCCGCTACAGTTGTAGCCCAAAAACTTTACCGCTCAGTCGGAGCGTCGTTCGCGCGCAAATCGCCGAGCGCGTATTGTATGCCGGCGAGCAAGTGTTCGAGGTAGACCGGCATCTCGTACATGTGTTCGTCGTGGCCGAGAACTTCGATGAAGACGCGGCCTTTGCCTTCGCGGCGAATCCAGCTCAACCCGTAATCGCCATCGGTGCGTCGTGAGGCGGCTGGTTCCTTATCCTTGTCCTCTTGGCTCATCTTCGAATAGTCGACGCTGGTGAGCTCGTGGACGTTCTTGAGTGAATAGGAGTCCTGGGCCATCGTGTAGGTTTCGTCGTGAATAACGAATTCCTGTCCGTGGAACATTTGGGTAAGCGGGCTCTTCTTGTCATCGATCTTCACAGTGATGACCTGCGGGTACGGCCAATGCCACTTGAAGAAGCCGCCGATCATCTTGTTGTAATCAGGCCATGTGCCTGTGGGAACGAATGATTCCGCGGCGGCCATCGCAGCACGTCCACGTCCACCCATGGATGGGCTGGTGTGGTAAGAATCGACCGCCGCATGAACGCCCGCCAGCCCTTTGCCGCTGCGGACGAAATTCAAAAGCGCTTGGCGGCGCTCGGTGGTCAGCTCCTTATTGTTCGGATCGTCAAGGAATTGGCCGGTGGTGCTGTCCAGGAAGACCAGGTCGTACTGCTGGAGATTCTGTGCATTGATATCCGCGGGATCGTAAGTGATCGTGGTTGACCATGCGCCCGTCCGATCGCCGAGCTCCTTAATCGTGGCTGCGGCGAGTGGGATCGAAGAGTGCACGAATCCAACGGCTTTACAGAGCACCAGGACCTTGCGTGCTTTTTTTGGAGTTGCATAAGCCTTCGTCGGAACCGCATCTTCCATGGCTACGATGTCCCAGCACCAGGGTGTCTTACTCTGCGGAATGTAAAAACCCGCGGCCGGGCGGCCCATCTTTCCGCATTCTCCGCGCCCAGGGTCGGGCGCGCCAGGAGCACCGTTAACTGCCGCCGCTTGTGGCGGGGCGGGGGGTGCAGCTTCACGAGCATGTACTGTGTAGCCAACAATCGCAAGCAAAAATGCCCCAAAAATCGCGGTCAAGAGCTGAGCAATCCTCTTCTTCGATCCCATGGATCCTCCTTGATGCCCAATATTCTTAATCTTCCTCGATCCCTTTGTCCAGTAGGAAATTCGCCCCAAACCTATTTAAGCCGGAAAAGCGTAGTGGGTCAGTCTGATGTAGAGGCGGCTTCATGCCGCCATCTGGCTCGTCGCTACAAGTCCAAACTCACCCACTACCCGGAAAAGGCTCCTGTGGATGTGATCGTCATCGATCATATTGAGCGTCCGTCATAGAATTGACAACCGTAGCACAATCAGCAGCGGGACAGTAACTTTCGCGTGATCACCGGATAGCTTTCGTTTCAGCGTAAGGCAACGCTGCTTGCAGCGCCCTGGCGCTTAAGCGCCGAAGACAAAAGCACCCTTCATGGGTGCCTTTTGTTTTGTAGCGCGAGTGCCGCGTCACAGGCAGACATGGCTGCTATCCGGCGGCGCTGAACGTGGGCGCAACGTAAGAGACCGGATTCGGCATCGTGTCTGGGCGACTGTAGCGCCGGTCTATGACCGGCGTGCTCGCGTGTTTCAATCCGCGCCCCGCGTTACTCTGCGGGGCGACTTCCGACCGGCGTAGCATTGCTCGCTGCGACCGTGTTTCAATCCGCGCCCCGCGTTACTCTGCGGGGCGACATGAACAATCCAGTGAACGCGGCCGATTTCATGGTTTCAATCCGCGCCCCGCGTTACTCTGCGGGGCGACCGGGCCTGACCACGCAAAGCGCTTCTCTCGCTGTGTTTCAATCCGCGCCCCGCGTTACTCTGCGGGGCGACGTAGCGGAGGATGGTTCAACGCGGAGGTCTCGGGGTTTCAATCCGCGCCCCGCGTTACTCTGCGGGGCGACTGCGGCCGCCGCAACTCGCACGGCCACAAGAACTTACTACATCTTTTCCGCCGAACTTGCAATTACCACATTCCATTATCGTCAAAAACCGGCAAGCAGCAGCGCAAGCCCTTTGCGGTTCATGCGCTTAGCGGCGGCGCGAAACTGCGGTCAAGGGCCCGGCGCTTATGGTTCGCGGGGGCTGTAGCGCCGGCCTTCAGGCCGGCACGCATTGCCAAAGTGCCGACCCCGCTCGGCGGGACCGGTACGCATTGCCAAGGTGCCGACCTAAAGGTCGGCGCTACATCGGCGCTACGTCCATGGTGGTTTCCACAGATCGTCTGGCGGGATCAGCAGACGGCGCCAATCAACCGTATCGGAGCCAGAAAACGGCCACTCTTCCGGCCGCCTGCACAGGTTTCTGCGAACGGGATTCATCCAGATATAATACGCCACCGCCTCCCATCTCTCGCCCTGGCGCAAAATGTGATCGTACGAGCGATGCTGCCACAGCCGCAGGCTGGCTTTCTGTTTGAAGGCGAATGCGGAACGCTGCTTGAAAATCTTTGTAAGTCTCAGAAAATCCGCCGCAAGATGAGTCCCGTTCGCCAGAAAGTGCAGGTGGTCCGGCATGAAGCAGTAAGCCTGAATGGCAAAGCAGTTTGCCTGTGATTCTTCCCGAAGCAGGCCCAAGGTTTCCGACACAAGGCACCCGTCCAGGAACCTCGGCAGGCGATCCTGAGCGCAGGCAGTCAGGAAGTACCATTGAGGCCCGATGTAACAAGGCCTTTTTAGCCGGATATTCCTTCGCCGGAGTTGCATATAGCAGCGGCCCGCGTTGCCAAAGTGCCGACCTAAAGGTCGGCGCTACAGGATCAGCGGCTCCGTTAAATCGACGGGTTTGGCCACCCCATGGTGCTCTGTACGCTCTGCTGCGTCTTCATCGAGGAAGTAAAAGCGCAAGGAATCCTCATCCGCCTTGTATTCACTTAGGAGCCTATCGCGCAGCCTCGCCCAGTCGATTGGACGGATCTGGCATTCAAAGACGGACTTCTGGACCCTCACGCCGTAATCCTTGCAGGCCCGCGCCACACGGGCCAGTCGGCGTCGCCCGGCCGGTTCGACAGTCGACACGTCGTAGGCTACCACCACAACCATAGCAGCATTCAGCGATCCGGAATTGGGCGCCGGAGTTCAGGTGCTCGATGTGAGCGGGCGCTACGGGTAGCGCGTCTTCGCCGCTCGGAAAGCGTGGGGCTTGTCTCGAGGACGGGTGAAAAGCCGCAGAGTTTCCAGAAACGGGAAACTCTGCGCTACCGGTGCCGACCTAAAGGTCGGCGCTACTTCGGAACGAGGGGCAGATATTGCGGCAAGTCGCCGCGCAGATGGCGCGCCAGAATCCGTGCCTGTACGAAGGGCATTTGCCCGAGGCGCAGATTTTGCTCCAGCAGCGGGTGAGTGAGATCATCCTGTTTTCGCTCCTGATACGCCTGGATCACCAGTCGCCGGCCAGCCTCGGTGAACTCGACCACACCTCCTTCTCGCTCAACAAAATTTCCGGATGTGACCTGTTGGCGGTTGATCAATGTGATCGCAAGCCGGTCCGCGAGCCACGGGCGAAACTCCTCCATCAGGTCGAGGGCCAGCGACGGCCGATTCGGCCGGTCGGCGTGCAGGAAGCCTACAAACGGGTCTAATCCCAGACTTGTCAGAGCGGCGACGCAGTCATGCCGCACCAGAGCGTAGAGGAACGATAACAGGCAGTTGATACGGTCACGCGGCGGGCGGCGGCTGCGCGTGGTGAAGCTGAATGCGTCCCGCTGCTGCTTGAGCGTGAGGGCGAGTACGGAGAAGTAAAGCTGCGCAGCCATTCCTTCGGCGCCGCGGATGGCATCGAGCTCGGATTCCGACGGCTGCGGGTCAGCCAAGTATTGGATTTGCCTGGCCAGCGCGTCGATTACGTTCTGAAGCTCGTTCCGTTCGGAGGCATTGTTGCTCTCCCGCGCCGCGCGCAGCAGGCTATTGCGGGAGTTCTGAATTTTGCCCGCAACGATTTGGCGGGCGATGGCCGCGCATTTTCGGGGATCATCGGCGGCGCGGAACTGCGTCCGCCGCAGCGTCACGCTGGTATCCGCCACGCCCGTCATGCGCGCCTGAAAACGCCCCGACTCACTCAGAAAATTCACCGCCACTCCATGCTCCCAGCAGAGGTCCATGGCGGGCGGGCTCACCGTGCTCGGGCCAAACAGGCAGATGGATTCCAGATGGTGAATAGGGATTGAAAGCTTGCGAGTATCGATCACCGTGTCCCGGCGGCGTTCCGAGGCGGGCAGGTCCGCAGGGTAGACGGGCACTTCCACCTGCAGCGTAAGATGATCTCGCGAGACGTAACTGCCCGGCGTGAGGAGATAAAGCGTGTTTTGCTGGAGGTCGGCCATGGAAACAGTGACCCGTGATCAGTGGTACATGATGAGCAAACTATCAGCGGTCAGCCATCAGCGATCAGAAAACCCGAGGTGATGACTTAGAAGTTCGATCACACATTCACTTCGGGGGTTGACGGTGACGCTAGCGCCCTGCAAGGGGCGAAACAGCCCAGCCCAGGGCGCGAGCCCCGTGTCGAAGCACCCTCACCCACCGCTTCGCGGTCCCCCCTCTCCCGTCATTGCGAGAGGGGACTGGAGGGGTCGGCTCGTCTAACCCAGGGCTTCTCGCCCTGGGCTTTGGTGGTTCGGCCCTTCAGGCCTTGTCTGGCCGGACGCTCTTGCCAAGGCGATGCGGTTTGGACCTCCGCGGCAGGCTGCAGACCGCAAGGCCGCGCTGCGTCACGTGTCTGGTTCGGAACTGCGGCGCTACGCGATTAGACCTTGCGAACCGGACCCCGATAACGCGCGACCACAGGATCCACTGTCAGCAAGGCGATGCCCTCAACCGTTGCCTGCGCGACGAGAATACGATCAAAGGGATCCCGGTGAATGGGAGGCAGGCTGTCGATGGCAACGGCATGCGCGCTGGTAATGGCGAGCTCATCGTAGCCGTTATCCAGCAAACCGCGCCGCAGCAGCCCGGGGTCAACACGAAAGTCGTCCCTGCCCAGCCGGCGTTTAATTGCGATCTCCCAGAGGCTGGCCGCGCTGAAAATCAACTGATTCGCGGCATCCTTGATCAGCGCCCGTGCCGGGGCGGGTAGCCGTCCGGGTTCACCCGCTGCCCACAGCAGCAGATGTGTATCGAGCAGCAGCTTCATTCGGCGCCGCCAAACAGCTTTTCGATCTCCGCGCTTCCCATTTCGTCAAAATCCCGGGGTACCGTGATCTGTCCCGCCAGGAAGCCCAGACGGCGTGTCTGCGCGCCCAACGGCGTGTCCAATGCCGTCACTTTAACCACCGGCTTACCGGCCTTGGCGATGATGAACGACTCGCCTTTGGCCGCTTCGTCGACTAAGCGAGAAAGATGAGTTTTCGCCTCATGAATATTGACCGTACGCATCGCGCCCTCGTTAAACTTAGTTTAATTAGTTTAGTCCCATTCGAGCATTGTGGCAAGCGGGGACTGGGCAGCCGAGCGGCTGCGCTACGCCTCAGGTTTGGAACAAATCGTGGGCCGCTCGGGCCGTATCGCCGGGGCGCGACGTGATTTGCGGCAGGCAGACTGAATAGAGCGAGCACTCTTCGCATGCTGGCTTAAAAACGGCTGCTGGCACGGCGCCCGCTTCCACCAAGCGATGCAGCGCGGCGACGGCGTCTTCAGTGGCCTGCCTCAATTGAACGGTGAATTTCACTTCCCGCCAACAGGTACGGAATACGCTCCTGGAATGCTATGGTTTGCCGGGAATCGCCGCTGAGATACACTGGCCTCCGTCACCGGCCTCACCTACGACCTGCTATGGCCGCCCCTGTCAAGCAATTTAAAAATGTTACTTTCGCTGAATCGTCCTGCAATTTGAGAATGTTACCCGTCCTGGTTGTCTTTCCTTTCGCTTTGAGATGTAAACAGCCGCCGTCGTCGCTGTGGCGCGTCATTTCCACAGCGTGTGGGCCAGCGTTTTTTCAACCGCGGGCTCCGCCGTGAACCGGCTGACGTCTTTCAGCCCGGTGCGAAGAATCTCGCTTCCGCGCCGGCTTGGGCGGCGCGTCGGCGGGCCTGGGGGGAACGTTCCTGGACTCCTCTGCACTCAGACGGAAGATCGCTTCCAGCTTCGCCTGAATGGTGGCCGAGAGTTGGAAAGGATCGAGCCTCTCATGCTGCCGACGGAGTTCCGCCACCCGCGCCGGGTCGGCCACCGGCGAAGCCGCAACCCGCTGAAACGGGGTCTGGGGTGCCTCGTAATGCCGCCGCAGACGCGAACCGATCCGCTCCTTCTTCTCCAGCTTCACCGAAGGCAGAAACAGGTTCTGGAACAGACCCAGCTCGTGGCCACACAGATCGTCGATCGCCTTCTGCGCCGCTTCGCTGTCGTAACGCACATAGCCTAGCAGCCGGCGGACATGCGTCCAGTTCTTCTGCTCGATGGGCGCGTTGTCATCTTTCTTGTACGGCCTTCCCCGCGTGAATTGAATGGCCTGGGCGCGGCAATAGCGAAACAGATGCGCGTTGATGAACTCCGACCCGTTGTCCGAGTCAATGCCGCGCAGGGGAAAAGGCAGCGCCTGGCGGATCGCCTCCAGAGCGTCCCGCACCCCCTGCTGGCCCTTCCCCAACACTGCCCGTGTCTCCGTCCAGCCCGTGTGGATATCGGTGACGTTCAATGAGTAACAGAAATCACCCGCAGCCGAGTTGCCCGAGTGCGAGACCAGATC
>JASHOS010000233.1 GCA_030040995.1 Terriglobia bacterium | reverse complement strand
GTCACGGGCTATCCCGTAGGGACGCCCACTTATTCGCTCAACACGCACGCCCCGGACCAGGCAGCGCTTACGGCCTCGATGGCTCCACTGCGGCTTCGGCCTCACCGCTCCGGCTGCTACTATCCTAACTCGCAGCCCATTTTCATGAGTTTTCGCGGGCCAGGGGCCCTAAGAGGCAGCCTTGAAAATGCTCCTGGCTTGAGCGTGGATCTGCTGAAAACGAAAGACTTATGGCGTCATGAGTTCAGCCGCCGCCGACAAGGAGCATTTTCATTCGGTTTCGCGGGCCAACGGCCCATCATGACAGGGCTAAAAAGCGAGCCCTGCGCTACAAAAGCGCGCTCCAAACTCTAATAAGCCCCAACTTTGACGTAACCCTGCCTCCACGACGAAGTAGCGCCGACCTTCAGGTCGGCACCGTACGCCCTTGTGGTGTGATCGCCCAGCACAGTTATGTGGAGGCGAAGAAAGTCCCACTGTTTGTGTGGTATTGCCCTCCCCAGACCATCTCCAAAAAAGTTGAAACCCCGAGGCCCTCTCTTACGTCGAGGCTTTATGGCCGCAAAGGAGCAATTCCTAACGGAGTACCAACTTTGAGACGTGCAGGTGCAGGTGACTTCGTAGGCGTGTTGATGATGGCAAGCTCTGCTTGCAATGGGCCCCGCGCGCCGAAAAAAGCAGAGCAACGGATGCGCTGGAGGAGAGGTCTCATTTGCGCGCTGGCCGTCCTTTTTGGCCTTGCAACCGTTTGGTTGGCTGTTCCGATTCCCAGCGGATCGCTCTGGGCAGCGCAGGCAACTTCGGGCGTCGTCGTCAGGTCGATCGGAACTGTTCAAACTATCCAGGGAAAGGCCATCACGCTGCGCACGGATTCAGGGACCGAAGTGCATGCTCTTATTCAGGGCTCAACACGGATGCTCCGCATTCAGCCCGGACAAAAGAACCTGAGTGGCGCCACCCCGTTGCAGTTGCAGGACTTGCAAGTGGGCGACCGCATTTTGATCATGGGGACTGCTGAAGCCGGACAGCCCTTGCTCGCTTCTTCCCTCATTGCAATAAAACGGACTGACCTGGCGCGAGAGCAGCAAACTGAACAGATGGAGTGGGAGAAGAATGGCGTGGGCGGGCTGGTGCAGACTGTTGACCCCGCCGCGGGAACCGTTACCGTCAAGGCGCGCGTTGAGGGCATTCCAAAGACGATCACCATTCACACTTCGCCCACCACCTCTCTGCTCCGGTATGCGCCGGGATCGGTGCGGTTCGAAGACGCCAAACCCGGCCCGTTTGCTGAAATCAAGCCGGGTGACCAGCTTCGCGCGCGCGGAACTTTCAGTGCGGATGGCACATCGCTCAACGCCGCACAGGTTGTCTCAGGTTCCTTCCGGAACATCGCCGGAGCGGTGGTCGCCGTGGACACCGGCGCCAACCAAATCACGGTGATGGACCGGATCGCCAAGGGGCCGGTGACAGTGAAGATTACACCAGACTCTCAGTTGCGCCAACTTCCTCAAGCCACAGCCCAAAAAATTGCCCTTGACTTGCGGGGAGTACCCGGGGCTGGGCAGCACACTGGCGGGCAGGCGAGTCAGCCGGCGGGCCGGCCAATGGTTGCCAACAACGGGGCGGGCTCTTCCCCTCCGTCTGCGCCACCCAAAGTACAACAGCGTTTTAGTGAAATTTTGAGCAGCCTGCCGGCTATTACGGTGAGTGATTTGAGCAAGGGTGATGTGGTGATGATTGTTGCCACGGAAGGAGCTACTTCCGGCTCCGCTACCGCTATTAAGCTCATAAGCGGGGCGTCGCCTATCTTGACAACTTCGCCGGGAGGAAGCCAATCCTCGGCAATGCAGTCGCTTTGGAGCGGATTTGGCGCATCAGGTGGAGAAGGCGGCGCGGGTGCTTCGGGCGGCGGCGAACAGTCTGCTTCATCTCCCCAGTGAGTTCAACGGAGATGGCCCCCAAAGCTTAGGGCAGCCCGCACCCCTGCAACCCGCCGGTAACAAACCCGGCCACCGCGAACATGCTTTTCAGGAGGATAGAGTGAGGCTTCGATTTCCCCGGTTGTTGATTCTATTGGTGACCATCACACCGCTGTTGCTGGCGGGGCCGGTCTTGGCGCAATCGTCTTCCGGCGGACTGCGCGGGCAGGTGCTCGACCCCTCGGGCGCCGGCGTGCCCGGGGCAACGGTATCGGTTTTGGATGTCCAGGGGCGCAAGGTGGTGGCGGCAGCGAAGACGAACGGCAAAGGAAGCTATGTGATCAGAGGGCTGGCGCCGGGCGTGTACCGGGTTCAGGTTATCGCGCCGAATTTTACCACGGCCAAAGAGCAACAGGTAACAATCCTGGCAGGCCGCGTGATTCAGATCAACATCTCGCTCGCGATCGCGCAGCAAGTGCAAAAGGTGACCGTCTCTGGAGAAGCCACCCATCTCAACGTCAACCCTGAGAACAATGCCAGCCAGCTAGTACTGAAGGGCTCGGCCCTGCAAGCGCTGTCTGACGATCCCGACGAGATGCAGTCCGAGCTCGAGGCGCTGGCGGGTCCGGCCGCAGGACCGAACGGCGCTCAGATTTATATTGACGGCTTTACGGGCGGCCAGATGCCCCCGAAATCGGACATTCTCGAGATTCACATCAACCAGAATCCCTTTTCGGCCGAGTATGACAAGGTGGGATACGGCCGTATTGAAATCATCACCAAGCCAGGCGCGTCGCAATTTCACGGCTCAGTCTTTGCCGATGGTAACGACTCCGTATTGAATTCGCGAAGCCCGTTCGTCCTGCAGGAGCCCTCTTACCATTCCGAGTTCCTGATGGGAAATATCGGCGGACCGATAAGCCACAAAGCGTCATTCTTTTTTAACGTATTTGACCGCGACATCAACGATAACACGGTGGTGAGCGCGTACGTTCTCAATCCCAACAACTTTGCCATATCCCCCTTCAGCCAGGCCGTTTTGAATCCGCAATCGCGGCTTTACATCACGCCAAGGCTGGACTTGCAGATCAGCTCGAAGAATCTCCTGGCCGTGCGCTACTTTCTCTGGAACGACAGCGAGACCAACGACGGGATTGGCCAGTTTGACTTGTCTTCGCAAGCCTACAACACTCACGAGCGGGAACAAGGCCTTCAGCTCATGGATACGCAGGTGATCAGCAGCAGAACGGTGAATGAAACGCGCTTTGAATACCGTTACGATACTAGCGATCAGATCCCAGCGAGCACGGCGCCAGCGCTTGACGTGCTGGGGGCGTTCACCAGCGGAGGCGATCCCCTGGGAAGCGTCCTCAGCACCTCGAACTATTTCGAGTTGCAGGATATTGCAACCATGTCTCTTGGCAAGCATACGATCATCTATGGCGGACGGCTGCGGGATACCAACGAGTCGTATTCATCCAACCAAGACTTCAACGGGACGTTTACGTTCCCCACGATCGAAGCCTACCAGCTTACGGAGGAAGGCCTGGCGCAGGGTCTTCCGTTCTCGCAAATTATGGGCGAGGGAGGCGGGCCGAGCCAGTTTACGATCAGTGCCGGAAATCCCTTTGCGCGGGACAACCTGGCCGATGGCTCCGTGTATCTGGAGGACCAATGGCGGGCTCGTGGCAATCTCTCGCTTAGCGCCGGCGCGCGGTTTGAGACGCAGAACGATATTAGCGATCATGCGGACTTTGCGCCGCGCCTCGGCTTCGCTTGGGGCATTGGCCACGCCCGGACGCCCAAAACCGTGCTGCGGGGCGGATTCGGCATGTTCTACGACCGCTTTATGATCACGCAGGTGCTCAACGCCGAGCAGTTGAACGGCCTCAATCAAAAATCGTACGTAGTTGCCAATCCGGACTTTTATCCCACCATTCCCTCGCAGAGCACGCTGGGCTCGCTGGCCAATACGGCTACCGTCCCGACGGCCTATGAAATTGATCCGAGTTTGCAGTCGCCCTATACCATCCAGTCTGCTGTTGGACTGGAGAGGCAAATCAGCAAGGGAATTACAGCGTCAGTCACCTATCTCAATTCGCACGGAGCTCACCAACTCCTGACCCGGAACATCAACACGCCCGATCTCGGCTTGTATAATCCCTCGGACCCTGCGTATGGCCGGCCATTCGACCACGTCTCCGTCTGCGGCATTCTTCCTGCCGTCCCGGACTGCGAAGCCGGGTACGATGGAAACATCTTTGAATATGAGGGCGACGGCCTCTACAATCAGAACGAGCTCATTGCCAACTTCAGTGCCAACCAGGGCCCCGTGATGCTCTTCGGTTTCTACACGCTGAACTATGCGAACAGCGACACCTCCGGCGTCACCGGTTACGTGTCAAATCCCTATAACATTTTGGAAGATTACGGGTCGTCCGTGTTTGACATTCGGGACCGCGCCGTTCTGGGTGGAGCGATCACTCTGCCGTTCGGAATCCGGCTGATGCCCTTCACGGTCTGGAACTCCGGAACTCCGTATAACATCACGCTGGGCGACGACCTGCTCGGAACCTCCATTCTTAACCAACGGCCGGCTTTCGCTGCTGCGGGCGCGACCGGACCTAACATTGTGGCCACCTCCCTGGGTACTTTCAACACCGATCCCGCCATCGGCCAGGCTCTTATCCCTATTGATTACGGTATCGGCCCTTCGGAATTCACCCTAAATTTTCACGTTGATAAAACCTTTGGCTTCGGCAAGAAAGAAGAACATCGGGGCGGCGGTGGTGGAGGAGGGGGTTACCACGGGCACAACGAGGGGCTGGGCGGCCGTGGGCTGAGTGGAGGCGGAGGGCATCCGGGCTTCTGGCAAACGCCTCAGAATGCGAAGTACAACATGACTGTAGGCGTATCCGTCCGCAACATATTAAACAACGTGAATTTGGGAACGCCAGACGGTAACGTGGGCTCGCCACTCTTCGGCCAATCGAACTCGCTGGCCGCCGGACCGTTTACCAGCCAAGCGGCGGTTCGCCGGATTGACTTCTTCGTGCGGTTCACGTTCTAGCGCGGCCTTCTCACCAGGCTTACCTCTGCGATGGAAGGGCGGGGTTCAATACGCCGAAAGTGGCTCGTTGCACCCCGTTGGCCCTTTCGCTCGCGCCCCGAGAAACCCGGACTAAAGGACTGTAGCGGCGGGTTCATCCCGCCACGCAAAATGGCGGCATAAAGCCGCCTCTACGCACTCGAAACTGAGACCTTACGCTGAAAGGCGCAAAGGCAGGGGTCCCATTCGGTTTGGTTGCGACTCCGCCGCACCGCGCAAAAAAATCACCCCGTTCATCTCACCCGTCCCCACCGTCTCAATCGAAACTGTTATTCTTTCACCTGCGCATGAATAGCTTGCTTTGCCGCCAGATCGATCGAAACATCCGGCTGCTGCTCGTGCTGCCAAAGGCTGCCGCAGAGGGCAATCAGAGTGGCGAATTGCGCGAAGTCGCAGGAAAAAATAGAGATAGGTCTCGCGAGCGACCGGAAAAAGCAGAAAACAGCCCCCTATGCCACGGGTCGTGCTCGTAAGTTTATGATTTTAAAGGAACATTAGAGGAACGAAGCCAGACGAACCCAAATTTGGGCCATGCCAACTTCGCTCAACAAATTGAAAACAATAGGCTTATAGAGCTAAAAAGAGCGTCAAACCGCAACCATTTTGGACACAATGAGTTGCAAGGAAAGTTTGGGCTCGCTATGGCTTCGGTATGGCTTCGCCGTCCAGAGCGTCCCGGGCATTATCCCGTCTCTGGCTAGCTACACTTGACGATAGAGCCGCTATCGACTTCATGCCCTGCTGGGCTGCCCGGACGGCTTTCACCCCGAAACGGCCAGTTCACGTTCAGCCACAATTCCTGTTCGCGCACCGTTGCCGGTACTTTATCGACGCGCAAATTCTCCAGCCAATGCACGCCGGTCTTGCCGGCGACGAGGATGTCTTTGTCTCCGTCGCCGTCAATATCCGTCACGATAATTTGCGTTCCGATTTCGGCGGTGCCGTTGTAGCTTATGGGAAACCGGGTAAACGTGGCAGTGCTGCGGTCCAGCTTGTAGTAGAAAATGCAGAGGGGATTATAGAGGCCCGGATCCGGATCGCCGCGATAACGTTTGCCGGTGATCAGCTCGGGCTCGCCGTCATCGTCGATATCGGCCATTTTCAGCGCGTGCGCTTCGGAAAAGGAATCATCAATTGTGTGTTGCTTCCAGGTACGCTGGCCGCCGCTTCCGCCTTGCTCCAGCCAATACAAGCCGAATGAGTGGCCGTGTCCGTAGATCACGTCCATCTTACCGTCGCCATTCACGTCGTAGCCAATGATGGGAAATCCCGCCTCGTCGAGCTCCCAATCCGGATGCCAATTCCACTGGTCATGATCGGCATCCACGTTCTCGAGCCAGCCATGAACGGAGAGAATATCCGCTTTGCCGTTGCCGGTGATATCGGCGACGCCCACGCCGTGGCCGTCGACCGTTTTTCCACCGATATAGTGCGTGACTGGCTGCGGGCCAGCGAAATTGACCCAGACCAGGTTCGAAGGCTCATAGTGACCCATGATGACGTCCGGCACGCCGTCCCCATTAATGTCGGCGTACGTCCCGCCCTCACTGGCCTTGGAATGACAAATAAAGTGGGCCTTCCAGAAGGCGTTGGGATCTTTAGGGTTTTCGTACCACCAAATGCCGTCCGTCTGCCACGCCGCAGTAACGATATCCGGCGTACCATCGTGGTTCACGTCCACTACAAACTGGGCACAATCGGCAACAAACTCCGTCTTGTTGATGCCGGTAATGCGAAATGGCCAGACGCTGGTATCGCGCCACTGGTGGCGCTTCCAGGCCGCGCCCAACGGTCCTGGATTTTCGTACCAGTAGGCGCCACTTACGATGTCCGGCCGGCCGTCGCCGTTCATGTCGAGCACGGAAATCGCTTCGGCGTGATCGGTGCCAATACGGTGGGAGAGAAAAATATCAGCGCGCCGCGAGACGGGAGTGATCGCCTCTGCAGCCTGCGGTGGAAAGGGATCTCCGGCTACCGCCGCGCGAGCGGTATTTGCCAGAGCCGGTGCAGCGGCGGCGCCGAGACCTAAACTCAGAAACTTCCTGCGGTGCATAGAGCCTCCTGGAATTCACGTTGTATTTTTGGAGAATCTGCCGGTTATGCGGAATTGGAGTTCGTAATCCGCTAATGGCGAACGTCCTATCCTATTACCCGGCGTCCCGCTCTGCAAGCACGAAATTCGTGAGACGGTCAGTTTCGGGCTTGTAGCGCCGGGTTTAGCCCGGCACGCGCCAACCTGAAGGTCGGTGCTACACCCGTTGCTGTGCCCGAATCTGAGGGCATGATGGCGAGATACGGGGTTTGGCATTGAGACTTTACCTGAGTGCCGTTAGAATGATCCCATGCGCCGCAAAAAAGCGTTGTCGAGCCGCCCGGCTCGACAACTAGGTACTGGCGGAAACAGAGGCCAATTAATTCTACGAATGACCATTGCGGTTGTTGTGGCTTTGTCGTTGGCGGGCTTTCCGCGTTCCGGGCAGGCTCAGACCAGCCAGCCGGCTGTGCAAATTGGGATTAGGGAGCTTCAAGCGAACGACTTTGCGGCAGCCGAGCGAACGTTTTCCCGGTTGGTGCAGGCGGACCCCTCGGCGCAGAATTACGGTTATCTGGCTATGGCGGAGGCCTCAAGCGGAAAGTTGCAGCGGGCGATTGCTGATTTCCAAAAATCCATCCAATTAGGCAATAACACTCCAGGAGCCTACTACAATCTCGGTCTGGCGTATGATCAGGACCGCCAGCCGGAACCCGCGATTCAGGAATTTCGAAAGGCCGTTGGAATGGATCCGAGCTACATGCCTGCCCGGTATGCGCTGGGGATAGTCCTCCTGAACACGGGCCGCGCGGCCGAAGCCAGCCAGATTTTTGCTGAAGCCCGCAAGCAGGATCCGCGAGACCCTCGTCTCTGGGCGGGACTGGCCAACGCGCAGTTCGAAAGCGGGCATTCGAGCCAAGCCATTCAGACGGCCCAGAACGCCGTGCAGGCTATTCCGGATAACCCGCGACTGGCGGTGACACTCGCCACTTTGTGCCTCCATCACCATCAGATCCAGGCGGCGCGTGATTTGCTGGAAGACGCTAATGAGTTGATGCCGCAAAACGCGGAGGTCCGGATTTTGCTGGCTCGCGCGAGCCTTGCTGCCGGAGAGCCCGTGGAAGCCTTGGCTGTCCTGCGGGGCCTTACCGTTACGGGAGAAGAAGCGTCGGAAAAGCTGGAATTAGCGGGAGAAGCGCAGGCGATGACTGGCAACTTGGCCGCCGCTCAGGAGGATTTGGCCTCCGCCGTTAGCGACTCTCCCGGGAACGCCCAGTACCTAATCACTGATGCATGGATCCAGCAACTTCGCGGGCAGTACAATAAGGCGATCAAAATGCTCGCCCAAGCCCAGGCTCGTGACCCTGAAGCGCCGGTCATTCCCTACCGCATGGCGGTCAGTTACTATTTTCTTAATCAGTATGGGCAGGCCGAACAGTCATGTCGCCAGGCGCTGCGGCTGAATCCGCGCTACGGATCCGCCTACCTCCTTCTCGGAACCGTTGAGGTCAAGCAAAAGGATTTTAGCGGTGCTCTCACTGACCTCGAGAGAGCGGTCAGCACGGATCCTGGTGAAGCAATCTTCCACAGGGAACTTGGTGAAGCGATGTTTCAGGCGGGCAAGCCAGCCGGGGCCGGAAAGGAGCTTGACGCCGCGCTTCGGCTGAATCCCAAGGATGCCGAGAGTTATTATTGGCAAGCCAAGCTGCTGGCAAGCGAAGGAGCGAAGCAGCGTGCCATCGCCGAGCTTAATACTTCGATTGAGTTGAAGCCCGGTTATACCGAGGCCTATCAGGAGCTCGCGCAGCTTTACAAAGAGACTGGCCAGCCTGACCAGGCGGCAAAGGCTCTGGCTGCTGCGCGGAAGCAAACCACAGCGCCGGCGAGCGCCTCCGGCGAAGGCTTGTTGCGCTCGTCGCCGGACGCTGCGCCGTAAGGAACACTAACGAGGAGGATTATGAGCTTGGCCCAAGCAAAGCGATACGGACAAATACTAAAGGTACGGCCCGAAAAAATCGAGGAATACGTGCGCTACCATGCCGCGGTATGGCCGGAAGTTCTAAAAACCATTCGCGACTGTAATATCCGGAACTACTCGATCTTTCTCAAGGACGATATGCTGTTTGCCTATTTCGAATATATCGGGAGCGACTACAAGGCTGACATGGCCAAGATGGCTGCTGACCCGAAGACTCAGGAATGGTGGGAGATCATGGAACCCATGCAGGATCCTATCCCGACCCGCGCCGCCGGTGAGTGGTGGGCCTCTATGAAGGAGGTTTTTCATACCAGTTGAGTTTCTCGTGTAATCCTCCAGTTTCGGGCGCAATTGTAGCGGCGGGTTTACATCACCAATGGAATGGCGGCATAAAGCCGCCTCTACGCCCCGAAAATGAGGGATTACCTTCTCGCAACGCTTGAGTCTGCCGCGCGCGAACCGCTAAAATAGCCGCATGCGACGGCGAGAGTTTGTGGTCTCGGCGGGTGCGGCGCTCCTTGCATCCGCCCGGAAGCTCCGTGCAGACCACCACGTCATTTCCGCAAGCCCGCTCATAGTTGAATTCGATCTCGCCACGCTCGAAGGCCGCTACACGCGTGTGGAAGACTTTTACGTGCGAAACCACTATGACGTGCCGGCGACAGGCGGGCCGGCGTCTCTCCGCATTGAAGGCGAAGTGGAAAAACCGCAATCTGTTTCGCCGGACCGTTTGGCCTCCCTTCCCCAGCGTAAAATTGGGACTGTGCTCGAATGTGCCGGCGACCCGGAGCAGGCGGTCAGTCTGGTGAGCGATGGCGTTTGGGAGGGATGGGTTCTGCGGGACGTGCTGGCGCTGGCGCATCCTTTGCCTGCAGGAATCTATCTCCACCTTTCCGGCCGCGATGGGTTTTCGCGCAGTGTTCCGACGGACCAGGCGATGAGGGAGGGCTTCCTCGTCACCACGTTGAATGGCCGCCCGCTAACCCGCGATCACGGCGCGCCCTGGCGCGCGCTATTCCCTGGATTGTACGGAATGGACTCGGTGAAGTGGTTGGAAAAGATTACGCTGTCCTCGTCTCCACTTCCCGTGGTGGGATACACTTATGTGGAAGCCAGGAGAGGCGTTCTCGGGGGTGTCGAGGCGCGGCCCTTGCCGCATGTTCAGGTGAAATCGGTAATCACCGCTCCGGCTGAGGGAGCGGTTCTGCGCCGGGGTCCGGTCCGGGTTTGCGGCCTGGCGTGGTCCGGCTCCGGGAAAATCTCTTCCGTTGATATTAGCGCCGGCGAAGCAGGGAAGTGGAGGCCGGCGACTCTTGACTCTAGCGCCAGCGGCTACGACTGGGCCTTGTGGGTTGCTTCCGTCGATCTTAGGAACCCGGGCGTAGTGGAATTGGTTTCGAAGGCCACAGACTCGGCCGGTAACACGCAGCCGGAAAAGCGCGACCCTCAACGACTCGACTTGTACGCTTACAACGTGTGCGATCGGGTCCGCTGTATTGTCGTGTAGCCGGTAATCCCCTCAGTTTCGGGCGCGTAGCGCCGGGCTTCAGCCCGGTAGCGGGCCGAATGCCACCTGAAGGCCGGCGCTACAAAGCGGGCGATCCCTAAACTGAAGGATTGCTATAGCCGGATCATTTCGTTTGATTTTCCACAGATGCGAGTCTTAGTAAATAAAGTGTTGATCGCGGGCTTGGTGATGGTGCTGCGGGCCGTGGCGCTCTCCGCCCAAGTTCCCAAGCCGGCATCGTATCTTCCCCACCACGTCCATTACGACGGCGCCGCCTGGAAAATTAAGGGAGAAGGCATCGTCTGCTGCCCGTGCACTGTTCCATGTCCATGCCGCACCAATAGCGTGCCAAGTTATGGCCACTGTGAAGCCACGCTTTACCTTCGGATTGCGCAGGGGAACTACGGGAAAGTTGACCTGAGCGGGATGCAGATGGTGTCTGTGGGCGGCATGTGCGCCATCCACTATCAGAATCTTTCCGCAGTGTATTTCGACGCGTCCTCCAGCTACGCGCAACATTTGGCATTCATGAAGCTGCTGGCCAGCTTCTCCGGAGATCAAAGCGGCAGTTTTCCGCACGTGCGCGTTGTCCGAATCGATGCCCAAGTCACCGGCGGCCACTTGTTCAAGGTGATCATTCCCGGCGCCTTGGAAATGATTGTGGACCGGAATTGGGGCCAGAGCGCGCCGCCGATGCCGTTCGTAGCGGCGCCTGACTCTTTCTCGAACCTGCTCCAGTATGCGCAGAACATCGAGTACCGCATGCATGATGCGGCGGCAGGGCTTGATTTTGATTACAGTCATCGCCAAGCCAACTACCGGAAGATCGACTTGACGGATCAGCAATATCGTTCCAGGTTGATGTTGATCCAGTTCGGAAACGGTAAGGGCGGGTTTACCCCCGGCCAGATGCAGTTGATTAAGGCGCAGCATCTTACCCTCCCGGAGCTCGATTCGATCCAGCAGAAAGCGCTGCGGCTGAGGGACGCCAAGATCCATGATGGCCCCGGAGAGGGCGGGCCGTGATTAGCCGTAGGTGCAACCTACGGAATGGGAAACGAAGGCGAGCGCAATGCCGCTAGTTCGCCCCGAAGAACGCGTTTCAATTAAGCCTGCCGCTTCTATGTTCGGCAAGCTTCTCTTGTGGGCCTTCATCGTGATCGCGCTTGTGGGGCTCGGCGCGCTGTTCCTGCTGCACCGGCTCAACCGGCTCCAAAGCGAGGTCACCCGTCTCAGCCAGCAGGTCGAGCAGAACGACCAACATCTTGCGCAGGTGAAGGAGAGCTCGAGTGCGGCGCTTCGCCAGGCATCTGAGGCGGCAACCAGCGCCCAACAGGCAGCTCAACAGAGGAATCTGGCGCAAGCCACCGCAGCGCAGTCCCAGAAGGTGGCGACGCTGGCCCGGCAGCAGGCGCAGACCGCGCAAAATGCAGCGGCCCAGGCTCAGCAGCAAGCGCAGCAATTCCGCCTGCAGCGCGAACAGGAGTTGGACCGCCTGCAGCAGGTTCTCGGTCAAATCGCCGACACCCGCCGCACCGCCATGGGCTTGATCATGACGCTAGGCAGCAATTCCATCAGGTTCGATTTTGATAAGGCGGACCTGCGGCCCGGCAATCGCGAGATTCTGAGCCGGATTGCAGGTATTTTGACGATGCTGAAGGGTTACCATATTTCCGTTTTCGGATATACCGATGATATTGGCACGCAGGAATATAATCTGAGGCTCTCCGAGCGGCGTGCCGAAGCTGTCCGCAACTATCTGGTGAAGGCTGGCCTTGACCCCAAAATCATCATCGCGAAGGGTTATGGGAAGTCGGATCCCCGAGTTCCCGGAGACAGCCTCGCGGCCCGGGCGGCCAACCGGCGCGTTGAGATTGCAATCGTCGATTCCCGCCTTCAGATGCAAGGAATCGTGACCTCCGGAGGCAAGTCACGGGTCGTTCCGAAATGACGGACGTTCGCCTTTGACAAAGCTGCCAGGGGCTGCTAGAGTCCGAGTAGCGTAAGAGAGAGTTTGCTCATCTACGCGTGTTGCGCGAGCGGATGTGTGTTGGCTCTCTTACCGCACGGGAGGCGTTGATGCAGGGTACGATTAAGCGATTGATCCGGGATCGAGGGTTCGGCTTTATCCGGAGCGAAGATGGGCAGGAGGTCTTCTTCCACCGGAGCGCCTTGCAGGAGATCGACTTTGACGGCCTGCGAGAAGGCGAAAAAGTATCCTTTGAGCTGGAGCGGGGAAACAAGGGACCCCGCGCGGTGAATGTGCGGTCCGCATCTTAGGGCGATATCTTTCTTCATCTTGCCAGCCAGCCGCCGTCGACGGCGAGGATTATTCCATTCACGTAATCCGAAGCCGGGGAGGCCAAGTAAACAATAGCCCCTTGCAAGTCGCCGGGCTCGCCCCACCGTCCGGCGGGAATACGCTCCAAAATGGCACGGGCACGGGGGGGATCAGCGCGCAACGCGGTTGTGTTATCCGTGCTGATGTAGCCGGGAGCGATGGCGTTCACTTGCACGCCCTTTGGCGCCCACTCATTGGCTAGAGCTTTAGCGAGCTGGCCCACACCGCCCTTCGTCGCCGCATAAGCGGGCACCGTGATGCCGCCCTGGAAAGCCAGAAGCGAGGCGATGAAGATGATCTTGCCGGAGCCCCGTTCGAGCATGCGCTTACCAATCTCGCGGCTCAGCACGAACTGCGAGTTCAGATTTACCTCCATCAGCGTGTCCCAGTACTCATCGGGATAGTCTGCCGCGGGCTTGCGCAGGATTTGGCCAGCGTTATTCACCAGGATGTCGATGTGCGGGAAATCCGCCAGCAGGCGGGCGACGAAGTCGTAGACTGACGGGCGGGAAGCGAAGTCGCAAGCATAGGCTTTGAACTTACGCCCGGTTGCGCTCACCTCCTGCTCGACGGCGCTGCCTGTCGCCTCCAGCGTGCGGCTGACGCCGGCGATGTCCGCGCCCGCTTCCGCCAAGGCTACGGCGGCGCTTTTGCCAATGCCGCGCTTGCAACCTGTCACGAGCGCGATCTTTCCATCCAATTTGAACCGGTCCAGAATCGGCATCGTATTCGACTCCCTCAACGCTCCAATCCTCGGAGCAGCGGATGAGAACTTTCGTCACGTCGTGCCAGAGCGCCTGGCGGCGATGATCCCCGCCAATTGACGCTCTGACATTTCGGAGGTTCTTTCCAAGTATTTACAGATCAACTCCAATTCGCGGATGTTATATTGCTCGGCGAGGCTCATGAACGCCTTGCCAATCGCCTCGAATTTCGGAATCAAAGGCTCAAGGCTTTCGGGCCGCACGCGGATGAATACCTTGCGGCGGTCTCCGGTGTCGCGCACCCGCTCAATAAATCCGTGCCTCTCCAGCCGGTCGAGAATGTGCGTGATTGCTCCGGTCGTAAGCCCCGTCCTCTCAGACAGCCATCCCGCGGTAACGGAGCCCTTCGGCCCGCTGAGGATGAGATCAATGCACTTTGTGTCCGTGGCGTTAAGACCAAAACTCTGCGCAATGGCTTGGTGGAGAAAAACGGTTTGGGTACTCATTTTCCTGCCGAGATTCCAGAGCCGGTCCAGAAGCTGGCGGCGTTGAGATTTTCCCGGTTTTCGGCTTGACACAATTTACCTGCAATATTAAGCTATTAAGGTGCGGAAATAAGATGCTGCACCATGAAAATACTAGCCGATCTTCTTCAAAGGAGCAAGATATGCCTGATGAAAATCAAAAAGGTTGGAAGGGGATGGGAATGGAAGGAAGGATGGCCCGCTGGTACACGCGTACACGGCGCAAGGATATGGAGGACTTTAAGCGGCAGGCCAAGGCTGTCGCGGACTTGCTGCACGCCCGCAGCGAGGTGCTGGAGGTGGCCCCTGGGCCCGGATTTTTTGCCATCGAGCTTGCAAAGTTAGGAGATTTCAGGATCACGGGCCTCGACGTCAGCCGCACGTTTATTGAAATTGCCACGAAAGGCGCGCATGCCCAGGGTGTGAACGTAGGCTTCCGCCTGGGAAGCGCGTCCGCCATGCCGTTCCCTGACGATTCGTTCGACTTTGTTTATTGCTCAGCGGCCTTCAAGAACTTCTCCCGGCCGGTGAAGGCCCTGGACGAAATGCACCGCGTGTTGCGGTCGGGCGGCCGCGCAGTGGTCGCTGATCTTCGCAAGGATGCCTCGCTCGATGAGATCGAAGCCTACGTGGAGAAGAGCGGAAGAAGCCGGCTCGATGCATGGACCACCAAGTGGACGTTCCGCCTGCTGCTGCTAAAGCGGGCCTATACCCAAGATGATTTCCGCCATATGGCGGCAGAGAGCCGCTTTGGCGGATGCGAGATCAGCATCGGCCCCATCGGCTTCGAAGTGAGATTCACGAAGGCGTTCTACCCGGCAGTGGTGGCCTCGTAGGCGATATCTGCCTCACCAGGTTTGCTTCTGTGATAGAAGGCGGAGTTTCCACCCTGCCCTTCGGCTCGATGCCGCGAAAGATCCGAGAAACGTTTCAATCCTCGGAGCAGCGGATGAGAACTTTCATCACGTCACCACCCGCCTCGAGGCGGCGGAATGCGGCATCGACGCCTTCGAGGGGCTGCTCCTCGGTGATCAGCCGGTCAAGCGGCAGGCGTCCGGAGACGGCCAGGCGGATGGCCGTCTCGAAGTCCTGCGGCTCATAAACGCGCGCGCCGAGCAGCCGCAGCTCGCGCCAGAAAAACTGAAAGAGGTTTACCTTCGGCGCTTCGGCGAAAATGGCCACGATCACAATGCGGCCGCGCGTGCGCGCGAGGGCCGTCATGTTCTCAGCGCCCGCCGTTGAACCGGAGACCTCAAAAATAACGTCCGCCCCCGCTCC
>JASHOS010000232.1 GCA_030040995.1 Terriglobia bacterium | reverse complement strand
CCGAAATCGGCTTGATACACCCGCGCCTGCTCGCCGGGAAGCACGTGGTTCTGCATGCACTCGCCTGACCAGACGGGGAAAATCTTGTTGTAGATGCATACCACTTTTCCCGTCCGGTCGAGCAGCACCACAGAATTGAAGCGCTGGCTTCCCTGCTTCCGGTCAATCGGACAGACAATATAAGTTCGATGTTTCCGGGCCAGGCGCGCCATCGCGCTCACGGTGGGGCCGTCGAGCGGCTCTTCGCTTGTGTCGTTCTGGCCCCGGCAGGTTTCAGGTAGAGCGATCAGGTCCGCACCCTGATTTCCCTCGCGATCGACCCAGCTAGCGATCTCTTCCAGCGGTCGTCCTAGCTGAAACCCAATGCTGACCACGTGGACGGGCCGGCCGATTGTTTCCGCTTCGCCTTGAGCCTTGTCTTCTCCTTGGGAGCGGCTCGAGCGGAGAGCGCTGCCGCCGAACTCTGCCGCGAATCCGGCAACGCCGGCTGTCGAATCCACTAGAAACTGCCGCCTCTTCATTCCGTCAGACATATCGCCTCCTTGCGTGACTCTGTCCTTTTCCGGCGGCCGTGGGAGATTCTTCAAGCCGCAGAACCGGTCGGAGAACGCTTTCTGTCACTTTGTCCAAATTCTATCATTCCGGCAACCGAATTTCTGTTCCCCTGATTCGCGGTATCCACCTTGGAGGCGAGCAGCGTAGGGGTAGGGCTTGCCCTACCCTCAATGGTGTCCAAATTCGCCAAACTGAGAGCGGCTTTGCCGCCCGCTGTGCGGAAAGCCTGCGGCTTTCCGGGCAAAGACACAAATTGCATATTCGTGCTGGGCGCGCAGGCTCAGCCTGCGCGCCCAGCACGAACCAGGTTAGGGAGTATGGCTCGGTTCCGGAAGGGCACAGCCCTTCCGCACAGCAGGCGGCGAAGCCGCACGTCGCCTCGAAAGATCTGAGAGCTAATTTGGACAAGCCTGGCCCTACCCTCGTCTGTTTTCGGAGCGCTAATCAAGGGGACGGCAAGCCGTCCCCCTACATTATCCTCGGTTATCGACGGATCAGGGGTTCTGAAAAATTCGGTCAAAGACCTCCACTAGAAAAAAGAAGAAACCAGCGCTCTCCCGCTTGCGGGAGAGGAGGGACCCGTCAGCCGACGGGTGGGTGAGGGCATTGTTCCATGTGCCACGTCAGGCACTCAGGTTCAACGATTGTACCGCCGGCAGCGGGTCATCTTCATACTGAAAAGAGAAGCCACGGGCAAAAGAGCGGTTTCGAAGCGCGATGATGCGATTCAAAATCAGGACTTCGGCTCCCACCGCCGCGATCCAGGCGATAGGCTCGTGAAACATCCATCTCTCGAGTGAGGCCATCGAATAAGCATAAAAAGCGAAGGCGAGCCCGTAAATCGCACTCATGACCGGTAGATTGGCCTTTCCGGGCAGATAGGAACACGTGAAAGGAACCTTGCGGTACGAATACAACAAGACTTCCATCAAAATCAATGACAGTAATACCCCGAAAAGCACCGTCAGCAGCGATGCGAGGAAGCCCCACAAGAACGCATAAATGGTGAACGTCAAAGCAAACAACGGAACAATTGCCACCGCGACCATCGCTTTTCTCACGCCTGCCAGGAGCCTTCTGCCATTGCCTTGATCCGTGATCTGGAAGATCCAGTTGGCTGGCAGCTCGGAAGGCCGGGCGAACACGGCTTGCATTCCCGATAGCACAAGGAAAGAAACGACCAGCGGCGCCGAAAGCAGCGCCTCATCCGGCCGGCTCGCCGCAGCCCAAAAATTAACGCGCGTCGAGTACATCGTCAATTCGAGAATTCCAAGCAGGGCCAAGCCAAGCCCCACGGCCACATAGGTAGCGAAGTAGAGCCGGTGTTTAGCGCTTCGAGCCAGAGTCTGAAGCACAAAATAGAATGTGGCTCGCTCGAGACCCTCGCTCAGCACGCGCCGGTCAAGCAGACGGCTCACGAGCGCAGCGATTCCGAAACGCCAGGGCCTTGATCCTGCCGGGGTTTCGAGCGCCATCTGGGAGTAGCGCCGGTAGCAGGCAAAATAGGCAGCCGCAGCAATAACTGCAGAAAGCACGAGTGCCGCCACGGCGATTCGGGCGAGTGATAAGAACAGCGGATCGCGAGAGCCCAGTAGCGTCTGGTAGAGGCCAAGGAACCACAGGGGAGGGAATGCGAGGAATAGCCGGCTGGTTGACTTCTCCCAACGCGGCAGCAGCCGCGGGATCAATGGCAATAGAAAAAACCACCAGAGAAGCACGGTAATCGCCAGCCCCTGGACGTATGCCGAGATCTTCCTGAATAGCGTGACCTTCAGAAGGTTGATCACAATGCCTTGGAGGACTACGAAGAACAGAAACATGAACAGACAGCCGGAAAAGACCGCAACGGCGTGCACGGTCATCATCCGGAGAAGGTACTGGAATGTAACATACTGGCGCAGTCCGGTGCTCGCGACCAGGGGATACAAAATCGCGGGAGGGCCCGCGACCGCCAAAATGAAAAGTCCCAGAAACAGCAGAAGAGCGGCAATTTTCGCAGCGAAGATTGTCCGCAGCTTCAGCGGAAGGGGAGTAAGGATAGCGTAATCGCGCCCGTCCGGGAACAGCCTCTCCCATTCGAGCACCGCAACCATACCGGTGACCGCCATGGAAAAAAGCACATACCGGCATTGGTCTGAGGAGCTGGTCGCAGTGTAAAAGGCCGGGGTGAAAAACAGGTTGACGTAGTCGTAGGAAAATACCGCGAACACCAGGTAAAAGATCCCCGGAACGGCCACCAGTGCAAGAATCTGCACCACGCCGAGGTGTGCCTCCGCCTCTTTGGAAATGAGCTCGGTGTCAAAAAGACGGTTGAAGAAATGCTGGGTGAGATCGACGAAGTGGGTTTCCTCATCGTGGAAAAAGCGGCGCAGTTTCTTAAGCTCAGCCACTGGATTGTTCCGTCATGCGCCCCGAAACGAGAATTTTGTTCTCGTCGTAGCGCCGGGCTTTGGCCCGGCACTACGGAATGTCAAGGGCGCAGGCCTGGGCTAGCTGGTCATGTCCGTCAGCCGACGGACACCCGCGAAACTATGAAAAGAAGCCTGCCCTCGCCCCCTTGGGGGAGAGGGTGGTCCCGCCAAGCGGGACCGGGTGAGGGGGTTACGCCGACATTTTCAAGGCAAAGCGGAATCCTCTTCAGTGAAGCTTTCTGCCTTCTGGATTTCCTTACATCTTCATCGCCTCGACAACCTCATTCGCCACGCGCTCGGTGTCCTCATGCAAGACCAACTGGCTGAATACGTCCTCGAGCGACGGCGAGTGCATCAATTCTCTCAATCGCCCGACGTTCTCGTTAGCCACCACACGACCCTTATAAAGAATGATTACCTTCGAGCATACTTTTTCCACCACTTCGAGGATGTGCGAGCTATAGAGGACAATCTTTCCCTCTCGCGCCAGCGACTGGACGATGTGCTTGAAAATAAGCACGGACGTCACATCCAATCCGGAAAGTGGTTCGTCAAAAATCAGAATGTCGGGGTCGTGGAGGAGCGCCGCCGCGATCAACACTTTTTGCTTCATTCCCTTGGAGTAGGATGAAATCGGCGAATAGCGGTGCCCGTGAAGTGAGAAGAGATCGAGAAAACGGCCGGCCTTGCGATCGAGCAAATCTTGGGGAATGGAACGCAGCCTCCCCACGAGCTGGAGATATTCGAGTCCGGTCAGGTAAGGGTAGAGCAACGGTTCTTCCGGCACGTAGCCGAGACGCCTCCGGTAACCGATTAAGTCCTGCCGGATGTCGCGGCCCCGATAGAAAATACGGCCGCTGCTGGGCTCAATCAGGCCGGTGAGCATCCTTACCGTCGTCGTCTTGCCCGAGCCGTTCGGCCCGAGGTATCCGTAAACCTCGCCCAGCTCAATGGTGAGATCAACGCCATCCACCGCTGTGACGCTGTTATATCGCTTGGTTAAGCTCTTAAGCTCAAGCATGGGGCGCCGTTCTTTTCCGGGCGCTTTCTGTAACGGAGCGTTCGTTTTGAAACACTGCGGCGTTTTTTCGTGTTGCGTTACAAAAATGAGCTGACCTTTCTTGCTTTAACCTAATGCCCTGCAAAGTCGCAGTGTATCAGGGCACGACTTCAGTCGTGCCGAAACCGATGTCGTTTAACTCTGGGCTTTAGCCCCTGCAGCGGCTAAAGCCGTGGGGTTCAGCGTTGCGCTTCGGCACGGCTGAAGCCGTGCCCTGATACAAAGCCGAAGGTAAAGGCATTTTCGTTTCGCAAGGCTCGCGACGTTTGTTGTTTGGCGTTGCGCGTGTCCATAACCGTATAACCACTACCGCACTTGGTTCAGGAACGACCACGCCTTGTCCTCCTCCGGACGACTCCAGTCCTTTGCCAGGGCGGCTTCGCTGAGCACGACAGCTTCAGCGTCGCCCTGCGCTGGACGATCTTCCAAAATCGTCACAAGCGCGCGCCGCACCGACGGCAGACTTACAGGTTCCAGGAGCCGCACGTTTCCTTGCTCATCAATCACGCCCTCAACGGTTCGAATCATGATCTCTCCTTTCGTAGGCAGCGAACACCGCCCGCTCCATGCTGCCTGATGCGGAGCCACAAGTCTACGGTGAGAAGCACGCTTGTCGTGATGGCTACAAGCAACAACTACCGGAAATCGGTCACCAGCCCTCAGTGTGCCGTGCTCCGCTTACCCATGCTCTGAGACTGCGGACAGCCGCGGCTTGCTGATTGCTGACGGCTGATCGCTGGTTGCTTTCCCCTGACACCTGAAACCCGGCACCCGACACCTATTCGTGCCTCAGCGCTACGGCCGGGTCCACCTTCGTCGCGCGTCGCGCGGGGATATAGCATGCAAGCAGCGCCACGGCGGTCAATAGCAGCGAGACGACAGTAAACGTCAGTGGATCGGTCGGCCTGACGCCGTAAAGCAAGCCGGACAAGAAGCGCGTAAGCCCCACTGCCCCTCCTATCCCAATCGCTACGCCTATTAAGGCAAGCACCATTCCTTGGCCCACCACAAGCTGAAGCACGTTGCCCTTCTGCGCACCCAACGCCATGCGGACTCCGATCTCGTGCGTTCGCTGCGAGACTGAGTACGAGACAACGCCGTAAAGCCCGACTGCCGCCAGGACGAGCGCAAGTAAGGCGAAAGAGGATAGGAGGAGCATGTTGAAGCGCCTTGACCCGACCGTCTCAGCGATTCTCTGCTGCATCGTTCGAACATCGAAGATCGGCTGATTCTTATCGATAGCCTCGACCTGGGCGCGGAGCGCGGCGGCGATGCTAGAGGGCTGGGTAGCAGTA
>JASHOS010000231.1 GCA_030040995.1 Terriglobia bacterium | reverse complement strand
TGCACACACAGGAAAACGCTTTTTAGGTTCAGCGCCATGATCTGATCCCAGTATTCTTCCGTCATGTCGCTCAGGTCGTGCCGAGCGATCAAATCCCCGGCGTTGTTCACCAGAATATCGATGCGCCCCCACGCACTCCTCACTTCGTTAACCATACGTAGCACGTCGGCGCTCCGCGTGACGTCAGCTTTCACCGTTATTGCTTCCCGGCCCAGCTCGCGGACCCGCAGCGCGGCGTCTTCAGCGCCGCGTTCGTTCTTGAGGTAATTCACAGCGACAGACGCTCCTTCGCGCGCCAAAGCTTCAGCCGCGGCGTGACCAATACCACTAGAAGCTCCGGTGATAAGCGCAACGTGACCTCCAAGCATCGTCTTCTCCTCCACGCTGGGTGCGTGTTTCTATGATTGAGCGGTGGACCGGCTGCGCCCGGGCACCCCTCATATTTTTGGATCACTGTGCGCGGCTGGCTCCATGTTACCGGCGGACGGATCGATCCGGCGCAAAGAAAGGTACAGCCATTCTCATCTTTCGGAGTATGATTCAGGGAGTCATGCGCCGTCAACCGCACCGGAGCGACAGGGTTATAAGAGCACGACAAACAGAGCACGGGACTGCATGTAGGCGTATAATGTCGAAAGGGAGAGCCCACGAATGCGAGTAACGCTGGATGTGCCTGACGATGTGGCCGAAAGCCTGGCCCGAAACCTCCAAGACCTGTCCAGGGTTCTCCTGGAGAACATTGCCATCGAAGGTTGCCGGTCCGGTGCATTGAGCGTTGGTCAAGCCGCGGAACTCTTGTGCACGGGCCACAATGAAGTGGATGGACTTCTGAAGCGAGCGGGAGTTTATCTCGATTACACGCTCGAAGACCTTGACGCCGACCGCGAAATGTACCGTCGCCTGGGCATGTAAATGCCCGTCGTCTCCAACACCTCACCTATCAACTACCTTGTTCTCATCGAAGAGAACGAAATTCTACCGGCCATTCATCAGCGCGTGGTGATTCCGATCACTGTCTCGGAAGAACTGCAAAATCCCGCCACTCCATATGCCGTGCGCCTCTGGATTGAAAACCCTCCCGATTGGCTTGAATTCCGTCACCCCAAGCTGCCGGCGGATGACCCGCTCGAGCAGCTCGGCCGCGGTGAAAGAGACGCGATCCTTCTCGCCGAAGAACTCGGCGTCGCGCTTCTGATCGATGAAGCGAAAGCCCATCGCGAAGCGCGGCGCAGAAACGTCCCGGTGCTCCGAACGCTTGCCGTTCTCGACAAAGCAGCTGAGCGAGGCTTAATCAATCTCGCGGAAACCATCGCACGTCTCCGGAAAACAAATTTCCGTGTGCGCTCGAAAATTCTGGACCGACTTCTTGAGCAGCACGCTGCGCGATCTAGTCCACGGTCTAATTCGCCGCAGCAGTGCTAAGGCAGGAGGGCTGGAATTCCGGCCAAGTGAGATTCGCCAACGGCCGGCCGATTACCCTGGTAGGGATTCAGAGGGCGGCGGAGAGCTAATCCAAGAGGACGTCATGTGATATATTAACCGGCGCCAACCGCTCGTCTTTGCTGGAAGCATTCGCGGCAATAGACGGGCCTGCCTTGCGTCACCTTGAAAGGAACCGTGGTTTCTTTTCCGCACTGGGAGCAGACCGTAGTGGTCACCACACGCGAGTTGGCATGGGCGGGCGCAGCATCCGCACCCGGCGAAGTCCGCTTCGACTTGCAGTTCTTGCAGCGCTTCGGCTCATTCCGGAAGCCTTTGCCGGCGTAGAAAAGCTGCTCGCCCGCCGTGAAAACAAATTCCGTCCCGCAGTCAACACACTTAAGAGCCTTGTCTTTGTATTCCATCCAGGTTCCCTCTCGCTCTCGCCGGCCAGTATCTTGAAACCGGAGCGCGATGTTATCTTAAGGTTGGAAAGCTCTGTTGAGGCTGGCAGGGTCTACTCCCTTTCCATCCGGGTCTTCTTCCGGGCTCGCTTGCGCGCCAGCGCTGCCTTTACACGGCGCCTTTCCCCGGGTTTCAGATAGTACGAGTGCTTCTTGATCTCCTTGATGATGTCCTCTTGTTGCACCTTGCGTTTGAAGCGCCGCAAGGCGTTTTCGAGAGACTCTCCTTCCTGAAGCCGAACTTCCGCCAAGTGATCTGCACCCCCAGTCGTTATTGAAATTTAGGAACCACGAAGGTGGTCATAAATGATGTAATTCTCGCCTGCCTAACCTCATAAGTCAAGCGCGTTTTTAAAAAGGATAGCGCTCCTGTTCGAGAGCCCGATCAGCGAGACAACGCCGCAATCCTATTGTATCAGCCGGAACGCGCTTGAGAAAGCGGCGAACCAGCGCGCTGTACGAGCGCAGGTCATCGCCCCCCGCAATCCGCGGCAGCGCGCGGCGCGCTTCCATCTCGATGCGGTCAGCAGCGTCGTGGATGTAGCATCGTGCCGCGTGGCGATGAAATTCGGGGGCACCGGCTGAAATTGCTTTTTGCGCCCTCAGAAGAGCGCTCTCGGTGGCATAGACTTCGATGACCAGATTGCTGAGCACCTCGACGATTTCCTGCTCTTCCGCCAAACTTTGCGCATACCGCTGAACGGCGACGCCGGCCATAAACAGCACCGTTTTCTTGGCGCCCTCCACAATCCGGGCCTCCTCCTCAAGAACGCCCTCGCCGTCCTGGTCATAGGCAGCGGAAGTTAGCGCCGTCTCGATTAACTTTTGCGCCGCTGGGATCAGACCAAGCTGGCCCTTCATGGAGCGCTTCAGCAGAATGTCCACGATAAGCATGCGATTGATTTCATTTGTACCTTCAAAGATACGGTTCACCCTTTGATCGCGATAGGTGCGCTCCACTTCGTAATCGGCGGAAAATCCGTAGCCGCCAAAAATCTGGACGGTTTCGTCCACGACGTAATCCAGAACTTCCGTGCCCGCGACCTTAAGAATGGAGCATTCGACGGCGTATTCCTGAAGAGCGTCAAGAATTTCGCGGGCCGCTGTTGGCGAGCCCTGATCAACGCCTTCGAGCAACTGGTCAATCATGCCGGCTGTCCGGTATGACATGGTTTCCGCCGCGTAAATCCACGCAACCATCCCGCCTAATTTTTCTTTGATGAGACCGAAATCGGCGATGGGCCGCCCAAAGGCCTTGCGCGCCTTGGCCCACTTCAGGGCCGGCGTCATCTGGAGTTTGCAGCCTCCGATGCAGCCCGCGCCCAGCTTGAGCCTGCCCATATTGAGGATGTTGAAGGCGATCTGGTGTCCCTTGCCAACTTCGCCGAGCACGTTCTCGACGGGAACGAGCGCTTGGTCCAGATTTAGAGGGGTGGTCGATGAGCCGCGAATTCCCATCTTATGTTCTTCGGCTCCCGGCGCCACTCCCGGCGAGCTGCGCTCGACAATGAAGGCTGTGAACTTTTCCCCATCTACGCGCGCAAACACGATGTAGATGTCGGCAATCCCGCCGTTCGTCGTCCACATCTTCGTGCCGTTCAAGAGGTAATGCTCCCCGTCCGGACTCAAGGTGGCGCGCGTCTGGCAATGGAGCGCGTCTGAGGCCGAGCTGGCTTCGCTCAGCGCATATGCCCCCACAAATTCACCCGTCGCGAGTTTCGGGACATATTTCGCCTTCTGAGCTTCAGTGCCAAAGAACGCTATCGGGAGAATGCCGATGCCCGCCTGCGCGCCGGCTGTCGCCGCCCACGCTCCGTCGCGCGCCATCTTCTCAGAAATGATGATTGAGGAGATCTTATCCAACTCCAGTCCGCCGTACTTTTGGGCAACATCCGTAGCGCACAAACCCAGTTCGGCCGCCTTTTTCAGAAGCTCTCGCAGGAGGCCCGGCTTTTTCTCCTCGATCTCCTTCAGCCTCGGCACAATCTCACGATCCACAAATTCTTGCGCGGTCTGCGCGATCAGCCGATGCTGAGTGGTAAGGTCTTCCGGCGTGAAGATCTCTTCCGGGCACCGCGACTCGATCAGAAAACCGCCGCCCGTGATCCGTGTTTTGGGGGTCTCTGTAATTGTAGGCATTCTCAACGCCTCAAAGGCCGTAGCGCGAGGTGAGTTCAACCGCGCTGTTGGCGCTTATCATCGCGGTTGGTGCGATCGTTCTAGCCATTTCGCTGTGCTGAGTGGTCATCGTCCTCATTATTCTCACCTTCGAGGGCCAACGGCCGCGCTTCATGATCGAGAATGATCAGCCGCACGTAGCGCCCCAGCCTTCGAATCTGCTTATCGGTATCCTTCTGAATCCGCCCCAACAGCTCCACCGATTGGGTCAGGGCTTCCTGGCGCTCGGTAAGCCGGTCAAGCCGCTCGGTGAGCGCTTCTAATCGCTCGTCGATATTCACGGGTGAATCTCTTTCACAGATAGAATACCCACACCTCACAGAATTGGCCTCAGCGGCCGAGCTGACTACTGAAGGTTCTCAAAGATTCCGGCGGCGCCCATTCCTCCGCCCACGCACATCGTCACCATACCATAGCGTGCCTGCCGGCGCTGCATTTCGCTGAGAAGGGTCGCCGTGAGCTTCGCGCCAGTACAGCCCAGGGGATGGCCGAGGGCGACAGCGCCCCCGTTAACGTTCGTCGTCTCAGGATCGAGTCCGGCCACCCGGATAACGCCGAGCGCCTGAGCGGCGAACGCTTCGTTAAGCTCGACGAGGCCGATATCGCCAAGCTTTAGTCCCGCCAACTTAAGGGCCTTGGGAATTGCGTAGACCGGGCCCATGCCCATAACCTCGGGAAGGGTTCCGGCGGTAGCAAAACTCACGAGGCGCGCCAAGGGTTTGATCCCGAGCAACTTCGCCTTGCCGGATTCCATGATCACCGCCGCCGCGGCTCCGTCGCTTGTTTGCGACGAGTTGCCCGCCGTCACCGTGCCGTGCGCATGAAAGGCGGGCTTAAGCTTGGCGAGTGCCTCCATTGAAGTGTCCTTGCGTGGACCTTCATCCACACAGAATGTGAGGGTGCGGCGCTCCGGCTTGGCTCCGCCGTTTGCAGTTACTTCGGTCACCTCAAGAGGCACGATCTCTTCTTGGAATTTGCAGGAGCCGATTGCGGCAACCGCCCGCTGATGACTGCGCAGGGCAAAATCATCAGCCTGCTGCCGGCTGATTTCGTACTTGCGGGCAAGGTTCTCCGCGGTGAGTCCCATGCTCAGGTACGAGTCGGGATAGTGTTCCATCAGATAAGGGCTCGGAGCAAAGTGGCGGCCGCCCATCGGAATCAGGCTCATGCTCTCGGCTCCGCCGGCGATGATGACTTCCCCGAAGCCCGCCATGATCTGCTCGGAGGCAAGCGCGATGGCCTGCAGGCCGGACGAGCAGAAGCGGTTTATGGTCATCGCCGAACAACTGACGGGCAGCCCGGCGCGAAGGGAAGCCACACGGGCCAGGTTGTTCCCCTGTTCAGCCTCCGGCATGGCGCAGCCGAGAATCACATCTTCCACCTCGTTCACGTCGAGCTGTGGCAAGCGGCGGAGGATTTCCTGGATGACCGCGGAGGCCATTTCATCCGGTCTCATATTTCGCAGCGCACCTCTCGGCGCTTTTCCTACCGCCGTTCGCGCAATCGAAACGATCCACGCTTCCTTCATGACTTCCTCGGACCTCGTTTTCTGTAGCGGGTCAAAAATATTGCGTCTTGTCCGTCCAGTCAAACGTTCCCAGGTTGGCGTTCGTATCTGTCAAGTCAAACTGGTTGCCATATTGATCTTTATACCGCAGCCATTTCGTCCGACCTTTGATATCGTGTTGAACGTTCCACGCGGTCATGTTTTCAACGACGATCGGATTTTTCCCGTCTCCACCGATAATCTCAGCGGCGTCAAACCCGCCTTGGTCTCCAATCCCGATTCGAAATTCGCCGTTCCCGAACGATTGCGTAATTTGGGCCCTCTCGAAATGCAAGGACAAACGACCCCAATTGCCCGAAATGCGTGTGGCAATCGCGCGCAACGCCTGTTCCTGCCGAGCCGTGGCCCGATCATCCATGTACCAAACAATGCTTGCTCCGCCGTGCGCGCGAACAAGGCGCAGTCCTGCCAAGTCCACTGGTCCATAGCGCCCCTTTTCAATATCGAACGAGGCCAGAGACCAACAGTAATGGTGAGGTGATGGTCCGCTGCGAAAGTTACACCCGCACGGGATCTGGCACGTGCAGGCCTCGCTCATTTTACCTGCGATCTCCCAATGCTGAGGCGCCGCTTGCGCCGGTGGAGCGGCCTTCAGGCCGGATACGAACGCCACCGCGACCGCAATCGCGGGCCAACGCCAACCTCGAACAGTTTGGTTGGCGGGAGGGGTAGCGCGGACCTCCGCTCTTGAGGTCCGCGGCTGGTCTGTCGGGTGAGCAAAAAGCCGCAGACCGCAAAAACGGCGGTCTGCGCTACGGGCTCCGTCCCTTCTTCTTTCTTTCATGGCAACTCCTGTATCACTCATCACTGTGTTTCTCAGTTTCTTAGCGGCTTACCGGTCTTCAGCGTGTGCTGAATCCGTTCCAGGGTTTTCTTTTCTCCGCACAAGCTCAAGAAGGCCTCGCGCTCCAAGTCGAGCAGATAGCGTTCCGAGACTTGCTGTGGCGCCGTAAATTCGCCGCCACCGGAGAGAACTCGGGCGAGCTGGGTTCCAATCACCGCATCGTGCTCCGAGATGTATTCTGCGCGCCGCATCAGGTGGATGGCCAGCCTCATCTTGCTAAAGCCTTCCCTTCCAAACACCATAATGTCGTCGCGTGGCACGCCCGGCCAGTATCCTAGCCTGGTCATATCCAGCGCCAACTGTTTAGCAACTCCCAGTTGGCGGTCGCGGCTCATCGAGATCATGTCGCGGGACGAAAGGTAGCCAAGCTTCCGCGCGTCGCCCGCGCTGGTCGAAACCTTCGCTCCGCCAATATTCGCAAACACTTCTTTAATGCAGGCGAACGGGTCGGCGTCGCTCGGAACAGCATCCATAGCGCGCAGCAGCATCTCCTTCGTTCCACCTCCAGCGGGAATCAGCCCCACCCCCGTTTCAACGAGCCCCATATAAGTTTCCGCTGCGGCCGCCACACGAGCGCAGTGAAGCGAGAGTTCCGTGGCGCCGCCTAACGACAAGCCGAAGGGCGCGGCCACGACCGGTTTCGGCGCGTATTTGAGCGCCATATTGGCGTCTTGAAACGCCCGCACAGCTTCGGCGATCTCGTCCCAATCGCCTTCCTGAATGGCCAAGGCAAGGAGCAACAGATTTGCTCCCGCGCTGAAGTTGGCGCCCTGATTTCCGGCCACGAGAGCGTCAAATTGATCGTTAAGCGCCTTAAGACCCGCATGAATCATCTGGACGACGTCGGGGCCGATAGTGTTCATCTTCGAATGGAACTCAAGGCACAACACTCCGTCCCCAAGGTCAATCAGGCTCGCGCCGGCATTTCTTTTCACTTCCCGGCCATGAGCCTTAAGCGAGTCGAGCAAAAGTATTCCGGGTTTTTCCGGAGCGGCCCGGTAAGCACCTGCGTTCAAGTCAAAATAACGGACCTCGCCCTCTGCGTCTCGATAAAACGACCGGCCGTCCGACGACAAAAGCTTTTCAACCAGTGGAGGAGTGGAAAGCTTGCGCTCATTCCAAAGGCTCACAACTTTTTCGACGCCGATGGCGTCGCAAAGCTCGAACGGCCCTAGTTCCCAATTGAAACCCCATTTCATTGCGTTATCGATAGAAATGATATCGTCCGAGATCTCCGGAACTCGCATGGCCGCGTAATGGAAGGTTTCGCTGAACAGACGCTGATAAAACGCCCCGGCCCGCGAAGGCGCGTCAACCAGGAGGCGAACCCGGGACCGGAGGTCCTCGACACCCTTGGCCATATCCAGGTCTGGCAATCGAGGTTTCTGGCGAGCGCGATATTCCAATGTGGAGAGGTCCAGAGTGAGAATCTCGCTCTCTCCCGGGCTTTCGTCATTGGGCGCCGCTTTCCGATAAAATCCTTGCCGCGTCTTTTCGCCCAGGAGTTTACGGTCGATCATCCGCGCAAAGAATTCCGGCAGGCGAAAAATCTCTTTTCGGTCGTCTCCAGCGAGCGCATCGCGTAGATTATTGACAACGTGAGCGAAGACATCCAAGCCCACAAGGTCTAGTAAGCGGAAGGTAGCCGATTTGGGCGCTCCCATCACCGGCCCGGTCAAAGCATCCACTTCCTCGATTGAAAATCCTTTCTCCTGCATCAGGTCGAGCACCAGGAGCGTGACAAAGGCGCCGATACGGTTGGCGATGAAGTTGGGACGATCTTTCGCCAGAACGACTCCCTTGCCCAGCACTTCATCACCAAATTTCGAGACCGCCTCTACGACTTCGGGCAGACTCTTCTCCGTGGGAATAATTTCCAGCAGCTTCATATAGCGAGGCGGATTAAAGAAATGCGTGCCCAGCCAGCGGTGCTGGAAGTCATCGCTCAAACCATCGGCAATCGATGCAATGGAAATTCCGGACGTGTTTGAGCTCGCCACCGCTTGGGGGGAAAGATAGGGCTGAACACTTTGAAGTAACGCGCGCTTGATGCCGAGGTCTTCGGTGACGCATTCGATAACCCAATCACAATCCTTGATCCAACTCAGGTGATCTTCAAAGTTTCCGGCGGAAATCAACCGGGCGGTTTCTGGAACAAAAAAAGCAGCCGGACGAGCT
This sequence comes from Terriglobia bacterium, assembly GCA_030040995.1. Lineage (GTDB taxonomy): Bacteria > Acidobacteriota > Terriglobia > UBA7540 > UBA7540 > JASHON01. Next base: position 12,496 of record JASHOS010000231.1, on the reverse strand, counting down.
TTGAGGGCGGCGTCGATCCCAAGTTGCGCGAGGCTGCTCCGGGTTTTGGAGTCGCTGGTTGATGACTCCTGGCCGGGCAGTGCGGGAAGCCGGTCTAGCAACACGCAAGGGACGCCGGCGTTCGCCACATGGGCGGCAATCGCCGCGCCCATCGTGCCGGCCCCAAGAACAGCCACTTTACGGATCTCGCGCATAGCTTCCCCAGAATCAAGATAGCCTGTCGCCACCGCTGCCGCAACGAGGCGAGCGAGACTGTTGCTCGCGCCAGTTCAGGCGTGGTAACCGGTAGAGTACGTGGCGGCGCAGCGGATGATCTTCCTGCAACCCGGGATGATCGAAATCGTCTGACGGCGAATGGCGCATGCCCAGTTTTTCCATTACGCGCCTTGATCGAATGTTTGCCGGAACCGTAAACGAAACAATTTCCAAAAGTCCCAATTCGTCAAACCCAAATCGCAACGCCGCCCGCGCCCCTTCGGTCGCGTAGCCGTTTCCCCAGTAAGCCCGAGCGAGCCGCCAGCCAACTTCGACGCACGGCGTGAAATGAGCGTGCAACGACGGAACGGAAAGACCAACAAAGCCAATGAAGGATGACGCGCTCGGAAGCTCAACTGCCCAGAGTCCAAAGCCGTGCTCCGAGAAATGCGCCTCAATTCGATCCACAAGAGCGTCGCTCTCGACCGGAGTTAGCGCGCCGGGAAAATGCTCCATGACGACGGGGTCAGCATTGAGAGCGCGGAATGGCGCGCGGTCCTCCAAGCGCCACGCACGAAGCCACAAGCGGGGCGTTCGAATTTCAGGCGGCTTCCTCTTGGAATCCGGGAGCGTTGGCCCGGCGTAGGCGCGGTCATTTGTTTTCAATTACTTGTTGGGTTACCGAGTGTGTCGTGATAGCTATATCTTATTCATTCCAAAGTGGCTATCCGTTAGCGGCCCCTGGGGCACGCTCCTTCTTGGCAACCGGGAGCGTTGGCCCGGCGTAGGCGCGGTCATTTGTTTTCAATTACTTGTTGGGTTCCCGGGTTCGTCGTGCTGGGTATATCCCACTCATTCCAAAGGTGATATCTGCTAATAAGGTGCAAGGCTCGGGTTTGCTCGTCGTTGGAAATTTATAATGTGACGTGTTTTCAATTACTTGTCAGGTTTGCTCGTCAAAAAATAAACAATCCTTTAGCGTGCTCAATTTGTGTCCGTCAGGAGGGGGCAATCCCCCTGCTTTGCGCGCGCCGCGCCGGGCTTCAGCCTGCGATCTGGCCCGATGCCGACCTGAAGGTTGGCGCTACAAATTCCTTCCCACCGGCGACACTCGCACATAGGCCAATTAGCTTAGCAGGTTCAATTGAGAGGTTGGGGATGAATGGGACGAGCGAGAAAGTTTTTTCAGACGGAGGCGTGGCCGCGGACATGGAAGGCATATCTGCGCCACCTATCCAATGACACCCGCGATCGAACATTCTGCCATCAAGTCATATTGTCCCATCAAATGTTTATTGACAGATTATAATAATCTGTTATATAAGTCGCCGGTAGTAAGCTTTTCATCGCGGTGTGGCAACCGTAAGGGGAGGGGTATTTTACTGGGAGGTACGGGGCAATGATGCGACTGGCAAGCAAGCTATCAGCGGGACTGATCTTCATTATTCTGACCACTTGCTCAATAACACTGGGTCAAACGACTTTCGGATCGCTGCTCGGAAACGTGAAAGACCCCTCGGGAGGAATCGTTCCCGGCGTACAGGTGACGCTCACCAACCTGGCTACTAACGGCAAGGCGCTGACGACTACGAACGCGGACGGCATCTACGAGTTTGTGAACCTGCAGCCGGGAACCTATCGCCTGGATGCAGAAAAGAGCGGATTCAAGCATTTCAGCCGCGGGCCGATTATTGTCCAGACGCAGCAAAGCTACAGGATCGATGTGACCATGCAACTGGGATCGGTCACCCAAAGAGTCCAGGTGACGGCGGCGACGCCCCTGTTGCAACCGCAAACCTCCTCGCTCGGCCAGGTAATCGCTGGCCGCTCCGTAGCTGAAATGCCGCTGAACGGTCGCAACGTGTTCAATCTGATGGCTCTCGTTCCGTCGGTGGTGCCGCAGGGCGCGGCTATGGGGACGGAAACAGGACAGAATCCGTTTGCGTGGAACAATTACCAAATCAACGGCTCGTTCGCAGGGCAAGGCGCGGAGTACCTGGACGGAGAACCGTTAAACAACGGCTACAATTTCGGCGCAGAATTTATACCGACTCAGGATTCGACGCAGGAGTTCAAGGTTCAAACGGACAACTTGGGGCCGGAATGGGGCCGGTTCACCGGCGGCGTAATGAACCTGACGACCAAATCAGGCACTAATCAAATCCATGGTGAAGCTTATGAATATCTGCGAAACGCGGCCCTAAACGCAAACACCTTCTTTAACAACGAAGCTGCCCTCCCCGTCGGATCGTTTACTCAGAATCAGTTTGGGGCCAACGCGGGCGGTCCCCTTGTTATCCCTGGAATTTACAATGGAAAAGACAAAACCTTCTGGTTCTTTAGCTGGGAAGGTTTCAGGCTGCGGGAGGGGTCAACTTTGGTTGACACCGTGCCCACAGTGGCAGAGCGGGGGGGCGACTTCGCGCAGTACGAAAACTCAAGTGGCAGCGTGATCCCAATATACAATCCTCTGTCGGTGTGCGGCGAGCTCGGAAACGCACCTTGCGCCATAGGGTCGAACGGGCAACCCATTTATACCCGGACTCAATTTGCGGGCAACGTGATTCCCACCACAATGCTCAATTCTACGTCGACCAAATTGGAGGACTTATGGCCCATGCCCACCTCGGCCGGCGAGCAGTTCACCAACGTCAATAATTTTACGTCAACCACCCCCTTTGGTGGGAATAATAATGAAGCGGTAGCGCGGGTGGATCAGAACGTAAGCAGCAAACAGCACTTCTTTACGCGTTTCTCTTATTTCAACAACTTGAATTTGGCAGTCAACCCGCTGGGGACGGGCGTGTGCAACTGCCGTTGTACAGAAACCTTTTCAGTGAAAGATGTGGTCGCCGATGATACCTATTCCATTACTCCAACTTTACTCAGCGACATTCATGTGGGGTATGACCGCTACGCCTACACCCGAACGCCTCTCCTCGATAACTTCGATCTGACATCGATCGGTTGGCCTTCCGAGCTGAATGCGGAGATTCCGGATGTAGAGAGAACTCCTCCGACCCCTGATGTTGTGGGCGAGGCAAGCGATATCTTCAGCACTGAGGGAATGGGTAGCGCGATCGTTGCGAGGGACAACAGTTGGACGATTTCCGGCGACCTTACGAAAATCCAGGGCAGGCACACACTGAAAGCCGGTGTGCAAGTGATCGGATTACAGCATAACTACTCCCAAACAAATATAGCGACGGGATGTTTCTGCTTCAATTCAGGATACACTGCGAGTTCGCCAGTCAGCGGCGTTGACGGTTCCTCATTCGCGTCTTACCTCTTGGGATATCCCAGCGGCGGCAGCAACAGCCTTCCTGCCATGGTGGCAGGCCAGCAAATCTATCGTGCCGTGTACTTCGGCGACGCCTGGCGGGTATCTAACAGGCTGACGCTCAACCTCGGTCTGCGGTACGAGCAGAATGGACCGTGGTCAGAGCGTTTCAACCGTTTAGGCGATTGGGACTTGGGCGCAACGAATCCATTAGCAGCCCCCACGGGCTTGCCCTTAAAGGGCGAATTGCAGTTGGTCGATTCCTCATTTCAGCCGAGCCGCAACAATGTGAACCTTGACGAATTACAGTTCGCCCCGCGCGTCGGCTTCGCATATCAGCTTAGCCGCGATACAGTAGTTCGGGGTGGCTACGGAATCTTTCCAATTCCTACTGGTATTAACTGGTCCCTGTCGCCAAACAATGACGCCGCAAGCAGCATCAGCACCCCCTTCGTATCCTCGGTCAATGGTGGCATTACGCCCATAGGAACCTTCAGCAATCCCTTTCCAAACGGTGTGGAGCAACCGCCCGGCCGCTCGCCAAATCTCAACACGATAATTGAGGACGTAGGAGGGGCCACCGAGCCAGTCCCTAACTTCTACTATGGATACATGCAACAGTGGAACTTTGACGTCCAACGACAACTCGCAAAGGGCTTCTTTATCGACGCGGCCTACGCTGCTTCGCAAGGATGGGGCCTCGGCTATACGCGGTACCTCAACCAATTGCCCGACAAAGACCTTTCGCTGGGCGAAAGCCTTCTGACATCGGTTACCAATCCCTTTTATGGCTTGATCACGGAGGGCCCGCTTTCCAGCTCAACCATCACCGCGGGCCAGCTTTTGCTCCCCTACCCTGAGTACACCAATGTCTCGACTGTCACAGGTTTTGGTACCAGCGTCTACAACTCTTTTCAGCTCAAGGTTCAGCGGCAGTTTAGTGGCGGCGGCACGCTGTTGGCCGCATACACTGACTCCAAATTCCTCAGCGACACGGATACACAGAATGGCTGGCTGGAAAGTACCACCGGAGGCGTAAACGGCATCCAGGATAATAACTGCATTCGGTGCAACTATTCACTTTCCAGCGATGATGTGCCACAGCGCCTTGTCATCAGTTACGTGCAGAACCTCCCCATCGGTCAGGGCCAAAGATTTTTAGCAGGGGCGCACGGGCTGGCTGGCAAACTGATTTCCGGTTGGGGGGCGGACGGCATTACTACGTTTCAAAGAGGCTTCCCTTTGAAATTCTCAACTAGCGTAAATTTGACCAACTCCTATGGTGGCGGTTCGTTTCCAGATGTTGTGCCGGGTTGTGTCAAGGCGCACTCGGGAAGCGCTGTGAGCAGGCTTGACGATTGGTTTAACACGTCGTGCTTCACGCAACCACCCGCGTTCACTTTTGGTGACGAATCACGAGTCGATCCTATCCTGCGTATGCAAGGCATTAACGACTGGGACTTCGCCATTTTCAAGAATACGAACTTCGGTCCTGGGGAGAGGATGGGGCTCCAATTCCGCACGGAATTTTTCAACCTTTTTAACACGCCTCAATTTGGTCCTGCCGGCACGACGGTGGGAACGTCGCAGTTCGGCGTGGTGAGTTCGCAGGTTAACAACCCGCGCTTAATTCAGTTTGGGCTTAAGTTTCTTTTCTGACGAGAAAAACGGATGAGCGAGGCATCGCACATCCCAAGTTCGCTGGAGTGGTGTCCCACGTAAATCTTTATAATGGCGCTGCCTTGTGGTGACCTCCTCACCCGGCTCGCTACGCTCGCCACCCTTTCCCCCAGGGGGGCGAGAGAAGCGTTAAAAATTGCGCGGGACAGGACGCTGGAGGAGGGTAATTGCTCCCCCGTTGTGTTTCCCGGCGCGCCTGATCTATTGCCTTGGCCGTAGAATTTCGAGGGGAATAAATCAGGGATGGCTTCCAGGAAGCGAGCGGCGATCACGATTCCCGCGAAGGTAACGCTTGCCTTCTTGCTGCTCTTCGGAGGAAACGCGGCGGCTCAAGTGAGCCAAGGGATTCTCCAGCAGGGCATTCGGTATTATCAGGCCCATGAATTCCTGGCAGCGCAGCGAGCCTTCACCCAATTGGTCCAACTCGATCCCTCTGCCCGCAACTACACTTTTCTCGCTCTAGCGGAAGCGGCCGGCGGAAGAAGCGACGAGGCCATCCTCAATTTCCGGAAATCTATTCAGTTAGGCAATCGAACGGCTAGTGCTTACTACAACCTGGGTCATGCCTACCTGCAGGACCACAACCCGCGCGCGGCCATAGAACAATTTCAGCAAGCTCTCGGTTTGCAGCCTAACTACATGCCCGCCCTTTATGCGCTCGGCGTGGCCTACCTCAGCGCAGGAGACGCGCCGAAGGCGATTTCAACACTAGAAGAGCTCCAGAAACAGACACCGCGTGAGCCGCGTGTTTGGGCCGAATTGGCTAACGCCCAGTTGCAGGCGGGAAACTGGCAGGAAGCTGCACATACTATTGACGGCGCCATGCAGGCGTTCCCAGCGAACGCTCCATTGGCAGTCACACTCGCCTCGATCTGTATTCATCATCACCAAACGCAAACGGCGCGCAACCTGCTTGAGGATGCTTACGAAGCCAGGCCGGAGGATGCCGAGGTCCGCATGATGCTTGGCAGGGTCAGCCTCATGGCGGGCGAACCCGTCGAGACGCTTTCTGTCCTTAGAGGCATGGCATCGACCGCGCGGGAAAACCCTGAAAGACTTTTCCTGATGGGAAAAGCCTGGGCACTCACCGGCAATTTAAGCGCTGCGGCGACTGATTTTTCGACTCTAACAAGGCTCTTTCCAAAAAGCGCGCGTTATTGGGGAGCTTACGGATGGCTGGAACTGCACCAGGGCGATTATCAGCACGCGATTTCGACGCTCACAAGAGCGGAGGCCCTCGATTCGAGAGCAGCTTGGATTCCGTACTGGATCGGAGTAGGCTACTACTCGATGCACCAGTATCCCCAAGCCGCCAATTCCTGCCAGGAAGCATTGAGGCGGCAGCCGGCCTTTGCACCGGCCTATTTTTTACGTGGGATCACGAAGCTTGACCAGAAGAGTTTCCCGGGAGCGGCAGCCGATCTTGAGAAAGCTGTGGCTTTGGAACCCGAGGAGGCACTGTTCCATCGCGAATTGGGAGTGGCGCTTTTCCGGGACAATAACTTAGCGAAAGCAAAAGGGCAACTGGATCGAGCCATCTCGCTGGATCCCAAGGATCCGGCGTCCTACTATTGGCGCGCCCGGCTACTCGCGAGCCAGCAGGCTAAGCGTCAAGCGATTCTGGACTTAACGACAGCGACGGCGATCGCACCTCATTATTCAGCGGCATACACCGAACTCGCTCACCTTTACGCGGAGACGGGGCAGCCTGGACAAGCTGCCAAGGCGTTAGCTCAGGAGAAACGATTCAGCAATGGCCCGGGGACTTCCGAACAAGACGGACTTCTGCAAATGTCTCCCGATTCCGAACCGAGGTGACTTAAACTGGAACGTTTGCCGGACAGCGCTGTACGCTTAAAAAGGCCTGGCTTATGCTAGTCGTTCTGACACTTATCACCTTGTTTGGCTTGAGTGGTTTCGGGGCCGCGCACTCCGCTGGCAAGCAAACCTCGGACCAGCAAAGCTCGCGCGCCCCGGGCTTTTCTCTGACGGGAATTTACGGTCAGAAAGTACAGTTGGCTAGCTACCGCGGGAAGGTTGTGGTGGTCGATTTCTGGGCGACGTGGTGCGAATCTTGCAAGACCGAGATTCCACACTTCATCGAGTTAGAGAAGAAGTACAGACCGGAAGGCTTTCAAATCATAGGAATTTCCATGGACGATGCTCCGGAGCCGGTTCGCGAATTCTACAAACAATTCGGCATGAACTACCCGGTGGCGATGGCCGACGAAAAAGTCGGAGCACTTTACGGTGGCGTAGCGGCGCTTCCCATAACGTTCCTCATCGGGCGCGACGGACGCATCTATGACAGGGTACCCGGACCCGTTGTGAACTTTGCCCATTTTAGAGCGCAAATAGAGGCGCTGCTGGCAGTGAAAAGGATCTCTTCAGGAGTCCGGTGAAAGATCGATTCCGCAAGTCCGGCACGAACACGAAATATGGGCGTTTGCCCCGGAAAGCCGCAGGCTTTCCGCACAGCGGGCAGCAAAGCCGCTCTTGAGGGCCAATGCAGTTCGGCTAATTTGGAGAGCGGCGGAGGCGCTCCTGGGGGCGCTGCGGTTCGATAGTTCGGAGAGCCGGGATGCCTTCAGGGCACTTGCAGATCCTTGCCGGCTTGCTTCCCGGCTGCCTGGATCAGCGCCTGGTCGCGGGACTGCGTGCGCTTTCTCAAAGCTTGCGACACGGCAAGCGCGGCTTTTGCCTTGCCCTGCTCCCCTAGACGCTGGTAGGCCTGAAAGAGCATGTAGTGCAGGTCACCGTAGGAATCAAGAGGCTCTGCCTGCACAAACTGCTGCACAGCCAATGCCGGCTTTCCGGCTTCCAGGTAGGCCATCCCCAGGCTCGCGCGCACCTTAAGGAGTGAAGGACTGTAGGCGAGCGCCCGCTGCAGGTAACCGATCGCTATTTCGGGCTTCTGTAGTCCAATGCTTACCCGGCCGAGGAGGTAAAGCGTTTCTGGATTCGTTGAGTTGAGCTCGAGAGACTGCTTAAGTTCACCCACCGCCGCCGTAAGCTCCTTCCGTTGGAGATAGAGATCGCCAAGCGCCCGGTGAATCTCTGCGTCTTGAGGCGCGATCGTCGCGGCAAGCCGGTACTCTTGCATCGCCCGGCCATCTTCGCCGCGAATCCTGTCCATCTCAGCCCGGACTTCATCGGCCTGTGCAGAATTGGGAAATGCAGCCTCAAGGCCCGAAAAATACCGGCCGGCCACGGCTGAATCCGCCCGGATCAGCCAGTAAAGAGCTTGATCGCCGTCGTGCTCCGCGCCCAGCGCCACGCCGAAGGCTTCGCTTGCGTTTGCGTATTCATCCAATGCGTAGAATGCCCGCCCAAGAACGAGAGCCTGAGACGGATCCAGATGGCGGCGTGGACTGAGAGACGTGATGCAGCATGCGTAGTCGTGAACCTCACAAGCGCCTTGTCCGGCACGCCGCTGCTTGCCGAGCTCCCGAAGCGCTGCCGCCGAAGCGGCTCTCTCCCGCGCGGCATCCGCCACGTCACTTTCGGAACGGTAAAGCGCCGCGAGCAGGAAATGGGCTTCGGGCGTCCTGTGCAAGCGTGACATCTCTTTCACAAGCTGCGCTGCCGTCGCCGGCGCCAGATTCAGTGTGAGGAAATAGTTCTGTAAGAATTCCGGCGATATCTGCGCCGCTTTCGACGCGTATTGGAGCGCCGGTTGGATGTGGCCAGCGATCAGCGCGATTTGAGCAAGACCCAGGAAAGCGGCTGGATCTTGCGGGGCCCGGCTGAGCGCGGACCGGAACTCCCGAGCTGCTCCCTCGACGTCTCCCTGCTCCAGGAGGACGGTTCCGAGGCTGTTATGGAGATCCGGCTGGGAGGGATCGCGTGAGAGCGCGGACCGGTATCGGCCCTCGGCGTCCGCCAACCGGCCCTGCTCGGCCCACAGATCGCCTGCCATCCGGGCGGTCCAGGCGCTGTTCTCGTGCTGCGCCAAGCGGACCGTGAGCTGGCTCGACATGTGGAGGTAGGCGTCGCCCAGGCGAAGCCGGTCCTCAGCATCGTTGGCTCCCTTCTTATCCATTGCGCGATAGGTGCGGGTGGCGGCAGCATAATCTCCGGTCATAAAATACGCGTTTGCCAGGCTGCTGGCCGCCTGCTGGTTTGATGGGTCGAGATCGAAGGCCTTCTTCAGGGGCTCAATGGCCTTCGACGGGTCGCCCAGTTTCAGCTCGTCAATGCCGAGCACCGTGTCCGGCCCCGGAAGGCCAGGATGGCGCCGCAGGCCTTCTTCGAGTTGGGCGGCAGCAAGCTGATATTCACCGAGCAAATGATAGGCTAGCCCGAGGTTGATCCGGGCCTGATCGAGTCCCGGATCGAGCCGCAGAACTTGACGGAATTCTGCAACGGCTTCTTGTGGTTTTCCCTCGCGCATTGCCCGCTGGCCCGCAAGAAAATGGTCCACGATTGGCGACTGCGCCGATTGGGCGCCAGGGCTGGCGCGAACTGACCCTAGGGTCATGGCCAATGGTATTATCGTGAGGGCGGCAGTCCGGCAGATTCGGCTCATCTCAACCAAAGGAGTTTACAGGCGTTTATAGCCACCGACAAGAAGAACAAGTGGCGAATGGTTCAGCGCGGAACGATTGGGAAACGTAACGAGGGGACGCGAAGGGCGGGGTTGAAATCCCGCCCTTCGGCTCGGTGTGATGAGAAATCTGGGCTAGCTACAGAAACACTCAGAACGTGTGAAAAAATTAAAGGCCGCCGATTTACGCGGATTCGCGCGGATTAAAACAAAGAGCTCATTCTGCGTGCATTCGCGTTTATCCGCCGCTCGAAGCAATTCTTTCACAGCTGCTCAGTTTTGAGCTCGTAGCGCCGGGCTTTAACCCGGCATCTGGCCAAATGCCGGCCTGAAGGTCGGCGCTACGGATTGCCTTTAGCTGGATTTCCGGCAGAGGGTATCTATGAGTCTTGGACGGCGTGAGTTCTTACAGAAAAGCGCGGCTGCAGCCCTCACCGTGCCGCCCCCGCGGGCCGGGCAAGCGGCAGATAGCCGGGTGACAATCCTGCCCGACGAGCCTATCGGCATTATTTCTCCGAACCTGCACGGCCAATTCACCGAGCACATCGGCGGCGTGATCTATGACGGCGTGTGGGTGGGCGAGAGTTCTGCCGTTCCCAATATCGGCGGCATACGGAAGGACCTCGTCGAGGGATTGCGGAAACTTAACGTCCCTGTGGTTCGTTGGCCGGGAGGATGCTTTGCGGACAGCTATGACTGGCGTGACGGCATCGGCCCCCGCTCCAAACGTCCCCGGCGAACCAACTTTTGGGCCAACCATCCTCAAATGCAGAAAGTACCCGACGGCCCGCAAAAGTACGAGCCGAATCAGTTCGGCACCGATGAGTTTATGCGCTTCTGCCGGCTGATCGGTGCTCAGCCCTACGTCGCCGCAAATGTTCGCAGCCTCACTCCCATCGACCTGGACCATTGGGTGGCCTACTGTAACTCGCCCAAGGGTATGACCTCGCTGGCGGACGCGCGCGCCGGGAATGGCCACGCAGAACCGTATGGCGTCCTTTATTGGGGCGTCGGCAACGAGTCCTGGGGGTGCGGTGGAAACTTTACTCCGCTCGAGTACGCCTCGGAATACCGCCGCTTCATCACCTGGATTCCCGAATATGGTCTCGATCTGCGCTTAATCGCTTCTGGACCGAACGGAGGGGACTTCGCATGGACTCGCGGCTTTTTTGAGGCGCTTCGAGCCAAAGGCCCGGATCAGTTGGATGATCTCTGGGGCTGGGCTCTTCACTACTACTGTGGAACGGCCGGCAAGGGTCAAGCGATCGACTTCACAGTTCAGGAGTGGTACGAGCTGCTCAAAAAAGCCAATCACATGGAGCCGCTCATCCACCAGCACTGGGCGGTGATGGGCGAAGAGGATACCGAACACAAAGTAAAACTTGTTGTGGATGAGTGGGGTACGTGGCACGAGCCCGGAACAGAAATCGCTCCGGCATTCCTGTTCGGCCAGGTTCCGACCATGCGTGACGCGCTCGTCTCGGCTCTGACGCTGGACATCTTTCACCGCAACGCGGACAAAGTGGGCATGGCGAACGTCGCGCAGCTCATAAACAACCTGAATTGTCTCTTCCTCGCGCACGAAAATCATTTCGTCGTGACGCCCAATTTCTACGTTTTCGAAATGTATAAGGCCCACCAGGGCGGCCAGTCTCTGCGCCTGCTGGTCGACGCTCCGCCGGTTTCTTATGGGGTTGACACGGGCACGAACGCGACCCTCTGGGGACTCGCCGGGTCGGCTTCGCTCAACGAAAAAAGATTGGTTCTTACTATGGTGAATCCAAATGCTGCGGACGAGCGGCACACGGAGATTGCCGTCCGCGGTGCCTCGATCAAGACGTGCCGGGTGAGAACTCTCGCTAACGCGGATATCCACGCGCACAACAGCTTTGCGGAACCGAATGCAGTGGAGCCGAAGAATGAAGATACTACGCCGCACGGCAACCTTTTCTGGAGCTTCAGACCGGCGTCAGTCACTCGAATGGAGATGGACCTCGCGTAAGAGGCTGGATGGGCAGCTCGCAAAGCGGAGCCGTGAGCTCGCCTCTGTCCTTGACATCATGATGCTTCCATGTGACATTTTAATGGTGCGGACAACGATATATCTGGACAATGATCTCCTGGCGGAGGCGAAGAGGGCTGCCGCTGAAAGGGGTACCACTCTGACGGGCCTCATCGAAGACGCGGTCCGTGCTGCCCTCGCGCGCCGCAAACCGCCCCAAGACCGCTCCAAAGCCAGATTGCCCGTCTTCCGGGGCAAGGGCCTCCAACCCGGGATTGACCTAGATGATTCTTCTGGTTTGTTAGACCTGATGGATCGCTGATGCTGCTTTTTGACGTGAACGTTCTTGTGTATGCCTACCGGCAGGACGCGCCCGATCACGAGGCTTATAACCGCTGGCTCAAGTCCTGCATCGATTCCGACCAAGCTTACGGATTAGCGGGCATCGTACTCGCGGGGTTTCTCAGGATAGCGACACATCCGCGGGTTTTTAACCCCCCAAGCCCCATCGAGTCCGCGCTGCGCTTTGTCAGCGCGCTGCGCTCTCAGCCCAACTGTGTGATCGTTGAGCCGGGACCAAGGCATTGGGACATTTTCGTCAGGCTCTGCCGCGAAGCGGGAGTGAAAGGAAATCTTGTGCCGGATGCATACTTGGCAGCGCTGGCGATTGAATCAGGAAGCGAATGGATCACTTCAGACCGCGACTATGGACGGTTTCCCGCGCTCGTTTGGCGTCATCCCTTCCGTTGATGCGCCGATGAGGTGTAAAGATTTCCGAAAGGGCTACGGCGCG
>JASHOS010000230.1 GCA_030040995.1 Terriglobia bacterium | reverse complement strand
GCGCTGGCATCAGATTTGATCACCACTTCCTTGCGGGTCGCGGACTCGATTTCGGAAATCAAGACTCCCTCCTTGGCTTTGAGCCGGACCGCCACCTGCGGATTCACGCGCAAATGGAGGATGTCACCCTCGATTTGCGAAGCCATCTTGCGCGCTTCGGCAAGGATATCATTGCTGACCGTCGAAACCGACTTAATCCAACCCGCGCCCGTACAGTAGGGGCACGGTTCGCAAAGTGTGCGCTCCAGCGAGTGCTTCACGCGCTTCCGTGTTAAAGCGACAAGCCCGAATTCATTGAACGACAAAATCTTCGTGGGCGCCCGGTCGTCGCGCAGCGCGTCCTCGAGCGCTTGAACCACCTTGGCGCGATTGCGGCGTTCATCCATATCGATGAAATCAATCACGATGATTCCGCCCAGGTCCCGCAGCCGGATTTGGCGCACGATCTCTTTGACCGCATCGATATTGGTGCGCACGATGGTGTCTTCGAGGCGATTCGTCTTGCCGACGTACTTTCCCGTATTCACGTCAATGGCAACCAAGGCTTCCGTCTGGTTGATCACAATATAGCCGCCCGACTTCAGCCACACTTTCGGCTTCAGGGCCTTATCGATTTCGGCTTGGACGCCGAATTCTTCAAACAGCGGCGCGTCACGCGTGTAGAGCTTCACGTGACCGATAAGGGAAGGCTGAAATTGATTGATGAAATCAAGAATCTGCTCGTACTCGACTTCGTTATCCACCCGCACCGATTTGAACTCGGGCGAAAGCAAATCGCGCAGGATTCGCTCCACCAGCGTCAAATCCCGATGGAGCAGCGCGGGCGCCTTCACGCGGTCAGCTTTGGCGCGGATGTCGTTCCAAAGGTTGGTGAGAAACGTCAAATCGGCTTTAAACTCCTCGACCGACCGGCCGGCGCCCGCCGTCCGCACGATAAAGCCTCCGACGAGCGCGCCTTTGTTCTCGAGGATAATCTTGCGCAGACGCAGGCGCTCCTCTTCGGAGCCAATCTTGCGCGAAACCCCGATGTGATCGATGGTCGGCATATAAACCAGGTAGCGGCCCGGGAGGGCGATATGAGAGGTAATGCGCGCCCCTTTGGCACCGAGTGGTTCCTTAGCGATCTGCACCAGAATCTCCTGGCCTTGCTTCAGCAGCTCGTTAATCGGAAGCGGCTGGTTGTTGCCGGACCGGGAATTCTCTGCCCTGTAGCTTGAGCGCGCCTCGTCTCCTTGCTGTTGGCGGCCTCTGAATCTGCCGCGTCCCCGGCGAGGCCGCCGCGGGGCAACGTGAGGCCTCCGGGAGGGCTCACGCAACGTATACGACTGCCCGCCTGAGTTCGGGCCGGCATTTTGCGTGCTTGGCGGTGAATCTTTCCCTCCATTGACGGCGTGTGATTCCAGACCGCCTAGATCCGCGGCATGGCTGTCTTTTTCTGCGTCCGGCGGCATGGCAGAGCCCTCACGCGCCTCGTCTACTTCAGGCACGGACGCGCCACCCTCCCTCGCGCCGCTAGCGAAAATGTTTCCTCCCCTCTCCGATATCCAATCAGCTTTTGGATAACCAGCCTCTGTCTCTCCCGGCGTTTCAGCCGCAGAGTGGGCCAGGGGGTCCCCTTGCAGTTCGGGCTCGCCCCGGCCAACCTCTTGAGGCGTGGATGGAACGGACGACGGAGCCTCCTCTATCGCGTGCGTGGCTTGGCCGGGATTCTCATCGAACGGGTTTTCATGAAAGGGACGAAGGGCGGCGGCAGGCTCGCTACCTGAAGGGGACGTGGCGGTGTCCACAGTATGTTCCGCCGCCGAGAACGAACCCGGCTCGGAGGCCCGAGGCTCACTGCCCGAAATCTCTTCGGCTGCGGCGTATGTATATTTGGCCAACGACTCGCCGGGCAGAAGCTCGATCGCCGGTTGGGTTCTCTCCTGAGGCTGTGCGTAGTTCGGCCGCTCCTCCGCCTCCCGCCGATTTCCATGTTTGAGGTCGCGAAAGCGGTGACCGCGTCTCCGGTGACGCCGGCCCGGAAAGTCACGTGTCTTGTAAGCGGGTGGAGTGGTTGTGGGCGCGCCGGCTTCAGCTGCGGGCTCTGTGTTTTCGCGGAGAGGCGCCGGAGGAGCCACCGCAACCTCTTCGACAGAGACAGGGGGGACAGCGGACGGCGCAATGTCGGGAGACTCCCAGCCTTCGCTCGTTTTCGGCTCTAAAGCCACAGGTTCCGGGGCCACCGCGGGCGCCGCTTCGCCTGCCGTCACCCCGCTTGCGCGAGCCACGCGGTTCTCAGCCTCGGTGAACACACGGTCGTACTCTTCCGCGTCTTCAAAAAAGTCCGAGACGTAAAGAAAGGCGTCTCTTTCCAAACCGATGTCTACAAAGGCCGATTGCATCCCCGGCAATACCCGGTTCACTCTTCCCTTGTAGATTCCGCCAACCAATCCTACGTCGGATTCCCTCTGGAAATAAACTTCAACAAGCTGGTCGTCCTCCAACACCGCAACCTTCGTCTCGTGCGGGGACGAGGCAATCAGTAATTCCTTACGCATTGAAAAACTCCTCTCTGGGACCTTCGGGAGGATCGGCTGGTCTTCAGCGATCAACTCTCGAGTTCCCATTTGGGGCCATGTCGTCCCGAGCTTGGCGCTTTATTCTTCCGCCGCGCCAAAGGCGCACAGTAGAAGAAATTGAGACGTTCGCCACGAACTCCTGCAGAGAACGCGGTTTGCGCCGCTCAGGCCTGAAGACCGGCCACCTTTGAATCTGGAATACAGAATATCCCGCTAATTCACGAAACGCCGTTTTCGGACGCTCATGGCGAGGCCAAGCCCGATGAAGGTGAACAGAACCGAAGATCCACCCTGGCTCATCAGTGGCAGCGGAATGCCCGTGATCGGCATAAAACCGATCATCATCGCCACGTTCACGGCGACCTGAAAGAACAAAACTGACGTCAAGCCAGCAACCAAAAAAAGCCCGGCACGGTCCCCCGCCAATTGTGCGCTGTCTAACAGACGTATCAGCAGAATAGAATATAGGAGCAACACGACGAACGTACCGGCGAAACCTTGCTCCTCTGCAAAAGCGGCAAAGATGAAATCCGCGTGCGATACTGGGATGAAGCCAAGGCGGCTTTGCGTCCCGTTCCCTAATCCTTTTCCCCAGAAACCGCCCGATCCAATCGCGATCTTCGATTGGGTTACCTGGTACCCATTACCCCGCGTGCCTTCTGCCGGGTGAATAAAGCTCACGAGGCGCTGGCGCTGGTATGGCCGCAAAAACTGCCATCCGGCTGGTACCATTAGTGCGGCTATGAGCACAACAAGCCCCAACTGGCGGAGCCGGATCCCAGTCAAATAGATCCCCGCTACAATCGCAGGGAAGAAAGTTAGCGCAGTCCCCAGGTCGGGTTCCAGTATTACCAAGCCCGCGGGCACTCCCGCCAGTAAGCCCAAAATCAGCAAATCCTTCAAAGTGACAGATTTGGGCCTTCGCCTGGAAAAATATGCACCAACAGCTAATATTACAACTAACTTACCCATTTCGGAAACCTGGAAAGTGAGACCGCCAATACTGACCCAGCGACGAGCCCCATCGACGGGATGGGCGACGAGGAGCAGCGCCAGGAGCCCTGCCAGCATAAAAATGTAAAGTCCGGTCACGTGGTCCAGGATAAAATGGTAGTCCACCTGGCTAAACACGAGCGCCAGCAGAGCTCCGAGAACGACCCAATCAATTTGCTTCCGGTACTGGCCGACGAGCAGCGTGTGCGAGGTGGTACTGTAGATCTCGACGATGCCTATCACGGCGAGCGCCAAAGCGGTTGAAAGCAGCAGCCAGTCAACGTCCCGCAAACTGAATCGCGGCTTCATAACCCCTCTCATTCGCCCCTTTGCACGTTGTGGGCTGGCGCCAGCGGCCGCGCCATGGTTATCGCCTGCGTTGCCGGTGGGTTCTGAGGGGGAGTTCGCTGGCCCTTTTCTTCAAAATAGGCCTTGATGACCTGGGCTACAATCGGCACCGCCGCACTCGAAAAGCCTCCGTGCATGACGAGCGCGCAAACCACAATTTCAGGATTCTCTGGCGGCGAGTAGCCTACAAACCAGGCATCATCTTTAAAGTTCCCTTTATGCCCCGCGTGGTAGAAAGCCTCGCTGACCACTTGCGCAGTACCGGTTTTGCCCGAGATCTGCAACCCGGCAACGCGGGCGAGACCACCGGTTCCTCCCGGCTCGTTCACCACGCCCCACATTCCCCCGGTGACGCAATTCACGGTGGACGGGCTTAAGCGAAGCTTCCGCGGCGCAGCGGCCGGCGGATCGAGCCCTAAAGCCGCTAACTCATTCCTGAATGTGAGGTGAGGACGGTGGAAGGTTCCACCCGACGCAACACCGCTAACCATATATGCGATTTGCAGGGGCGTCACCGCAACCGCGCCTTGTCCAATGGCCACTGAAATGGTCTCGCCGGCATACCACTTGTGCCTAAAATACTTCTCAACCCAGTCCGGGGTTGGCACTAGTCCCGGCTCTTCACCGGGAAGATCAACACCCGTCCGTGATCCCAGTCCCAACTGCTTTGCGAAATAGGCGATCTTATCGATGCCCAGCATTTTGCCCAGGGTGAAGAAGTAGACGTCGCACGAAATCACAATGGCGCGATGCAGGTCCACAACGCCATGACCCCGGCGATGCTCCTCCCAACTCCAGTCGTGGAAGGTATGGCCATAAATATTTACATAGCCCGGACAGTAGACCGTAAAGTTCGGCTTAACAGTGCCGGTTTCCAAAGCCGCAGTTGCGGTCACAATCTTGAAGATTGACCCAGGAGCCAACTGCGCCTGGATCGCCTTATTCATAAGCGGCTTTTCAGGATCGGAGGTTAGGGATTTCCACTGCTCGGGATCGATATGGCCTGCGAAGTCGTTCGGGTCAAACGACGGATGGCTCACCATGGTCAGCACCTGGCCATTCCGTGGATCCAAGGCCACCACCGCCCCAGCCTTGTCCCCTAGCGCCTGTGCGGCAGTCAGTTGGAGGTTAAGGTCGATGGTCAGCCGAAGATCGTGCCCTGGGGTTGAAGGGGTGGTGGCGAGCGACCCCATTTCCTGCCCGCGGCTGTTCACAACCACCCGCCGCATCCCGTCAATTCCTGACAAGACCGAGTTATACTCACGCTCAATCCCTGACTTCCCGGCGACGTCGCCGGGGTGATAACGCGCGCCATACTTGGCGATGATATCTTCTGAGACATCACCCACGTAGCCCAGCAAAGAAGCCGCCACGTCATGCTTGGGATAAAATCGCTGCTGCACCTGGATCAAGTCAAGCTCAGGGTACTCGACGCGATGGGATTCCACGAAGGCAACGTCCTGCATGCTTGCCTGCTTTTTGATCACCACCGGCTGAAAGCCCGGCAAAGCCGCTGCGTGGTTGAGTTCCTGCTGGAGATCAGCCGGATCAAGCCCCAGGCCACGAGCGATGCCCGCAATCCTCGCCGGTGTTAGCTTCAGAGGCGTGTCGCGCGACAGGAGTACGCTAAATGCAGGTGTATTATCGACTAGAACCCGGCCATAACGGTCCAGAATGCGTCCGCGCGGAGCGACCACGGGTAACTCGCGAATGCGATTCCGCTGAGACTCTTCCAGGTATTTCTGGTGTTCGGTAATCTGCAGGCGCCAATAACCAATGAGTAGGATCAGAAGGATTGCCGCAATGAGGTATTGGAGAAGCGGAATTTTCCAGGCCGGAAGCCGTGGTTCTTCCGGAAATCGCGCGGCCATGCTGACTTCGCCCGCCAGGGAATGCGGGCAAGGAGGCTTTGGACAAAGACGCAGGAAGACGGCGGCTTCCTGTAGGCAGCTTCTAGGACCTCTCGCCCCGGCGGCTCTCTATTTGGGATCGCCCCAGAGCGTTAACAGTAACATAGTTAAGGGATTAAAGACAAGGGCGATGTTTTGGCCCGTCAGGCCTTGTCTGGCCGGACGCCCTGGGCAAACGGATCGAGTTTGGCTGGCGGTCAAAAAAGTTAAAAAAACAAGATTTTACGACCTTGCGATGCAGACCGCTGTTTCTGCGGTCTACCGCTTGTCCGGGATTTCGGTTACATTCCTGTGGATCCGCGCTTGGGTCACTTTGCATTTCCTCGGTACCTTGGGTTGTGAAATAATTCTCGAGTTGAGTGACCTCAAACGCGACGTTCGCATTGGACCGGCTGGCTGGTCGTTTCCTGACTGGACAGGAAAAGTGTATCCGGTCAAGAAGCCCCGCGGCTTCCACGAGGCCGCTTTCCTGGCCGAGTTCTTCGATACCATCGAGATCAATTCGTCCTTCTATTCTCCGCCTCGCGCCGAGCCGGCTCGCGGCTGGGTGCGGCAAGTCGAGCACAATAAGCGATTCATGTTTACAGCCAAGCTCTTTCGCCGCTTCACCCACGAGCGGAACGCGAGCGTAGAGGACGAGCGAGCTTTCAAAGAAGGGATTACGCCGATTGCGGAGGCTGGGCGCCTGGGAGCGCTGCTCTTGCAGTTTCCCTGGTCGTTCAAAAACATGCCCGACAACCGCGAATATCTCGCCGCTTTATGCCAGCGGTTCAGGGAATATCCCCGGGTGGTTGAAGTGCGACACCGCTCCTGGGAGCAGCCCGAAATCCTGGAAATACTCCGGGAAACGGGAGTCGGAGTTTGCAATATCGACCAGCCGGTAATCGGGCGCTCCATCGGTCCGGGCGAGCGCGTCGCCGCGCCCGTCGGGTACGTCCGTTTGCACGGGCGAGATTATCGGAATTGGTTTGGCGATGGAAAGGCCGAAGAACGCTATGACTATCTCTATACTCTTGAGGAACTCGAACCATGGGCTGCGCGCGTCAAGCGCATTGCGGGCTCGGCCTCAACGGTCTACGTGATTGCCAACGATCATTTCGAGGCTAAGGGACTGGTGAATGCGCTGCAGTTAATGGCAATGATTTCCGAGAGCCGGGTGCATGCGCCAGGGCTGCTCATCGAGAACTATCCGCAACTCAAAGACGTGGCGGTTGAAGAAGAGAAACAGCCCGAGTTATTTCAGAAGCTCCGGTGAGCCTGCCTCTCAGCAATTGGCTCACAGGGCGCGTAAAACGACGACTGTCGCATCATCGGTTTTCCGCCCTCGCGAATATTCGCTCATGGATGTGAAGATCGAGTGGACAATATCGTCGGCGCATTGAGTTGCACATTGAGCCGCTACGCTTCGCAGACCCTCGACTCCCCACTCCTCGCCAGCGGGATTGGCCACCTCGATGACACCGTCCGTGTAAGCAATAACCACGTCTCCCGGCGTCAGTTGAATAAAACCTTCTTCATACTTCGAATCCGGGAGGATTCCGACGGGCGCGCCGCCGGTTTCCAGCCAGGCCAGCGAGCCGTCCTGCCGGACCACGATCGGGGGATTGTGGCCGGCATTCACGTAGTGTAAGGCGCGCGTTAGTCTATCAAATATGCCATAGAATAATGTGGCGTACCGATCCGGGAGCGATGATGCGTAAACTTGGCGGTTCAATAGGCTGAGCGCCGCGGCCAAGTCGTTTGGGTAAAGCATTACGGCGGTACGAAGCGATGACTGGACACTCGAAATCATCAGTGCCGCGGCGACACTTTTGCCGGATGCGTCTCCGACGGTCACGGCCAGACGATCTCCTGCCAGCGGCACGAAATCGTAGCAATCACCGCCCAGCTCAAGCTTCTGACAGCATCGTCCGCTGAAGTCCAAGGCCTCAATCGTTCGGTCCAGGCCTTGCATAAACCGCTGCTGAACCTCACAGGCCATCACCCAGTCCTGGCTCATGTCCATTACCAATGCATCGCTCGCCATTTTCGAACCTCCACCCTTAGGTCGGTCCTCGATGGGCGGAATCGACAGACGTGAAGGTCAATGCTCCTTGAGAAAAATTTTTGCGCGCGATGTCGAGAATTTGCCGGGGGCTCCGACTATCCTATGAAAGCGCAAAAGAACCAGCGCAAAATCAAACGAAAGGAGCAAGAGCTATGAGGTACATCCTGATGATGACAGGCACGAACGCCGGTGTCGGAGCCTACTGGGCATGGTCCGAGGAGGACAGGCAGGCGCACATGGCGGTCCTTAAGAATATCAACAGGGAGCTGAGCGAGTCCGGGGAGTTTGTGGTCACCGAAGGCCTGGCAGGCCCGGATCAGGCCAAGGCAGTGCGCGGGGAGAGAGACGGCCTGCCGGTCACTGACGGCATCTTTCCTGAATCCAAAGAGTTCCTGCTTGGCTACTGGATCGTTGATGTCAAGACTCCAGCGCGAGCCTACGCAATCGCCGGGCGCATTTCAGCGGCGCCGGGCCCTGGCGGAGTGCCCACAAACATGCCGATCGAGGTGCGGCAGATCGTGAGCAGGCAGCCCGAGCAGGGGTGAACGACGGGATCAGAACATTAAATCCCAAAGTGA
>JASHOS010000229.1 GCA_030040995.1 Terriglobia bacterium | reverse complement strand
CGCCCGGACAGGTAGGTGTTCAACCTGTCCTCGTGGTACGGTAACTGAGTGTGCAAACCAGACTTACACGTTCAGTAAATATTGACTTGCAGCGCGGAATGCTCTAGAAAGGCTGGTGCAGCGCAGCAGGGTTAAGCTTGATGCGCACAGCCTGGAGGGGAAATGGGACAGAGCGCTAGGAAGGGCAGGACGATCACCGTCTTCTTGGTGGAGGGACATCCGCTTGCCGCGCAGTTTGTCGCTTCCGCGCTTCAAGGCTCGCGCCTGACGTTTATATGGAAGGGCACGGAAATTCCGTTCGAGCGCTTAGCAAAAGCAAAATCGCCGGTGATTGTAGTGGATGCCGGCAGTCTGCGCGGCCTGTTGAGCAAGTTCCTGCATTTAGTACGGCCGCGCGTCAAAGCTGACACTCGATTCGTCGTTGTCGACACAAGCCGTCCAGCGCCGGATATCCTGGAGCGATTGTCGCTTGGTATTCATGGTTTCGTTTCCTATGAGAGGGTAGAGGGTGACCTGGGACGGGCGATTCGGTGCGTTGCAAAGGGCAACGTGTGGGCGGAGGGCAGGAAAGTTGCGGAGGCTGGCGCCTCCCCAAAGGGGAGTCTCGTCCGCGAGCCTCGCGCGGGGCAGCGCGCCGTGCTAACAAGCCGGGAAGGAGAAGTGGCGGGTCTCGTGGCGCGACGGCTCTCGAACAAGGAGATCGCCTCGGCGCTCGGCATCAGCGAACGCACCGTGAAGTTCCATCTGGGTAACGTGTTCGCGAAGCTGGGCGTTCACAACCGCTACTCGGCCGCTGAACTCGCCAGTGCCAAGGCCGCCATTCGCGCTGAAGCGGCATCGGCGGGCCAGCCCGCGCAATAAAGAAGCCGCACGGGCCGTCGACCGCTTCCTTACGGGTTCAACCCGCCTGATGTAGTTTCTCCGGGGTTGCCTGCTACAGCGTGGACGGCCAAAGTGGGTTTTGTCCTCACGCTATGGCTCGTCACCACCTTCAGGTCGCGCGCAAAATCGCCAAGAGCGGAGTCAGGAAGAGCAAGGAGAAATGCTCGGAAGGAAAGTAGCGTCTCTTTGATAATAAGATCGAAGTCGTAGAAGGCCGGGTCAAGACAACCCCACATGGGAGCGTGCTCGTCAGCCAGGGTTTCTACGGAAGCGCAGGCCTCTCGCAGGTCAGAGCTCAAAGCCTCCACGGCCCGTTCCAGAATGCCAAGATGTCCCTGGAATCGAACTTTGGAACGGAAAACCAGTTGGTCCAGGAGGTCTCGCATCTGAACGAACTCAGCCATTGTACGAGACCTGAAGTGGTCGCGCCTCATACTTCGCATGGGTGGAATAGCGCGAGTGCTGGGTAGGTTGGCATTGAGCGTTTTCAGAAGAAGGGTGACCGAGTTCGCCAAGCGCTCCCACTGGCAGACGGCGAGCCGTACCAAGCGCCGCGCATTCTCGCAGTTCCCTGCTCTTCGCGCCCCGAGCGCCTCATCCAACGAAACACCTAAGATGGCAGTCTGGGTCTCAACCTCTAGCGCGATAGGCTGATAAATACTCTCTCGCTCCCAGCGCAATACCGAGGTTGTCTTGTCAGCCGGAGGCTCGTCGAAATGCAGCAGGCGACGGCACACTATCCCCACAGCAACCAAAGTTATCCCCGCAAGCGCCCAATCCATCATTATGAGTATAAATACCTGAAAACTAATAATCAAGATATAAAAAATATTAAAAATCGATAGAATACATATCGGTTAGCATAGAAGCGTGGCCATTAGACTGTTGTTCTCCTTTTCCCGGATCGTTTTGTTTGTTTGCATCGGCGCCACCCTAATCTCCGCGCCGTGGGGCATCTTGTGGCATCAAAACGTCCTGCTGGTTCGCCACGCTTTAGCCTCCGCGGCGAGTCAAAACTACTTTCTACGAGGCGCCGTTTCCGGCCTTGGATTGACAAACTTCTGGTTAGCTATAGACGAGATCCGGAGGGTTCGAGGAAGGCCGCACCCTATGCCTTAGCGTGACCACGAGAAATAGTGCGCAGTCCTTTACCGTAGCCAACGTGGACCCGCGTCTGCTCAATACGGCTCATGCAATATGCAACATTCGTTCGGGCTCTGCTACATCACGGACCGCCGCGGACTGCAAGGCAGAACGCTGCCGTTGTTCTTGCGTGACGCCATTGAAGCAGAGATCAACATGATCCAGATCCGGGAGAAGGACCTTGGCACGCGTCTGCTGACGGAGTTGGCCAAGGCCGGAGTATCCCACGCCTACCGCACTAAAACTCAAATCGTCATCAACGACCGGTTGGATGTGGCGATGGCTTCGGGATCGGCCGGCGTTCACCTTGGGGGCCAATCGCTGCCGGCTTGGCGCGTGCGGGAAGTTGCACCGGATCGCTTCCTCATCGGGGTGTCTTGCCATTCTTCGGAAGACGTCCGGAAAGCGGAAGCGGAGGGCGCAAGCTACGCCTTGCTCGGCCCAATTTTCGAGACGCCATCCAAGCGCGCTTATGGACCTCCTCTGGGCTTGCACCTCCTCGAACGAGCTGCATCTCAAAGTGTGATCCCGGTCTATGCAATAGGTGGGATAACTTCCGAGCGCGCGAGAGCATGCTTCGGCGCGGGCGCGCGAGGAATCGCAGGAATCAGGATTTTCCAGGATGCGCCCTCGATTCACCAATGTGTGCAAGAGATTCGCCGCCTCATCGAGACTCGCTGACATGAGATGCCTATGACTCCCACACCCGCTGCCGGCCTCTCCGGAAAAGCTCGCGGTCACCCCCATCTTTATGAAATCAACACGCTCGCGTGGCTGGAGGAGCTTTCGTTACAGCACGGCAAAACGCTTACCCTGGCCGGAGTACCCGATTCGGAATGGGAACAGTTGCGCGACCTGGGATTCGATTTCGTGTGGCTTATGGGCATTTGGAAGCGCAGTCCCGTGGGGCGGAGAATATCCCGGACTGAGACCTCTTACTTTCCGCTCTACGACGAAGCGCTCCCAGCCTGGCAGATGGAGGATGTTGTAGGATCGCCCTACTCCGTTCAGGACTATACTCCTGACCCGCGTATTGGAAGCTGGGCAGACATCGATTGCATACGCCGCAAACTGCATTCATGGAACATGGGTCTGATCCTGGATTTCGTGCCGAATCATACCGCTCCCGATCATTCCTGGGTTCAGGACCACCCCGAGTACTATATTCAGGGCACGCTCCAGGATTTTCGAAAAAACCCAGAAGCCTTCTTCCTCAGCGGTGGCGACGGGCCAGTACATTTTATTGCCCGGGGCAAGGACCCTTACTTTCCGGCTTGGCCGGATACAGCTCAGCTCAACTATCACAACCCTGCAACTCGCAAGGCCATGATGGGCGTTCTGGAACGCATCACTGGACACTGTGACGGCGCCCGGTGCGATATGGCGATGCTGGTTGCCAACCAAGTATTCGCCAACAACTGGCAGGCTTTCCTTTCGTGCTGGCCAGCGCCCCAGGATGAGTTTTGGCCCGCCGCCGTTTCCGCCTTCCCCGCCTTCATCTGGATTGCCGAGGTTTACTGGGACATGGAGGCGCAGATGCAGAGTCTCGGTTTTGATTTCTGTTACGACAAGCGCCTCTACGACCGGCTGCTTGGATCAAAGCCAGAAGATGTTCAGAGCCATCTGAGGGCCAGCCTCGCTTACCAGAGCAGGCTGGTGCGCTTTCTCGAAAACCATGATGAGCGCCGGAGCGCCGCCGCCTTTGGGCGCGAGAGAATTCCCGCCGTCGCCACTTTAGTGGCGTTCCTCCCCGGCATGATTTTTTACCACCAAGGCCAATTGGAAGGAAAAGTGTTGCACTTGCCCATCCAGCTTCGGCGAGCGTCTCGCGAACCTACGGACGTTCAGATCCGGGAACTCTACCGGAAACTGATGCGAATTTCTCAGGAACCCGCTTTTCATGAGGGCGAGTGGCGCCTTCTGGAAGTTTCCGCCGCGGGCGGCGATTCATTCCAAAATATCATCGCCTACCAGTGGTGCCTGGGAGAGAAGCGGAAGCTGGTTTTAGCGAACCTCGCGCCTGCGCTTTCGCAGGCAAATATCGCGCTTGACTGTGGCGCCGGCTCCTGCGGCGTTTATAAGTTCTATGACCAGTTAAACGATAGAACGTATGAGTGGCAGGGACGGGACCTGGTTGCAACCGGCCTTTTTGTGCGTCTTGATGGCTATCGAAGCCACGTCTTTGACGTGACGTGGAGC
>JASHOS010000228.1 GCA_030040995.1 Terriglobia bacterium | reverse complement strand
CTTGTTGAGGTGCGGGAGCCGCGTAGGCCCTGTAGGCGAGGATGGACTGAGCGAGAAGAAGCATACCGGCCAGCACGCCTACCGTGGTGCAAGCCATCCGTAAAAGCTGTTTCATAAATTCCTCAGTTGCAGCCACGCTGACGGCACCGCCACACGCAGACCCAAACCGGTTCTTATCCTGGGTAATACACTAGTCGCAACATATCGAAATTAAACGAGGACCCGCCCAATGTCAAGGTTGCCGCCAGCGATTTCAGTGATTTCGCCATGCTTACGTCAAGGTCGCGAAAGCGCCTGCAGCATAGCCCAAGACTAATGTTTGCCGCTGCGATGGACTCAGCCTTACCCATATCTCCGGCTGGACACGTTCAGGCGATGGGAGGGGGACAACACGCCGAAACGGGCGGGTTGCACCCCCGTTAGCCCTTTCGCTCGCGCCCCGAGAAACCCGGACTAGAGGACTGTAGCGGCGGGTTCATCCCGCCACGCAAAATGGCGGCATAAAGCCGCCTCTACGCACCCGAAAGTGGGACTTTACGCTAAAACGGGCGAAGGCAGAGGTCCCATTCTATTTGGTTGCGACTCCTCCGCACCGCGCAAAAAAATTGCGCCGGCCATCTCAACTGTCCCCACCGTCTCAATCGAAACTGCTATTCTTTCACCTGCGCATGAAGTGCTTGCTTCGCCGTCAGAACGATCGAAACATCCGTCTGCTGCTCGCGCTGCCAAAGGCTCCTGCAGACAGGAATCAGAGCGGAGAATTGCGCGAAGCCGCAGAAAAGACTAGAGATAGTTCTCTCGATCGACCGGAAAAAGCAGAAAACAGCCCCCTATGCCACGGGTCGTGCTCGTAAGCTGCTGATTTTAAAGGAACATTAGAGGAGCGAAGCCAGACGAACCCAAATTTTGACCCTGCCCGCTCCGCTCAATCAAATGAAAACACATAGCTTATCGTGCTAAAGAGAGCTTCAAACTACAACCCTTTATGACACAAAGACTTGTAAGAAAAGTTTGGGTTCGCCGCGGGTTCAGTATGGCTTCGCCGTCCAGAGCTTCCGGGGCATTATCCCGCGCCTGGTCTTCTCACGAATTTCAGTGGCGGAGATGGAGGTAGATGTAGAGGCGGCTTCATGCCGCCATCTGGCGGAGTAAACTCGCCGCTACAAGTCCAAACTGACCCACTACCAAAAAACCGGTTCCCATTTGATCGCGAAAAGATGAGCCGTCGCTCCATGCGGCGGGACTGAAACCCGCCCTTCGGCTCGATATGGTGATAAATCCAGGCGAGCCTGCCGGGCGGGAGAAGGTGAGGACAAAAGCTCGATTCTGTCAATAGATCAGGTCAAACCATGTATTGAACGTCATGTGTTGAAAGCCTATGAAGTGCCCGTAGAATGATGAGCCAATGTTGTCGTAGACGTCGACGGGGTTCTTGTGGTCCGTGAGGTCGAAAATGCCTATCGCTCCGCGGAATTTGTGCTTTCGAAAAAAGGAAAGGGGAACGAATGGCAGGTGAAAATCCTTGCTGATTTTCACGTCAAGGGAATAAAAGAGCGGAAAACGAGAGTTCTCTGGCTGGCCCACGTAATTCTGAAGGACGTTGTAGGAAGAATAAGGAAAACCGTCATGGATATCGAAAACCGGGCTTAGGGTGAGTCCCCAGGGAGCGCCGAACGATCCCCACGTGATGACGCGATTCGGAATATCCGATGGCAAATCTGCGAAAAAATCGGGTTGGATAACTGGCTGCTCGAAGGGAACGTAAAGCTCGCTGAGCGTATTCAGGTCTCCCCGGGCGAGGCTGTGAACGTAAGACAAATTGATGTCGGCTCTCTCACCTGCGTTCCATCTCATCGTCGATTCAATTTCCCGATAGCGTGATGCCCCTCGATCGCTGAGCAAGAACGCGTTCGTTCCGCTCGTGAGCTGTTCCGGATTGACGACGAATTCGTCGAAGCCTTGGTTGCCGAGATAACTCGCGCGAAGCAGCCAATTCGGGCGCAACTCTTGGTCGATCTCGAAACTCCAGGTCTCGTCGTAGGGGGTGACGCCCAGATGTTGATGGATAGGGATAATCTGCTGCCCATTAGCGCCGAAGATGCTGTATTCGTTTGTCCAAACTTCAGGCGGGCCAAGCGGGACTCCGCTTGTCGAATAGAACGTCGTCGTGCGGGTGGGATTTTCAATAAAATCCGCGGCCAGGAGCGCCTCGCGATTATAGAACGTTCCAAGCCCGGCGTGGATCACGGTTCTCCCCGACCGGCTCGGCGAGTAGACAACTCCGAAGCGCGGAGCGAACGCCGCGAGATTGCCGATGTTTTGACTGGAAAACCGTAACCCGTAATCAATGCTTAGGAAATCGTTGACGAGCCAGTGGTCCTGCGCGTAGGCCTCGTACTCCGTATCTTCATCACTAAGGTTTGCCGGACCAGAAAAGTTGATCCGCTCAAGTGTCACTCCGCCCATGTTGTCGATCAGAACAGGGCTGGAGGTGCTGGTTCCGCTATAGGCGCGATGGAAGAAATCGCCGCCGACCTGGAGATTGTGCTTCCCGATCCAATGCTCTTGAGGGAAGCGGTAACTTTCCAGAAGCTCCTGCTGGCCGGCAAACCGCTGATACGAGTTAAAATAATCGCCGCCGAAACCAACCGGAGTGATGAGCATCGGTTCCGAACCTTGGCCGCGAGAGTATGTGTCGAATTCCGTCCCCTCGAAAAGAGAGCTGAGGATACCGCCTGATTTGAACAGGTAATGGTCTGTGCCGCCGATCGAATAACCCCTCTGGCCATAATTGGCTGAAGCGGATTGCGGGATCAGGGCGCTGATATTTTCGAATTCGTTCTTCAAAGGGAAAACACGGACGTTTGCGGAAAGGACATTCTGAGGCGAAAAGATGTATTGAAAATTGGTAAACGACGACACCCCCTCCCGCCGGGTCAGGTTGTGGGGCCAGGGAAGGCCTTCGACAAAGCTTCTGTCCAAATCGTAGATGAAGGATTCGGAGAAACTGAGGCGATTTTTGATAAGTGGTCCAGTGAGGTAAAATCGGGGCGCGTCTCCCTGGATGCCCTGGATGTGTCCCTGCTCGATGAACGGATCCGGAATAAGGTCGTTCAATTCCCAGTGCCACTGGTCAAGGGGAGGTTTTGTGTGGATGAGGGTGAGGCCGCCAGAGAAACGGCCGTACTCGGCGAGATACGGGCTTTTATAGACCTGCAACTCCTCGATCGCATCGATTGGAACTTCCACCGAAAAGGCTCCCGTTACCGGGTCGACCAGATCAGCATTATCAACCAACAGGAGCCCCTGCTCCTCGGGTGTTCCCTTAATATTCAACTTTCCGTCTGGGGTGCGGACAACGCCTGGCACCAGAGGCAAGGCGGCCTGGAAGCGAAGTTGCACCAGCGGTAGGGTCATAAGCTGCTGCGCGGAAAAATTGCTGGGAGGCGCGGGCTCGTTGGTCGATGCCTCACCTGCTGTGGCATGAACCGTTACACGCTGGCGCATTTCGGGCGGAAGAACCATGCGGAAGGGAGCTAGCGTTCGGCCAGGTACAACCTCAATATCTGCTTTCGATACTGGCTCCCGTCCGAGCGCCGCGCAAATGAGCGAATACGTCCCTGGCAATAGCGCAGGAAAACTGAAATTGCCGCGGTCGTCCGTGGTTGTCTGTAACCCTTGCTCCGGCAGAGTATGGCCGTTCAGAGAACAAACCGCGTTGGTGATGGGCGCATTGGGGGCGCCTAGAACCGTTCCTTTCAGCGTTTGAGTTTGCCCGGCGGCCATTCCTGGCGACAGGGCTAGGAAGATGCCTAAGCACAAGCTCTCCCGCCTCCATAAGCCAGTTATTCTCATTAACGTTTGGATGCGCCAACGAGGGCTGAATGTGCGTGCCCAGAGGCGATTGAACTCGGCCGCACCCTTCATGGCCGGACTGCTGCGTTCAGCATGTTCAGCAATTTCCTAAAGGCGATGCCGCGGTGGGAAACTACGAATTTTTGCTTTGAGGTGATTTCCGCAAATGTCTTTCCTAGAGGCGGATAAAGAAAATAAGGGTCGTAACCGAAGCCCCTCCGCCCGCGGGGGGTCTCGATGATCAGTCCGTCACAGCGGCCCTCGACCACCACCAGAACCTGTTGGTTCCGGGCGGCAGCGATGACGCAGGTATAATGCGCCGGGAAACCGCTGATTAGAGTGGCGTCCATCGGACTCCGTAGCGCCTCGCGAGCGCCTGCGCCGGCCGCCTTGTAGCGCAGTGCGAAGATCAATTTCTCGTTATTGGATTCATCCGTGGCTCCCGGCCCGGAGAAGCGTGCCGAATAGACGCCGGGCGCGCCACCGAGGGCGTTCACCGAAAGGCCGGAATCATCAGCAAAGACCAGGCCCGGCGCAAACGCGGCATAGTGGAGCGCCTTCTTGCGCGCGTTCGCTTCGAACGTTGTTCCATCCTCGGCACAGGGAGGAAGATTGCCGATTCGGGGAACCGCCTCGACGGCGAAATGATATTCGCGCGCGCCCTCCCGGAACTCCCGAAGTTTTGCGCGATTCGTGGAAGCCAGCAGGAGCTTCATCGGAGACGCTCCGCGGCTCTGCGAGCAAGGGTCATTGTGAGGGAATTAAGTCCACCGGCAGGATGGAACGCTGGTATTCGCAAAGCTTCGCAATTCCAGGGCGGGCCGCTTCAATCAGTTGGCAGACGTTGTCTAGTGTAAAAGGATTTCCTTCCGCCGTTGCTTGAACTTCCACCAGCTTGCCCGAGCCGGTCATGGCTACGTTTAGGTCCACATCAGCATGTGAATCTTCAGCGTAATCCAAATCGAGCAGAAGTTCGCCCCCTACAATTCCCACACTGATAGCGGCCAGATAGTCTTTGACGGGGTTGCGGGTCAGGACTTTGGCGTTGCTCAGCTTTCGGAAAGCGAGGCTCATGGCCACGAGCGACCCGGTGATGGAGGCCGTGCGTGTGCCGCCGTCGGCACGGATCACATCACAGTCGATCCAAACGGTTCTTTCCCCGAGAATTTCAAGGTCCGTCACGGCACGCAAGCAGCGGCCAATGAGCCGCTGGATTTCGAGGGTGCGCCCTCCCGGGCGGCCTTTGGTAACTTCCCGTGGCGTGCGGCTCTCCGTCGAGCGGGGGAGCATCGCATATTCGCTTGTAATCCAACCCTTGCCGCTTCCCTTCAAGAACAACGGCACACCGTCCTCGATCGACGCCGTACAGATCACTTGTGTCTCGCCCAATCGGATCAGAGCCGATCCTTCGGCAGACGAGATGAAATTCGGAGTAATCTCTATTGGGCGCAGTTCTGAGGCGCCCCGCTCACCGGCGCGCATCAGTTTCCCTCGCGAGAAAAGAAGGCCCGAGACGGGTTTCGGCATTGATTGCATAGACCCTCAATTCACTGTATTACCCGACGGACAAACCGTGGACCTGCAAAGCACAGGTCCGCGCTATCCCGCTGTGCTGCGGCTCTGTTTAATTCGTGTTGTTCGCAATCCCTGCTGCCGGCCGTCCCGCCCACGTCAAATTCGGTGTGTAGATTCCAGTGAGATCCACGTGGCCATTTAGCGTCTCGGCTTCCTGACCTTGAATCAAGAACTTCACTCGCTTCACAGCAGGAATATCCGTCGCCAGGGAATCGACCACCGAATACACCGCTAATGTCTCACTCTCAATGCCAACCGGCAAGTTTTGGCTGATATCATTCGAGAAATCAAGATAGGCGGTACCATCGGAGGTCAGGAAAACCGCGCGCAACACGGTGCCTGCCGGCAGCGCCGAGGCGTGTCCTTGCTGAGAGCCTGAAACCAGAGCCAGCACGACTTGGCGGATGCGATCAGCGTCGTTGGGCGCGAACGCAATTTCCCGGCCCTCCTCGACCAGCGATCCCGTGCCGTAATCGGGAAAGAAGAGCGTCACGGACACCTGGGTATTGGCTTCGGATTGCAGCGCTTGCTGCTGTAGCTGCGTCTGCATTTCGGCTTCAGGCCGCTGCCGGTTTTCAAAGAAAGTGCGCCGGACGAGGTCGCGAAGATACATTCCTCCGAACACCAGGATCGGTACAACGATCGCGATGAGTATCAAGTTCCGCTTCATGGTTTCATTGTAGTCGAGAATTGCTCCACCGCTTTGACCGCGGCGCTCGCCACCTGCTTCTGAAAGTCTGGTTGATTAAGCGGGCCGGCGTCGTCGGTGGGGGAAAGCGTACCCACTTCAATGGCGGCCGCCGCCGCATCGACGCTTCGCAGTTGGCGGACCGGCGCCTGCAGCCATTGGGCGGCAACGATGCCGGGAATCTGAGCAAGCTGCTTCTGAAGCGCTTGCGCCAACCCCTCGCTCCGTCCCTGCACCCCGGCTTGCGCCCAATCCCAGGGAATGAAGAGTGACGCCTGCGAAGCGGCATCGGGCGCCGGTAGAGGGGAAGGAGCCTGATACGAATAAACGACTACCGCGGGCGTGCGGCCTCCCAGTTCTCCCGCGTGGAACGTCAGGAAAGCGATCGGACGCGAAGTATTGGCGATGATGGTGCGCTGCTCGAAAGCCGGATCGGAATCCCCCGTCCGGGTCCAGACCACGTGGTACCGTTTTGTCGCCTCCAGCGCGGCTCCAGTCAGGGAGGCAAGTTGTGCGGTCACATTTTTCTCGAGGATGCCATCGCGGCTCCGCGCCCCGGAATCCGCTCCACCATGCCCCGCGTCAAGAACTACCACAGGCAACGGCGGTACGGGCCGTGCCGGCTCAGCCCTCGCGTTGGCGGCAGCCGCTCCGGCTTGCTGCGCGGAAGGCCCAGGCCGGACTATCTTCTGTGCAGACGCCGCCTGTCCCGAGCCAGGCGGAGTTAGGATCTGGGCGACCAAGCTCCCGCCGGATCCCTCGAGCCGGGGATAGAAGTTGAGGCCCTGCTGAGCTGGGGTGAGTATGAGTTTGGGTCGGCCGTCCTGATCGTCAAATCGGAGTTCGGAGAGGTAGGGATTACGAAAGAAGAAGCTTTGTTCAAGGGGTTCGACCGGTGCTCCGCCCAGGAATATCACCCATTGGCCATTGGTAGACGCAGTCTGGATTGCCACCCGCCCGGTGAAATTCACGACGAGCTGCGCTCCCGAAGGCACGTCCTGAAGCTGTACCGTGAACGTCAGCGGCTGGACGCCGCCAACAAACGCCCGGTCGTTGCCAGCGCGGTAAATGACCGGCTGCCCTGTGAGGAGCGGCAAAACGGAGGAAAGAAATCCGACCGGCACCAGCCACTCTCCGTTAACCCGGAGTATCGGCTCTTGCAGTTTCACTTCGTACTTGCCAATCTGCACCTTGTCGTTGTTCAGCCGTAGCCGGAGACGGGTGCCCCCAAACCACATCTGAAGAGAATTACGTTTTTGCACTAACATCCCCCCTTGCCCGCTGAGATCGAGGACCGGAATGACGGGCAAATACGGAACGGCGCCGACGTTCCATATTGGCACTAGCCGGCGCTGGTTCGGGAGGTAAAATACAAAATTCGCGCTTTGCAGGCGGCGGGCGGGCCACGCTAGAAAAACAACGGCTAACGCCACAATGAAAAGAACGATGCCCAAAGAGGGATGTTGCCGGGAGAGTTTAGTCAAACGTTTTTACATCCTTCATCAGCACCCTTCAAGCGGTTATGATACCAAATTAAAGCTTATTGAGCCCGCGATGATGCCTCGATGATATGCGCGA
Source organism: Terriglobia bacterium (assembly GCA_030040995.1). Lineage (GTDB taxonomy): Bacteria > Acidobacteriota > Terriglobia > UBA7540 > UBA7540 > JASHON01. The sequence continues at coordinate 2,944 of JASHOS010000228.1, read as the reverse complement.
AAATCCAAAATCCAAAATGAAAAAGGGTTAACTATGAAGGCGCTCGTCAAAGCCAAGCAGGAGCCTGGCCTTTGGCTCGAAGACGTAAACATCCCTAAGATCGGCATCAACGACGTGCTCATCCGGGTGCGCCGCACCGGTATTTGCGGAACTGATCTTCACATCTACCAGTGGGACGGCTGGGCGCAGCGTACCATTCCGGTGCCACTCGTCATTGGGCACGAGTTCGTGGGCGAGATTGTGGAAACGGGATCAAACGTTGCTGATTTCTACCCCGGGGAAATTGTCAGCGGCGAGGGGCACGTGGTATGCGGGCAGTGCCGCAATTGCCTTGCGGGCCGCCGCCATCTCTGCGCCCATACACAGGGCGTAGGCGTGAACCGCGCGGGGGCTTTTGCGGAGTATATTGCGCTGCCGATGACCAATATTTGGCGTCACCACCCGGATGTGGACGAGGATGTTGCCGCGATCTTCGACCCCTTCGGAAATGCAGTTCACACAGCCCTGTCATTTCCCGTGCTGGGAGAAGACGTGCTGATCACTGGGGCAGGCCCGATTGGTCTAATGGCGGCAGCCGTGGTCCGTCACGCCGGGGCGCGCCATGTGGTGATTACTGATGTCAATCCGCGCCGCCTGGACTTGGCGAAGCAACTGGGCGTGACACGGGCGGAGGACGCCCGCAACACGAAGCTTCCGGAAGTGCAGAAACAGTTGGGCATGACCGAAGGATTCGACGTTGGTCTTGAAATGTCCGGTAACCCCACCGCGTTCCGCGACATGCTGGCAAACATGAGCCACGGTGCCAAAATCGCTATGCTCGGCATTCCGCCTGACGACATGGCGATCGACTGGCGGGCGGTGATTTTCAACATGCTGACCATTAAGGGCATCTACGGCCGTGAGATGTACGAGACTTGGTACAAGATGACCGTGATGCTCCAGTCCGGCCTCAACATCCGCCCGGTGATCACCCACCGCTTCCATTGCCAGGAATTTGAGAAGGGATTCGCCGCGATGGCGACCGGAGAGTCGGGCAAGGTCATTCTCAACTGGCGGTAAGACGAGTCGCGAAACAAGCCCTGCGGCCTGAGCCCGCGGGGAGAGGGTGGACCGCGGCCGGAGTTTTCTCCAGCCGGCGCGGGCTGGGCCTGCGCCCACCGAAGGTCGCTTACGCTCCAGAGCTTCAGCGACGGAGCGGCTCCTGCCCGCGGGCGGGTGAGGGGTTCCTCCACAGATTTTCAAGGCAGGGCACGTCGCCTATTTTCGCGGCCAAGCACCAGCAATCGCTATTCTGCGGCGGATGCGCTCCGGCGCATGGAAGGGGCTGGTAGCGTAGCTCTTACCGTCGTGCCCTTGCCCCGATCTGACACAATTTCCAGTTTTCCTCCCAGTTGTCTCATCCGCTCACGCATACCGCTAATCCCGACCCCTAAAGATGCCCCGGGTCTGCCAGAGCCCTTGAGAATTTCTGCTGGCATTCCCTGGCCCTGGTCCTTAATCTCTAGCACGACTGCTTCCGGAGAGAAAGATAGCCGGACGCTGGCAGCCGAGCTTTTTGAGTGGCGGTGAATATTGTTCAGAGATTCCTGCAGAATCCGGAACAGAGCGGCCTGGACTTCACGCGCCAAACCGCTGGCACCGGTAGAAACTTCGACATCCATCTGGATCTTCGTTCGTTTGGCAAAACCATCAACCAGAGAACGTATTGCGCCGCCCAGATTGCCCCCCTCGAGATCGGGAGGGTGGAGCAGATAGGAAAACGCGCGAATCTCTTGGGAAGCCCTCTCCGCGAGAGCCATCGATTCGGCGAGCGCTCCCCCGGCTGTTGGTGACAGGCTATCTTTAGCCTGCTCGCGCATCAGGGCGAGATTAATCGCTAAGGCGGCCAAAGTTTGCGCCGTGCTGTCATGAAGTTCGCGGGCCAACCGGCGCCTTTCCTCGTCCTGAAGTTGGAGAAGGCGCCCGGAAAGCTCACGCAGGGTTTTTTCCACTTCCTGACGTTCGAGAATTTCGGCCCGGAGTACAGCAATGGCTTCGGCAAGCTCCCCAGTGCGTTCCTCGACCTTTTGTTCGAGTTGCTCCGTAAGAAAGCGGTATTGAGCTTCACTTTCACGTAACGCGGTTTCCATCTGCCTTCGCTCCGTGAGATCGACTGTCAAGCTCATAAAGCCCGACATCTGGCGCTGCGTGTCGCGAATCACACTGTAGATGACGAGCGCGGGAAATGTTGTTCCATCCTTGCGCTTTAAGTTAAATTCTCCCTCCCAGTGGCCTTGCTCCGGAAGGTCTTTAAAAATGAGCTTCGCAGCGTCCTGGGCATCTGGGGCGACCGTGATGTCGAGAATATTTCTTTCGAGGGCTTCTTCCTCTGTCCAGTGGTAAACACCTGCTGCTGCCTTGTTCCAGTATGTGATGTTGCCGTCCAGATCCGTAGCGATGATGGCATTGCGGACTTGTTCGAGAAGTGAAGCATGAAAACAGAGGCGCTCTTCCTCGCGCTTGCGCTCGCTTAGGTCGAACACAAAACCGGCGTACAACAAGGGCGAGCGCCGCACTGCGGAGCTGCCCATCAGGACCCAAACCCGGCTGCCGTCGCGGCGGCACAGCTCTGTTTCGTAAGGGACGCCGGAGCCTCTCGCGTTGCTCTCCTGGCCTTGGGAAGGTGCTAGCTCCGGCCAACGAATTTTGCCGGCCCGTAACTCCTCGCGCGAATAGCCAATCATTCGTAGGAAGGCGTCGTTCGCGTCCGTAACACACTCATCGTCGCTATAGACAATGCCGATGGCCTTGGCGTCGGATAGGCAGTGAAAATTCGCTTCAAAACTCTGAACTACTTCAGCAACATCACGATTTTCGTGTCCGGCAGGAGACAAGGGTCGCGGGGGGCGTTGCGAGCCCGACGTGGCGCTCTTTTGGGAAGCTTTCAATTTCTTCTTCATTACTT
>JASHOS010000227.1 GCA_030040995.1 Terriglobia bacterium | reverse complement strand
TCTCCGCGAGAAAAATCCCGCTTCACGCAATCACTCGCTATAATGGTTAAGGCCAGGCCGAGGGGACCGGGAATATCCTTCCCCCATTTCAATTTGCTCGTGTTCCGCCGGAGGGCGAATTTCGGGCTTCGAGCCCCTACTTTGAGGCATGCCGTAATGACAATGAATGCGAACAGGGACGCCAAAGTCCTGGTCGTAGATGATGAAACCCACGAAAGAGAGGGATTATCAACGCTCCTTCGTGACTGGGGATACCAGACTGAATCGGCTGGGGAGGGACGGGAGGCTCTTGAAAGAATACACTCATTCAATCCGGTGGTGGTCATCTGTGACCTCCGCATGCCCGACATGAACGGCATGGACTTACTCCGCGAATTGCGCAATTCCCGTCCCAGCCTCAGCTTCATCATGCTATCCGGACAGGGAACGATCGAAGAAGCTGTGGAAGCAACCAAGCTGGGCGCATACAATTTTTTGGAAAAGCCTCTGGACGTCAAGAAATTGCAGGTAGAACTGCGCAACTGCCTGGAAAGGCGTCTTAACGAAAGAGATCTGGAAATCGCTCAGCGCCGGCTGCGCCAGGCTGGAATCCTGGGGCGTCTCGTGGGACGTTCCAAGAAAATGCAGGAGGTCATGTCCCTGATCTCGCAGGTGGCTCCTTCGAGCGCGTCCGTACTCATCACCGGCGAAAGCGGCACCGGAAAGGAAATTACGGCCCGCACGATTCACGAGCTCAGCCCGCGCAAGCTCAACCCGTTTGTTGCCGTGAATTGCGCGGCAATTCCGGAAACGCTCATGGAAAGCGAAATTTTCGGTCACGAAAAGGGAGCGTTCACGGGCGCGATGGACCGCCGTGCGGGATGCTTTGAGCTGGCTGACGGCGGCACCTTGCTGCTCGACGAAATCGGGGAAATGCCCGTTGCGACTCAAGCGAAGCTTTTGCGCGTACTTGAGGATTCTAAAGTCCGACGCCTCGGGAGCAAGGTGGAGATTCTTACCGACGTCCGGGTCCTCGCCGCCACCAACAAAGTAGCCGAAGAGGCTGTAGCCAAGGGACAACTGCGGAATGACCTCTATTTCCGTCTAAACGTCGTGCATATCGCCATCCCTCCCTTGCGCGAGCATCTGGAGGATCTGGAAAGCCTGGTGGAGACGTTGCTCGAGGAACTTAACCACAAGTATCAGCGGAACGTGCGTGCTGTCGACTCGGACGTCATCGACCTTTTCCGCCGCTATACCTGGCCCGGCAATGTCAGGGAACTGCGCAATACCCTGGAAAGAGCCCTCGTCGTATGCGCCGGCGATATCATCCGCAAAGGGGATCTGGCGCCTGAGTTTGGCCGAACTCTCCCCGCGGTCATTGAAGGGGATCGCGCCCTCCGGCCCGGCCTCACCGTCGCTGAAGCCGAGCGCCTTCTGATCCGTGAAACTCTGGCTTTCACCAGCAACAATAAGACGCGGGCGGCGGAAATGCTCGGGATAAGCCTTAAGACCCTGCATAACAAGCTTAAGGAATATGAAAATCAGCCTCAAAGTTAAGCTGACCGCGCTCATTTCTCTGCTCGTTCTTGTGGTAATGATCGCCGTATCTGCCCTGTACTTGATGCTTTTCGTCCGGCACACGCTGCTGAACGTGGAGCAGATTGGCGCGTCGATCAGTCAGGAAACCTACTCCCGCGCCCGGCAGGCTATGTTGGCGACCAAAATCCCGCCGTACATTAACTCGTCTGACTTTGCCGAGGTTCGTGCTTTCATCCACGTGCGCCTGGGCCAGGATGAAAGTCTTATATCGCTCCTGCAAGCCGTGGTGGCCTACTATCCGAGCGTCGATTACGTCGCCCTCACCGGCCCCAACCGGCTTGTCCTTGCCCATAATGACCCGGCATTGATTGGTCACCTGCTTCCCTACGCGCCACCTCTCTCAGAATTGCTGAACGCGGGCTTCATCCGCGACTTGCAAATTATTTACGGCGTGCCCCAAGACTACGAGGTGAATTTCCCGCTCCAGATGCAAAATCAGCCCTTCGGCGACATTCGCGTGGGGGTTTCCACTGTACTTCTCGCCTCGCAGGTGACGCCGCAATTAAAAGGGGCTTTGGAGCTCGCAGTCGTGGTGATCGTGTTCGCAACGCTTACCGCCGGTTTGCTTTCCTTCCGGGTGCTGCGCCCGTTAGCGGCGATCTCGCAGAGTGTAGACCGCATTGCGCGGGGCGAGTTCACCGCGCCCGTGCAGATTGAGCGCGGCGACGAATGGGGCATTCTATCCAGCAAGTTGAACTTGTTGGGTGAGCAGATGCGGGGCGACAAAGCGGCCTATCTGGCGTTGAAAGAGAATACAGACCAGATGATTGCCAACCTCGCCGACGGGCTTATGCTTTTTGACGATCAGGACCGGCTTATTCTGGCGACGCCCTCCGTGCGGCGATTCCTGCAGCGGCCGGCAGACGGAATGATTTCTCAGACGCCCACCCAGGCATTTGACCGCGATGATGCGCTCGATAAGTTGCTTCGGGAAATTTTCCGCGACCGGCTGGCGTTGCGCGCGCGTCGCGTGGATATCCCGGAAAACAAACAAACGCCGTGCGTTGCAGTAACCAGTCACCTGGTGTTCGAAAAAGGCGCGCTGCGAGCCACACTGGTGATGCTGCGCGACGCCGGCAACCGGGCACAGTTGGAAGACCAGATTGGCGCCACAACGAAGCTTGCGGCGCTCGGGAGGCTCACCTCCGGCGTGGCCCATGAAGTGAAGAACCCGTTGAACGCCATGGTCATTCAAGTGGAAATTCTCAAGGCCAAGCTTCAGCGTCAGGGTGACGGAGAAGCTGTCAAGCCGCAGTTGGACGTTTTATCCGAGGAAATCCGGCGGCTGGACCGGGTGGTAAAAACCTTCCTCGATTTCACCCGCCCCCTCGAGATTTGCCCGAGCGAGACCAGCGTCCCGGACCTCGTGAACGAGGTTTTTACGCTCGCCGAACCCCACGCCAAACGCTGTAACGTTCAACTCGTCATGGAGCCCAACGGCGGCGTGCCGCCTCTCAAGCTCGATCGTGACCTTATGAAGCAGGCTCTGCTGAACCTCGTGCTGAACGGTTGCCAGGCGATGCCGAAAGGAGGCGAGCTTCGAGTAAAGCCGAAAACCGGACCCAAGACGGTTGACCTTGAGATTACGGACCAGGGGGTAGGCATTCCGGAAGAAGCTCGATCGAAAATCTTCTCTCTTTATTACACAACCAAGCCCAATGGAACTGGCGTCGGTCTGGCAATGGCTTTCAGAATCGTTCAACTTCACAACGGTTCGATCGAGTTCACCAGTGAAATCAATGAAGGCACAACCTTTCGTGTTTCTCTCCCCTTGTAGCCAGCAACGCAGCCGAGTCCCCCCGCTGTCTGCACCTCGAATGTTTCTAAGCGGGAGCTTGTAACGCGGCTCTCATAAAGGTTTTATCGTGTTGCGTTTTGGCTTTGTGAATCTTAAAATAGGAGGATTCGGCTGGCGTAGCTCAGTTGGTAGAGCATCTGATTTGTAATCAGAGGGTCGGGGGTTCAAATCCCTTCGCCAGCTCCAAGACAGAATTGGGGCCGCTCGGTAGATCATTGTGAATGGGAGGCGTCCTTTTTGCCCCGATGCGGCTAGCGGCAAGGAAATGCACGGCGGACGCCCGCTCAAGGAAAACTACCGGCGTTGCGAGGGGATCAGCAGAAATGGTAGCAGGACAGGTGGCTGAGCGGTCAAAAGCAGCAGACTGTAAATCTGCCGGCCCATGTGGCCTACGGAGGTTCGAACCCTCCCCTGTCCACCAGAGAAACAGTGAGAAGTGACGAGCCGGAAACAAACTCTTCAGTCGCCGCTTTTCGCTAGTAGCTGCGGTTGCGGGAGCATGCAGGTTGCCGGAAGCTTTGGAATGTGGGCTAATCGGCAATCCCCAATCGTCAATCGAAAATACGTGGCGGGAGTAACTCAGGGGTAGAGTCACGGCCTTCCAAGCCGTTGGTCGCGGGTTCGAATCCCGCCTCCCGCTCCAGCAAAAGCACTCAGCGTTTGCAGCACTTTGGCTGACTGCTGATAACTGACCGCTTCTTTGTGGGCCGATGTAGCTCAGTTGGTAGAGCGCGTCCTTGGTAAGGACGAGGTCAGCGGTTCGATCCCGCTCATCGGCTCCAGAACGTAGGGGATCTGAGGCAATTTCAAGAGCTTAGCCGGTTTCGAGGAGCGCTGAGGGGAGTTGGGGAAAACGGGCGGGCGTTTGGCACAAAAGCTGCTTCACATTTTCTTAAAACCTGCTATAATTGAAAAAGCTCAACACAACTAGAGCCTGGTTCATATTATGCCGCGGCTATCTTTGGCCCGGAACCAGGAGGCAATGCCAGTCTGGGAGATTTTGTCCTCAAGAGCGGTCTCAAATTGCAGCGATTGAATCCTCGATGACTTGGAGGTCTTTGACCTAACTTCAAGATTTATGCGTGAAATCATCACTCTACAATGCACGGATTGCAAAAACCGAAATTACACGACAACAAAGAACAAGAAAAAAAACCAGGACCGGCTCGAACTGAAGAAATTCTGCCCGGCGTGCCGGCGCCACAAGAGTCATAAAGAAGTGAAGTAAAGCCCGTGCGAGCCGGAAAACCGGTGGGCTTCTCCGGGCCGGGATGACGGCTGCAGCAATCGTCCTTCAAATCAAGGGGCGTAAGTTTAACGGCTAGACTGCCGGTCTCCAAAACCGGTCGTGGGGGTTCGAATCCCTCCGCCCCTGCCATCTGAATTCTGCATGGGGCGGGATGCAAAGAAGCTAGAAAAGAGAAATCAAAACAGAGGAAGCCGGAGCTAAGATTCGGGCCATGGCAGACGAGATTACCATTCAGCGAGGGACATGGGAGCGGCTGCGCGACTACTACCAGGAAGTGAAGGTCGAGATGAAGCGCGTGACCTGGCCCGGCAAACAGGAGGTCTATGGCACTACGATCATGGTGCTGATCACGACCTTTGCGTTTGCTGCTTTCTTTTACGTCTGCGATCAGAGTTTTTCGCGTTTAATATTCCACACAATGAATTATCTGTTGCACCGCCCTTAGGGTTAAGAAAGGCCACCTTCACGGGAATCTTCCGCCTGGAATCTCTAGCAGACAAGACGAGCATGTCCAAGAATTGGTACATTATCCACACCTATTCCGGATTTGAAAAAAAAGTCGCGGAAACGTTGCGAAGCAGAGTTGAAGCGGCGGGGCTGAGAGACCGCATCGGGGACATTCTGGTGCCGAGCGAAGATGTGGTCGAAGTACGTCAGGGAAAAAAAGTCGTTGCGCAGAAGTTGTTTTATCCCGGCTACGTGCTGGTCGAAATTGAGATGAACAACGAAACCTGGCACCTGGTGCGATCAACTCCGCGAGTCACCGGCTTCGTGGGGTCGGGTCAGAGGCCCACTCCACTGACGAGCGAAGAAGTGGATCGCATTGTCCACCGCATCGAGGTGGCTGCAGAGCATCCCAAGCCGAAGCTCAAATTTGAAAGAGGGGAAAGCGTCAAGATCAACGAAGGACCGTTCAAGGATTTCACGGGCCTGGTTGAGGAAATCAACGACGACCGCTCAACCCTGCGCGTTATGGTAACCATCTTCGGGCGCTCGACCCCGGTTGAGCTTGACTTCTATCAGGTGGAGAAGGGCTAATGGCCAAGAAAGTATCAGCGATGGTGAAACTTCAGATTCCGGCAGGCAAGGCAACCCCCGCGCCTCCGGTTGGACCGGCGCTCGGCCAGCACGGAGTCAACATCATGGAGTTCTGCAAGGCGTTTAATGCTAAGACCTCTGCCAAGGACCAAGAAGGGCTGATCATTCCAGTGGTGATTACTGTGTATCAAGACCGAACCTTCTCCTTTATCACCAAAACGCCCCCGGCATCGATTCTGCTCAAGCGAGCCGCGGGTATCGCCAAGGGTTCAGGTGAGCCGAACAAAAGTAAGGTAGGCAAGGTTACCCAAAAACAAGTCGACGACATTGCGAAAACAAAGCTTCAGGATCTGAACGCTCAGAGCCTGAGCGCCGCAATTGCGACGGTGAAGGGAACGGCGCGCAGCATGGGAATTGAGGTCACGAATTAATCCGCAGATTACCCAGACCTGTTCTAAACCCGTCTGGGCTTGGCTTCGTGGTTTTGTGTCACCTATGGGATATGCGGACTGCTCTGCGCAATCTGCGGATAGAGATTTTCAAGAGAGGGTTTAAATATGGGCAAGAAATTCGAGGCGGCTCGAAAACTGGTTGACAAACCGGCGTATACATTGCCGGATGCGATGCCGCTGGTTAAGAAGGCGGCATTCGCAAAATTCGATGAAACGGTGGAAGTTGCGATGCGGCTTGGGGTGGATCCGAAGCACGCCGACCAGATGGTTCGAGGTACGGTCGTTCTCCCGCACGGTTTGGGGAAAACCAAGCGCGTCATTGTGATTGCCTCGGGCGACAAAGTACGCGAAGCACGGGAGGCCGGCGCTGATGACGTGGGCAGCGAGGACTTGGTGCAGAAGATTCAAGGGGGATGGATGGATTTTGACGCGGTGATCGCCACCCCGGACATGATGAAGTCTGTGGGCCGCCTGGGTAAAGTCTTAGGCCCGAGAGGACTAATGCCGAACCCTAAGACCGGCACTGTAACCCAGGACGTGGCGCGAGCCGTCAAAGAGGTAAAAGCAGGCAAGGTCGAGTTTCGCGTTGACAAGACGGGGATCATTCATTGTCCGGTCGGCAAGGTGTCGTTCGAGGCTGCGACGCTGGCGGAAAACGCGCACGTTTTGATTGCCAGTGTGATGAAGGCCAAGCCGGCTACCGCGAAGGGCCGGTATGTGAAGAGCATCATTGTTTCGTCGACGATGGGACCCGGCATTCCGATCGACATTGTTTCGATAGAGGCTGCTTAAGAGAACCCACAGGCGAGGTTGTTATGAAGAAGGACATCAAGCAACAGAAAGCGGAGGATTTGCGCAAGGAGTTATCCGCCGCCCCAACGGTGATTCTCTCGGGTTTCGAAGGTATGACGGTAATCCAGGATTATGCGCTCCGCCGCAAGCTAGCCGAAGCCGGAGCGAAGTACAAAGTGGTGAAGAACAGCGTGATCGAGCGCGCAGCCCAAGGCACCGCGGCGGAAGCGGTGGCGGCGAAGCTGCACGGAACAACTTCCTTGGCCTATACAGCAGCGGACCCCGTAGCGCTAGCCAAGGCCATCACGGCCTATGCCAAAGAGAACGCGGTATTGGTTTTCAAAGCGGGAGTGGTCGAGGGACGGGTCATCAACCTCGCGGACTTGAATGCCCTGGCGACGCTGCCGTCGCGAGAAGCATTGTTTTCGAAGATTCTCTTTCTCATTAATTCTCCGGCACAACGCGTTGCCTCTGCCATGTCCGCCGTTGGCCGTAACCTGGCGTACGTCGTTCAACAGGGCGTGGAGCAAAAGAAGTTTAAGGACGCGCCAGAGGTTTAGTACACAGATAAGGGTTTCAAACCTTAGGAGGAAACGACACGATGTCAGAACGGGTGGAAAAAATCGTTGAAGAGATCAAAGCACTTAATCTTTTGGAGGCGGCGGAACTCGTTAAAAGGCTGGAACAGGACCTGGGAGTAAGCGCGGCGGCCGCCGCTCCTGTGATGGTCGCAGCAGGCGCCGGGCCCGCCGCGGGCGCTGCTCCAGCTGAAGAGCAGACGGAATTCACTGTCGTGCTTACGGCGGTCGGCGCAAACAAGATCAACGTGATCAAAGCGGTTCGAGAAGTGACCAGTCTCGGGCTCAAAGAGGCGAAGGACCTTGTCGACGGCGCGCCCAAACCGGTGAAAGAGGGAGTAGGCAAGGAAGAAGCCGACGCTATTAAGAAAAAGTTTACCGAAGCTGGCGCGACCGTCGAAGTGAAGTGAACACGCCTAACGGCGTTCAGGTGCCGATTCGGTGGTCGCTCGTCGTCGAGGGAGAGCGTCAGCCGCAAGGGCTGACCAACAGGGTCTGAGACTCGCTCTCTCGTGCGGCGCTTACATCCTCGCCGGGGGTGGACGCATCGAATCGCCAGAGGCGTGTTTTGCCATCACGCAGAAATCTTCAGCAAATTCCATCAAGGAGTCGAACGGATGCCTAACGGCCGGAACGGCGTATCGCGTCATCGCATCAATTTTTCCAGAATTCCCACGGTCATTTCCATTCCCAACCTGATTGAAGTTCAGCGGAGGTCGTATGACCGCTTCCTGCAGATGAACCTGCTGGCCTCGGAGCGGGAGGATAGCGGGTTGCAGGCTGTGTTCAATTCCGTATTTCCCATTACGGATTTCCGCGGTATTTCACAACTGGACTTTGTCGATTATTCAATCGGGAATTGGGAGTGCAAATGCGGGAGCTTGCGGGGGTTGCATCACCTTCGCAGCACCTGTAAGAATTGCGGTCACACGGTGATCACCGATCCTTTCCGGGTGGGCGAAGTGCTCTGCACGCGATGCGGCACCTTCAATGAGAACGTCGTGACGTTCTGCAACAAGTGCGGCGATCCTGTAGCTCTCCAGTTGAAGTATGATGTGACCGACTGCCAGGAACGGGGAATGACCTTTGCCGCTCCCTTAAAGGTTACGATCCGGCTCACGCTGTATGACAAGGACAACGACACCGGCCAGAAAAACATTCGGGACATCAAGGAGCAGGAAGTTTATTTTGGCGAAATCCCGCTCATGACGGAGAACGGCACGTTCGTCATCAACGGGACGGAACGCGTGATTGTGAGCCAGTTGCACCGGTCGCCGGGCGTTTTCTTTGAATCAACCCCGCAAAAGACTTACTTTTTAGGCAAAATCATTCCCTACCGCGGCTCCTGGGTGGAGTTCGAGTACGACAACAAAAACGTTCTTTACGTGCGGATTGACCGAAAACGGAAGTTTCTGGCCACGATCTTCCTGCGGGCGTTGGGTCTGAAGAACAACTCGGAAATTATCCGCACGTTCTATCAAGTCGAGCAAATCTCGAACCGGGACGGAAAGCTCTTCTGGGAGCTTTCCGACGGGCTGTTGGGCTCAAGGGTCTCGAAGAATATCGAAGCGCCGCGCGGCGGTGGTGTGATCGTCCATGCAGGCAAGAAGATTACTTCCGCGCTGCTCAAAGAAATCCGTAAAGCCCGCATCTCCCAGGTGGAAGTTACGATGGAGGACCTAGCAGGCGCGTACGCCGCCGCTGACTTGGTGGACACGTCGACCGGTGAAGTCCTCGTGGAGGCGAATAACGAGCTCACACCAGGCCACTGGACATCGATTCTGGAGTCGGGTCTGAGCGAAGTGCGGGTGTTTTTCCCGGAACGCGATGACACCGGAGTGGTGATCAGCCAAACGATCAAACGGGACGCGTTGAAGACTCCGCAAGAGGCGCTAATCGAGTTGTACCGCAAGATGCGTCCTGGGGATCCTCCGACGCTCGACACGGCAACCGCGCTGTTCACAGGAATGTTTTTCGATCCGCGGAAATATGACTTCTCGCGCGTAGGGCGCCTGAAGTACAACATCAAGCTCGGTTACTACACGCGGCTTAAGTCGCGGATTGACGGCAAGGCCACAACCCTCGAGCTGGAGGACCCCCGGAACTTGCCGGCTTCCGATTTCTACCTGGTGATAGACCGCGAAAAGATGTTCGTGGGCCGGCGCGAGGGCGCCACGTGCGCGGAAGTAGTCCGGGGATGTGAAGGAACGCTGGCCACCGATCACTCAGAAAACTCACCCGTTCACTTGCCGCTGGACAAGCGGACGCTCGATCCCGAAGATTTCTATTCATGCCTCCGTTATCTCCTGAAATTACGAAAGAATCCGGGTGGAACCTATACGGTGGATGATATCGACCACCTGGGCAACCGCCGCGTCCGCGCGGTAGGTGAGCTCCTGGAAAACCAGTTCCGGATCGGTCTGGTGCGCATGGAACGCGCCATCAAAGAGAAGATGTCGGTCTATCAGGAGATGTCGACGGCAATGCCCCATGACCTCATCAACGCCAAGCCGGTGATGGCGGCTATTCGGGAGTTCTTTGGCTCATCGCAGCTTTCGCAATTCATGGATCAAACGAATCCGCTCTCCGAGATTACTCACAAGCGGCGTCTCTCGGCGTTGGGGCCGGGCGGTCTTTCGCGCGAGCGGGCTGGTTTCGAAGTCCGCGACGTGCATCCCACCCATTACGGGCGGCTCTGTCCGATCGAAACGCCGGAAGGTCCAAATATTGGCCTGATCTCTTCCCTCTCCTGCTATGCCCGCATCAACGAGTTTGGATTCATCGAGAGCCCTTATCGCCGGGTGCGGAACGGGGCGATTGTGGACTACGTCACGGTGACCCATGGCGGCGACGGCCCCTGGCGGGTGGGCGAGCATATTGAGGTGAAGGAAGTTGAGAAGACCAACGAGGAGCTGCGGGAGAAGCGGCGAAAGTTGGTGGAGTACGAGCCGTTTTCGTTCTATCTTTCCGCATGGGAAGAGGACCAGCACATCATCGCTCAGGCAAACGTTGCGGTGGACGAGAAAGGGCGTATCGTCCATGAATTGACGAATGCCCGGCAGTCGGGAAACTTTGTCCTGGTACGCCGGGACGCGGTCGATTATATCGATGTCAGTCCCAAGCAACTGGTCAGCGTGGCCGCTTCATTGATTCCGTTCCTCGAAAACGATGACGCCAACCGCGCCCTCATGGGATCGAATATGCAACGCCAGTCGGTACCCCTGCTTCGGGCTCAGGCACCTTTAGTGGGCACAGGCATGGAACAGGTGACGGCGCGGGATTCCGGCGCCGTGGTGCTTTGCAAGCGCGATGGCATCGTCGATAGTGTGGACAGCGAGCGGATCATCGTGCGCGTCGAAGGCAATGGCCAGAGCGTGCAGCTCTCCCGCGAGGTCGGTGCCGATATTTATCAGCTCATTAAGTTCCGTCGTTCGAATCAGAACACCTGCATCAACCAAAAGCCGGTTGTCAAGAAGGGCGACCGGGTCCGAGAGGGTGACGTGCTCGCGGACGGCCCCTGCACCGAAGGCGGAGAGCTCGCGCTCGGACGTAATGTTCTGGTGGCCTTCATGCCCTGGCGCGGCTGCAATTATGAGGACGCCATTCTGGTGAGCGAAGGGCTAGTCAAGGAGGACTCATACACGTCCATCCACATTGAGGAATTCGAGATTGAGGCGCGGGATACGAAACTCGGACCCGAAGAGGTCACGCGCGACATTCCGAACGTAGCCGAATCGCTGCTCCGGGACCTCGACGCGAGCGGAATCATACGCACCGGCGCCTATGTCAAGCCGGGGGATATCCTGGTCGGTAAGGTGACGCCTAAGGGCGAGACCCAGCTCACTCCGGAAGAAAAGCTCCTTCGGGCCATCTTCGGCGAGAAGGCGGGAGAAGTCCGCGACGCCTCGCTCACGTGTCCGCCGGGCATTGAAGGGATCATTGTGGACGTTAAGATCTTCCTACGGAAGGGCGCGGAGAAGGACGAGCGCGCCCAAGCCATCGAAGAGGCGGAGGTGACTCGCCTGGAAAAGAACCTGAGCGACGAGATCCGCATTCTCAATTCTGAGCGCGTGGAGCGGCTCGCGGCCTTGCTCGAAGGCGAAGAGCTTTTAGCCGACCTGCACGACGAAAAGACCAACAAGCGCCTGCTGGCGAAGGGTGCGGTGCTCGACCGCGAAGCCTTGGCACGCATTTCAACCCGCAATCTCAAGCGGATTCGCATCGCCAAGAAGGACCCCAGCCTTCTCGAAAAGATGGACGAAATCGAGGAGATGACATCGAGGCAAATTGACATCCTCCGCAAGATTGCGGATGAGAAAATCTCCAAGCTCAAGAAAGGCGACGAGCTGCCCCCGGGCGTGATTAAGCTGGTGAAAGTCTATATCGCGATGAAGCGGAAGCTCTCGGTGGGCGATAAGATGGCGGGGCGCCACGGAAATAAGGGGGTCATAGCGCGAATTCTTCCGGAAGAGGATATGCCTTATCTCCCGGATGGAACTCCGGTGGAGGTGGTCCTGAATCCGCTGGGCGTCCCTTCCCGCATGAATGTGGGCCAGATTCTGGAAACCCACCTGGGATGGGCCGCGAAAGAGCTCGGCAACAAAGTGACGCAGTTGTTGAGCCAGAAGGATCGGGGGGAAGCGGTGCGAAAGGAACTGAAGTCTGTTCTGAAAAGCGACAGGTCCGCATCGTGGGTTGACACGATGAACGACGAGGAATTGATCGATCTGGCGCAACGCTACCAACCGGGTGTTCCCTTCGCGACCCCGGTTTTCGACGGAGCGACGGAGAAACAGATCAAGGAGTACCTGGAAAAAGCCGGACTTCCCCCTTCCGGCAAGGTCACCTTGTACGACGGCATGACCGGCGAAAAATTCGACCAGCCGGTGACCGTCGGTTACATTTACATGCTCAAACTGTCGCACCTTGTAGATGACAAGATTCACGCGCGGTCGATCGGCCCCTACTCGCTGATTACGCAGCAGCCGCTGGGCGGCAAGGCGCAGTTCGGCGGCCAGCGTTTTGGCGAAATGGAGGTTTGGGCACTGGAAGCCTACGGAGCCGCCCACATCCTCCAGGAACTTTTGACGGCCAAATCGGACGACGTCTACGGGCGCGCCAAGATTTACGAAGCGATCGTCAAAGGGGAAGCTGCCATCGAGCCCGGAGTGCCGGAATCGTTCAACGTGCTCGTCCGCGAGTTGCAAAGCCTGGGACTTGACGTGGAATTGATCAAGAGGCCTAAAGAACCGGTGGCCGCGCCCGCAGCCGGGTAGGCACGGAAGAGCGGCTTGGCTCGAAGGCAACACGTTTGCGAAATCTGAACCACATCAATATCATTTTTGCTCCTTTCAAGGAGGCCCAAATTGTTTCGAAGCAGCCCTTATGACCGAGTAAGCCTAATCGGTGAATTTGACAATATCCGCGTGAGTTTGGCTTCTCCGGAAAAGATCCGGTCGTGGTCCCACGGAGAAGTGACGAAACCTGAAACGATCAACTACCGCACGTTTAAGCCGGAACGGGACGGGCTGTTTTGCGCCCGAATCTTCGGTCCGGTCACGGACTGGGAGTGTTTGTGCGGAAAGTATAAGCGCATGAAGCACCGTGGAGTGATCTGCGACAAGTGCGGCGTCGAGGTGACGCTCTCTAAAGTGCGCCGAGAACGCCTGGGGCATATCGAGCTCGCCTCGCCGTGTTCGCACGTGTGGTTTTTCAAGGGACTGCCCAGCCGAATCGGCCACCTGCTCGATATTTCCCTGCGCGACCTCGAGCGCATCCTCTATTTTGAGACCTTTGTCGTGATCGATCCGGGCGAAGCCCCGCTCAAGGAGAAGGACATCCTGAATGAGGATCGCTACCGTGAACTTCAGCAGGACTATGCGGGAAAATTTCGCGCCGGGATGGGCGCCGAGGCGATCAAGGAACTTTTGAAGCGGTTGGATATCGAAACTCTCGCTCAAGAGTTGCGGGAGAAGATGAAAACGGATCCCTCCCAGCAGAAACGCGTGAAATATGCCAAGCGGCTGAAAGTGGTTGAGGCGTTCCGGAAATCCGGCAACAAGCCCGAGTGGATGATTATGGATGCAATTCCGGTGATCCCACCGGAGTTGCGGCCGCTCGTGCCTCTGGACGGGGGCCGCTTCGCTACCTCGGATTTGAACGATCTCTACCGGCGAGTGATCAACCGGAACAACCGGCTGAAAAAGCTGATTGAACTCCACGCTCCTGACGTGATTATCCGCAACGAAAAGCGCATGCTTCAGGAAGCCGTCGACGCATTGTTTGACAATGGGCGCCGGGGAAGAATCCTGCGGGGGACTAACAACCGCCCGTTGAAGTCGCTTTCCGACACGCTGAAAGGCAAGCAAGGCCGTTTCCGGCAAAATCTGCTTGGCAAACGGGTGGATTACTCGGGACGTTCAGTGATTGTCGTGGGTCCGGAACTGAAGCTGCGCCAGTGCGGGCTGCCCAAGAAAATGGCGCTCGAGCTGTTTAAGCCTTTCATTTACCACCGTCTGGAGCAGTCCGGCCAATGCGCCACGATCAAAGCAGCCAAGGAAATGGTGGAACGGCAGGAGCCTGTGGTTTGGGACATCCTCGAAGACGTGATTCGCGATCATCCCGTGCTCCTCAACCGCGC
The DNA here is from genome assembly GCA_030040995.1 of Terriglobia bacterium. Lineage (GTDB taxonomy): Bacteria > Acidobacteriota > Terriglobia > UBA7540 > UBA7540 > JASHON01. The sequence continues at coordinate 19,744 of JASHOS010000227.1, read as the reverse complement.
GCCCACGCTGCATCGCCTCGGCATTCAGGCTTTTGAGCCGGTCTTGGTGGAAGGCAAAGCCATCAAGATTCACCCCCTCGTCTGTACGGCTTTCAACGCGGATTTCGACGGCGATCAGATGGCCGTTCATATTCCGCTTTCACCCGAAGCCCAAATTGAGGCTTCGGTTCTTATGCTTTCTTCACATAACATCCTTTCCCCCGCCAACGGCCAGCCGCTGGCGATCCCAACCCAGGACGTTGTGCTGGGCATCTACTACCTGACGAAGGAGCGCAAGGGAAGCCGCGGAGAGGGGCGCTCGTTTTCCAGCGTCGAGGATATGCTGCTGGCGCTCGACGCAAAAGAAATAGAAACGCTCACCCGGATTCGCCTGAGATACACCGGACGTGTAATCGATCTGGAGAACGCGTACGACGATCAGGACGTGCTCCACACCGAGCCGATCACCGTGAAGAACCAGTTTATCGAGACCACCGCGGGCCGGGTGATCTTGAACGACCACCTCCCGAAGGGTATGCCCTTCACGAACGGGGTGCTGCGCAAGAAGGGCTTGGGCGCGCTTGTGAATTACTGCTATCTGCGCTTCGGTCTCGATACGACGGTTCAGCTTCTGGATGAGATCAAAGATCTCGGCTTCCTTTACGCAACCAAAGCAGGCATTTCTATCGGGATTGATGACCTTGTGGTTCCGTCCAGCAAGGCGGACCTGGTGGAAGCGGCGGAAAAGGAAGTCATTGAAGTTGAAAAGCAATACCAGGATGGCGCGATCACGCACGGCGAGCGGTACAACAAAGTCATTGCGATCTGGTCGAACGTTACCGACCGGGTGGCCGACGAAATGTTCCAGGCCTTGGAGTCTCAGGATAAAGCTGGTGAGATCAACCCGATTTACATTATGGCGAACTCCGGCGCCCGCGGCTCGAAACAGCAAATCCGGCAGCTTGCGGGTATGCGCGGGTTGATGGCGAAACCTTCCGGTGAAATCATCGAGACCCCGATTACAGCGAATTTCCGTGAAGGGCTCAACGTGCTGCAATACTTTATTTCCACGCACGGCGCGCGCAAGGGGCTGGCAGATACGGCGCTGAAGACCGCAGACTCCGGTTATCTCACACGCCGGCTAGTCGACGTGGCGCAAGACGTGGTGGTCTCTGAGGATGACTGCGGGACCGTCGATGGCATCGACGTGGAGCAGATCGTCGAGGCGGGAGAGGTAGTTGAGCCGCTTCGCGACCGCATCGTGGGCCGCGTCGCTCTCCAGCAAATCACCGACTACGAAGGCAACGCGATTGTTGAAGTGAATCAGGAAATTACGGAAGACTTAGCTCAGCAGGTGCAGGACGCCGGCATCGAGAAGGTGAAGATACGCTCTGTGCTCACCTGCGAGTCGAGCCGCGGCGTCTGCATTCGCTGTTACGGCCGCAACCTGGCATCCGGCAAGCTCGCGGAGATTGGCGAAGCCGTGGGCGTCATTGCCGCGCAATCCATTGGTGAGCCCGGCACTCAGTTGACGATGCGCACTTTTCACATTGGCGGCGCAGCAAGCCGTGTGAGCGAGCAGTCTTCTCTGGAAGTTCGTAACAATGGCTTCGTCAAATTCATCGGCCTGCAAGTCGTGCAAAACCGCGATGGTAATTTCGTGGTGATGAACCGAAATGGGTCCGTCGCCATTGTGGACGAAAAAGGACGCGAGCGGGAACGCAACTCGGTGGTCTACGGCGCCAAAATTAAGGTGCCCGATGGGGCGCCGGTGAAGCCCGGGGACCTGATCGTGGAATGGGACCCGTACACCTTCTCGATCCTGACGGAAGTCGGGGGTGCAGTCCAGTTCAAGGATTTGGAGCAGGGCGTCACTCTTCGTGAAGAGGTGGACGAGGTAACCGGCCTGTCGCGCTGGGTCGTAACCGATTCACCGGACGAGAAGCTTCAACCAGGCCTGACAGTGAAATCAGACGCAAAGGCCGGAGCGAAGGTTAGTTCCAAGAAATATTTGCTTCCGTCACGCGCCCACCTGATGGTGCAGGAAGATGACGTCGTGAGCCCCGGAGACGTACTGGCCAAGATTCCGCGCGAAACCACAAAAACGAAGGATATCACAGGCGGTTTGCCGCGTGTAGTCGAGCTCTTCGAGGCGCGCCGCCCCCACGAAACGGCGGTGATTTCGGAAATTGATGGGGTGGTGCGGTACGGTGAATTTCTGAAGGGTCAACGCAAGATTGTCGTGGTTCCCGCCAAGGGAGAACCAAAAGAGTATCTGCTCCCGCGCGGCGTGCACGTTTCCGTGCAGGAGGGCGAACGGGTTCAGGCTGGCGAGCCCTTGATGGACGGACCGCGAAATCCTCACGACATCCTCGCCGTTCTGGGCGAAAAGGAGCTCCAGAAGTATCTCGTTGATGAGATCCAGGAAGTCTACCGTCTCCAAGGCGTCAACATTAACGACAAACACATTGAAGTGATTGTTCGACAGATGATGCGCTGGGTGAAGGTTGAGGACGTGGGAAACACGGAGTTCTTGCTCGACGAGCATGTTGACAAGTTCAGGTTTCGAGCGGAGAACGAGCGCGTGGTGGCGGCCGGCGGCAAGGCGGCGACAGGCCATCCTCTGCTGCTGGGAATCACCAAGGCCTCGCTTTCCACAGATTCCTTCATTTCTGCAGCTTCATTCCAGGAGACGACGCGGGTGCTGACCGAGGCAGCCATTCGCGGCGCCGTGGACCAACTGCGCGGCTTGAAGGAAAACGTGATTATGGGCAGGCTTATCCCGGCGGGAACGGGATTGGAGCATTACCGGAGCTTCCGGTTGCTGACTGAAGTCGAACCACCGCAGCCGGAGGTGCCGATAGCGGAGCCCGAGCCGGAGATTGAGGCTGAAATTCCGCCTGCTCCTGCGGTCGCGAATGAACTTTCTGACGAGGACCAGCCCAATCCGCAGTAGAAGTATGAATTGTTGGAAGTGTGGCGCGACCGTTGAAACAAAACCGGGCGAACGGATTGGTAGCCGCGATGAGTGTCCCCAGTGCGGATCGGACCTGCATTCCTGCCGCAACTGCGATTTTTACGATGTCTCCAAGCACAACCAATGTTCTGAGCCTCAGGCGGAATGGGTTCGTGACAAGGAGGCCGCGAACTACTGCGATTACTTGCGCCCTTCCACCCGGCTGCCTCACGGCATGTCGGGAACGCCACGAAGAGAAGAAAACGCCCGGAAGAAGTTTGATTCACTCTTCAAGCAGTAACCACGCGCTCCAGTCCCTCAATTGACTGCTTCCCGTCCATCCGCGCCCGCAATATAATGAGTTTCCATTCATGATCGGCGAAAAAAAGACTGGAGTGATCCTGTTTGCCCACGGGAGCCGCATTGAGAAGGCTAATGAGGGTGTGGCGGCCTTGGCCGGGCAAGTGGAGAAGGCTGGCGGATTCGTGTACGTTCGCGCGGCTTTTCTCGAGATGGCACAACCCGGTCTTGCAATGGCAATCGAGGATGCTGTCCGGGCTGGCGTGCGCCGGCTTATCGTGATTCCTTACTTTCTGACGATGGGTGTGCATCTCCGCGTCGATCTGCCTGCGCTTATTTCGGGCGAGCGGAGCCGGTATCCGGATTTGGAGATTCACGTGGGCCAAGCCCTTGAAGGGCACCCGATGATGTCTTCGCTCATCCTCGACCGGATTCGCGAGGTCGAGGACACTCATAAGGCTAAGCCATAACTGAACAGCGCTTTGCTATAGCTTCGCTCGGTCAGTAAATCACTGACCCCAGTCGGAGCTCGCGGCAACGCAATAAAATCGCCGTCCGTGGAGGGTTGGCATGAGAGAGTTGACTAACAATAGAAGGCGCCGAGCTCTTGCTGCGGTTCTCGTGCTCGTTGCGCTGATTGTCGCAGCCTCACCCGAAATCAAACCTTCTGCCGCTCCAAAAACTCTGGCATGCCGCGTCATGGAGGCGGAAACGAGCTCGCGCTTTGGAGTGCGTCTCGTGATATTCCACTACCGCGATGCCGCGGACCGCGACCGTCTGGGCAAATTCCTGAGGGATTATGACGGCGCGACGGTGCAATTCCAGGCAGCGCGTCAGGGGTGGCGCGCTGCGACTCTGTTCCGGCTGAAGGTGTGCTTTGGGCGCGGACTTCTGGTCTTTCCGATTTCAGAACCCGCGCTCGCCAAGGGCGACGTCGTGTTGGTGCGATTTCCGGCCTGACAGGGTAAAGCAATCAGCAAGAAGACTCGCCGGGTGGTACAGAAGTGGCGCAGCTTGCCATGCCTGCAATGGCGGCAACTCGCAGACATTGAAAACGATGTCTGCGCCACCCCGTCGATACGATTCATCGGGACACCACGTTTGCGTTACGCCTTCGCGCCTGCACCTTTCCCGGTGGACGCAGTCCGATCGAGCACCTGGAGGAATTTCGCCAGCCACGCAGGATGCGCGGGCCAGGCAGGCGCGGTGACAAGATTCCCATCGACGTGAGCCTCGCTCATCCCAAGGCTCACGTAGGAGCCACCCGCCAGCGTGACTTCCGGTCCTACGGCTGGATAAGCGCTCATCAACCGTCCCTTCGCCACCCCCGCAGCCGTCAGTAACTGCGCGCCGTGACAAAGGGCAGCCACGGGCTTGCCGGCGCCAAAGAAGTGGCGGACGATTTCGAGCACCCTCTGATTCGTCCTCAGATACTCTGGCGAGCGGCCGCCGGGAATCACCAGCCCGTCGTAAGATTCCGGGTTGACCTCGTCGAAGCTGGCGTTAAGAGAAAAGTTATGGCCGCGCTTTTCGCTGTAGGTTTGGTCACCCTCAAAGTCGTGGACGGCGGTACGCACGATTTCTCCAGATTTCTTTCCCGGACAGACGGCGTCCACCTGGTGGCCCACCATCTGTAAGGCTTGAAATGGGACCATGACCTCGTAATCCTCAACATAGTCCCCCACAAGCATCAAGAGCTTTTTAGCTGCCATTTTGGTTCTCCTTTCCAACTCGAGTATATAAGAGCACTCCGCGTTCAGAGGGCTCTCAGATAAACCATAGTCATATCGTCCTGGGGTTCCGCGCTGCCGGTCCAGTCGGTGATCCGGCGATAGACCTCTTCCGTCAACTCTTCCGGCGTGCCGTCGAGCGCCTGGCGAAGCGTTCCGATGAGGCGTTGTTCACCGAATTCTTCGCCATAAGAGTTCTCCGGCTCCGTCATGCCGTCGGTAAAAGCGAGAAGAACGTCGCCAGGCTCGATCTCAACCTGCGATTGCGCAAAACGAACGTTCGGGAACAAGCCCAACACCGTGCCGCCGTCTTCGAGGCGAAGGAGTTTCTCTCGCCGGAGTAGGAACGGCGCCGGGTGGCCGCAATTCGTGTAAGCAAGACGGCAGGCCCGGTGATCGTAAACCGCGTAAAAGAAGGTGGCATATTTTTCGTCGGACGTACTGGCGTAGAGCTGCCGGTTCAGCCTCGTCATCAGCTCTGCGGGCGAGATATCTTCGGCGGCAGGCAGCGTTCCCGGAACGTGGCCGTCATAAAACTGTGCGTGCACCGCCGATTGGATGCTCGCCATCAGGAGAGCGGCGAAAATTCCTTTGCCGCTAACGTCGGCAAGCAGCAAACCCACGTGGTCCGCGCCCAGCTTCAGGAAATCGTAGTAGTCCCCGCTCACCTCCCGGGCGGGATGGCACACACCGTAAAGTTCGACGCCAGCCACTTCCGGGACCTTCTGGGGAAAGAGTTGTTTCTGAACGTCGCGCGCGATCTTCAATTCGCCTTCCAGCCTCGTCTTTTCCTTTGACTCCACAAGCAGGCGCTCCACCGAAGCGGTCATCGAATCAAAAGCGCCGCCTAACGCGCTGAGCTGGTCGCGAGGCGGAAGGCCGATCCGGTGGGATAAATCTCCGGCTTTCACCCTTTCGGTGGCACTTTGCAAGCGGTTCACGGTAGAGGTAATCGTCCGGGTCAAGGTGATTCCGATGATCAAGGCGGCCAGTTCAATGATCAGAAATATGGCGCCGACTACAATAAAAACCTGTTCCCAAAAACCTGCGAACTCGCCGAGGGTTCGGAAAAGCTGCTCGTTCAGGGTAAAGATGCGCGAGTTCACCCAAACCAGAACGGGCGTGGCGCTCTGCTGCAACTTGGCTGTATTCCAGCGGAACGGAGCAAGGGAGGAAGCGCCAAGGACAGGCAAATCAAAGAACGTGCGTGGTTTGGGAAGAGGCACGGCGTCGGACTGAACCTTCGAATTCACGAGGGCCGGCGGCGTAGAGACTTCCGCGTTACCCTGTGGTCCCCGCCCGGCATCGACCGATCCGCCGTGTTTTGCCGGGAGGGGCATGATGCCAACAGGCCCAATGCCCCGCCCCACCATGTTTAGAAGTTGTGGTGTGACAGGCATTGAAAGGATTAACGTCAGACGGCCGGTACCCGTCACTTCCCGTTCGACGGCGCGCAAGGAAACTCCTGCGCCGCTCATCACCACGCCAGACCATTCCTCTTGCGAAAGCCAGGGTGGTTGCGGAATGGGTTGGCTGATGGCCGCACCCGTTAAATAGAAGGCCCGCGCCTGCCCGCCCGCCCGAAGCGTGATCTGAAGATCCGGGTAGCTGCTCGAATGATGGCGAAGGGCGTTGAAGTAGAAACTTTGTAGCCCATCAAACAACTGCTTAGGGTTTCGGGCCGGAATGCGAGTGGCTTCGTGGGCCACCACGCGATTCAGTTGCTTCAGCTCGTCAAAGTGGTTGCGCAATCTCCCGCTCACCAAAAACGCGGCGAACTGACCGTTGACGATGAGGGCGGCGAGGCCCACCAGAAGAAGAATGAGAAGGACCGGCACAAAGGCAATAAACACGTAGGTCACGGCCAGGCGCCGGCTGAGACGCCACAAAAGGCGCCGCTGGATGAATCGGATGAGGCGGATCACATAGTAAACGGCGGCAACAACAATACCTATCCAGACGAACACCCAAAGAACGACAGGAACGGCGTGAGTGATGGCGCTGAGAACCCGCAGGACAATCCAGGAGATGATGGTCCAGAAGGTGAACTGCGCCATTCGCCGCGAGCGGTATTCGCGAAGCAGAAACTGGAGCATGGCTCGTTATCGGCCATCAAAGACCGTGCCGCGTTTGGCGGGCGGCTTCAGCGTTAGCTACAGCCAACTGGTGCTGAACGCGGCTGTGCCTGTGTCCGTAGACGGAATATACAACGAGACCAACGGCCAGCCAAATCAAGAACACTTCCCAGGTCAGGCGGTGAAGCGAGAACATCAAGAGCAAGGAAATAAGCATGCCCATAATCGGCACAAACGGCACCCAGGGGGTCTTGAAGGCGCGTCGCAGGTGGGGTTGCTCCCGGCGCAGCACCCAGACGCCGGCGCAGACGATGGTGAAGGCAAAGAGAGTACCGATGCTGGTGAGTTCATCGAGAGTCGAGATGGGTAGCAGCGCGGCGAGGAGAGCAACGCAGACGCCCACCACGATGGTTGAGATGTAGGGGGTGCGGAACCTGGGGTGAACCTTCCCTGCCCATTCCCACAGGAGGCGATCGTGGGCCATGGTAAAAAAGATGCGGCTCTGTCCCAGCAGCATCACCAGCATCGTTGACGTCAGGCCGCCGATGGCGCCGATCTTGACCAGGAAGCTGCCCCACCGGACACCGGTCACATCCACGCCCAGGGCGATAGGATCAGCCACGTTCAGACGAGTATAGGAGGCCAGACCGGTAAGCACAATGGCGACCAGAATATATAGGACCGTGCAGATTACGAGCGAGCCAAGAATACCAATCGGCATGTCGCGCTGGGGATGGCTGGCTTCCTGGGCAGCTGTTGAGACGGCGTCAAAGCCAATGTAGGCGAAGAAAATGATCCCGGCACCCCGCAAAACGCCGCTCCATCCGAATTCGCCGAATTGGCCCTTGTTCGGCGGGATGAACGGATGCCAGTTGGAGAGGCCGAGCGACCAGTGACCGGCCAAGAAGAGAATACCCAAGCCGATGAAAACCAGGAGCACCGAAACTTTCACGATCACAATCACCGTATTGACGTCGGCCGATTCCCGAATGCCCTTGACCAGAATCGCCGTCATCAGAAGGATACCAATGAGCGCCAGAACATCGACGCGAGCGATGGCGTGCGGCAACGCTCCTGCCCGAGCGCGGATCGCTCCCATCAAACTGGCTAACGGCGTCCAGCGGCCGCGGTAGCGCACCATGGACGTTCCCGGAGCGTGCGAGAGCGAGGGAGGGATGCTGACGCCAAAGTCCTGAAGCAGGCTCCCGACGTAGCCGCTCCACCCGACAGCCACGGTGGCGGCGCCGAAGGCGTACTCCAGCACCAACGCCCAGCCAATCACCCAGGCTACGATTTCGCCCAGCGTGGCGTAGGCGTAGCTGTAGGAGCTTCCAGCGATCGGGATGAGGGCAGCGAACTCAGCGTAACAAAGCCCGGCGAAAGCGCATCCAACGCCCGCGATAATGAATGAGAGCACGACGGCAGGGCCCGCCGCAGTGGCGGCGACTGGGCCGGTGAGCACAAAGATGCCCGTGCCGATAATCGCTCCAATTCCAAGGGTCACCAGGTTCAGAGGGCCGAGCGCGCGCTTCAGTCCGCCCTTTTCCCCTTCGGTCTCGATCAACATGGCGCTGAGGTCTTTTTTGGTTAAAAGGTTGAGGCTCATGGGGTCTCATCAAACCTGCATAGACTCAGTGCGATCCTTGTAAAGAATTCCCAGAAACTGCCGGGCGCGCTCGCCCGGATCATGAGCGGTCATCAAGGCGCTGATCACTGCGATCGAGTCCGCTCCCGAATCGAGCACTGATCGCGCCCGCTCAAGCGTAACGCCACCAATGGCCACAAGGGGCTTGCGAGTGATTTTCCGTGCTTCGGCTAAGGCGGCGAGCCCAACAGCATGGTCCGGTTGATCTTTAGTGCGCGTCTCGAAGATCGGCCCGAAGGCAATGTAGTCTGCCGAAGAACGGTCCGCCTCTTCCACTTGAGCTAATGAATGCGTTGAGATTCCGATGATCTTCCTCGGCGGGAGTACCGCGCGCGCCAACTCGACAGGCAGATCATCCTGGCCCAGGTGAACTCCGTCCGCTTCCGTGGCCAGCGCCACGTCAGCCCGGTCGTTCATGACGAAAACTCCGCCGGCCCTTCTAATCTGCGGCGCCAATTGCTGTCCAGCGTCAAAGATCTCGCGTGAGGAGCCACGCTTGTTGCGATACTGGACCAGCCGGACTCCTGCCCCAAGCAAGGATTCAGTTACATCTGCGAGTGGCCTGTTCGCAAGTTGACCGGCATCTACTATGACATACAGCCGGGGAGGAATGAAATCCATAGGGGGCCAAACTATCTGGATGCCGCACTGGCTGCCGGGACTTCTGCTTTCAGGCCAGCGGGCGCATAGCGGTCCAGAAAGCCGGTATTGAAGCGGCCTGCCCGAAAGTCCGGATCATGCATGATCCTCTCATGGAGAGGAATCAGCGTCGAAATTCCCTCGAGGATAAACATCTCCAGAGCACGTCTCATCCGGTGGATTGCTTCGGAGCGGTCGCAGCCATGGCAGATGAGCTTGGCGACCAACGAATCGTAGTAAGGCGGGACCACACACTCCGTGTAGATGGCCCGGTCCACTCTTACTCCCGGCCCTCCAGGGACGTTAAGCCCCGTGATGGTGCCGGCGCAAGGAATGAACGTCTCCGGATCCTCGGCGCAAATGCGGCACTCAATGGCGTGTCCGGTCAGGCGGACGCGTTCCCATTCGGCAGGAAGCCGCTCACCGGCGGCAATCCGGATTTGTTGCTTCACCAAGTCGAAGCCTGTCACCATTTCTGTAACCGGGTGTTCCACCTGGATACGAGTATTCATTTCCAGGAAGTATAGTTCGCGGTCTTCGTCCATGAGAAATTCGACGGTGCCGGCGTTGGTATATCCAATTTTCGTGAGTACCTCAACCACCTGCGCGCCCACACGCTCGCGCGTTTCATCATCGATTTGTGTTGAAGGGGACTCTTCCACCAGCTTTTGGTGGCGCCTCTGGATCGTGCACTCCCGCTCGCCTAAATGGACAAGCTTACCGTTCGAGTCGCCCATCACCTGGAATTCGATATGACGGGGCGATGAGAGGTATTTTTCGAAATAGACGGCGGGCGATCCGAAGGCAGCTTCCGCTTCCGCCTGAGCGGTACGCAAAATGAAGGGGATTTCCTTTGGAGACCGGATAATGCGCATTCCACGGCCCCCACCGCCTGCTGCAGCTTTTACGATAACTGGATAACCGATTCTCCTTGCCTCCTCTTCGGCCTCTTCCTCAGACCTCAAAACGCCCGAGCCGGGGAGTGCCGGCAAACCCAGCTCCGCCATTTTCGCGCGCGCTTGGTCCTTATCTCCCATCAGCCGGATTACGTCCGGGCTGGGCCCGATGAAGGTAAGCTTCGAGCTCTCGCAGACTTCAGCGAAGCGGGGGTTTTCGGAGAGAAAGCCATAGCCGGGATGGATGGCTTCAGCATCCGTTATTTCCGCGGCCGAAATGATGCTGGCAATGTTGAGATAGCTCTCGGCAATCCGCGGCGGCCCAATGCAAATGGCTTCGTCAGCAAAACGCACGTGAAGGGCGGCGCTGTCCGCTTCTGAATATACGGCGACCGTGCGGATGCCGAGTTCCTTGCACGCACAGATCACCCGCAGCGCGATTTCCCCGCGATTGGCAATCAGGATTTTTCGGAACATACGCTTTCAGAAAATTCTTACATGCACGGTCAGGTACTTCTTGGGGTTTTTCCTGAACTCGTCCAGGAATTCCCGCAGGGCCTCGCTGCTCTGCGTCAGGTTGTCGTAGAATTTGGTGTTGGTGGACAGGAGGCCGAGTGAGCCTTGTCCTTTCGCCATCCGGCTGGTAATCGTATCAACGTTTCCGGCCATTTGATTAAGACGATTGTAAAGCTGCGGGTCCTTGACAGCCTTACCGATCGTGCCCTGTCCTTGGTTGATGCCGCTCAGCAACGTCTTCACCTGGACAAGATCGTCGTTCAAGTTGTTGGCCACTGCGGGGTCATTGATCAATTTTGCGATTGTACCTTTGCCGTTCTGGATTTGATCCATCAAGCCGTTCGCCCGGTCAAGCGTGGAATTAAGCTTGTTGGCAATGGCGTCGCTTGCGACCAGTTGTCCGACGCTACCGCGTCCTTTCGAGATTCCGGTGATCATGGCATCCATTTTTGTTACCGTATCGTGCATTTCGTTAGCGAGGGCTGCACTATAAATGAACTGTCCGATCGTTCCTTTTCCGGTTGTGATCTGATTCGCCACGCCGTTAAGCTGTTTGCTTAACTGAGTCAGATTGGAAAGCACGTCATTGGCATTGTTGACGACAGCCTTCATGTCAGAGCCCTGTGCCCCCTTCACGCTGTCTCCTGCGGAAAGGAGTGGCTGGGCGGGACTGCCTCGGGAAATGTCAACAAAGCTGGCCCCCAGCAGTCCGGCTGTCTCGACAGTGGCAATGGAATCGGACCGGATGTCCTTTTTAAATTTTTTTTGGATCCGCATGACCACGGTGACGGCGCGGTTGGGGTCCTGCGAAGAGGAAATATGGACGCTGCTCACACTCCCCACCGGAACACCGGCCAAGTCTACTTCCGCCCCGGTACGCAATCCTTGCGCAGAGGCAAAATATGAGGTGAGCGTATATTGACTGCCAAAGAACCCAGTCTGCCCGCTAACAAGGAAGATTCCCGCCACGACGATAATTAACGCGGCAGCTACCATCAGTCCTACGCGGAGTTGTCCCCAGCTTAGCTCTTTGCGTTGAGGCATTTGATATCTTCCTTTCCCGAGAATTCAATCGTTAACTACCATTGTAGTCGAAAGGGTTGAACGGGATCGAATTCAGGAAATGAATCGACGGAGATAGGGATCGCGCGCGCGCAACAGCTCCTCGCGGCTGCCCAGAAACAGTATGCCGGCATCGCGGAGCACCATAAACCTTGTCAGCGGCGCGCCACCGCCGCCGTCGCGCTCGACCGGAACAAGAGCCTGGGTTTGAGCAGAAAAAATGTAAGTGCTCAGAATGAAGGCCTCCTGGATCCGCTGTGTCACCAGCATGGACGACACTCGTTGCGTATCACGAAGCTTGGCAATCAGCGTATTGATGGTATTGGCGGTGATCGGATCGAGCCCCGCGGCGGGAGAATCATAAAGCATGATGGACGGGTGGTTGATGATAGCGCGCGCCACGGAGACGCGGCGCCGCATGCCGCCCGAAAGTTCGGCGGGCATTTTTCCGATAGAGTCTTCCATCTCGACAAAACTCAGGACCTGCCGGACAGCCTGCTCAATTTCTTCTTCGTCGCGCTGCCCTGCCTCGCGCAAAGGATAAGCAACGTTTTCATAAACGGAGAGAGAGTCGAAAAGCGCCCCCTCCTGAAACACGATGCCCATCGCCTTGCGCAGTGGGTTCATCTGCTCTTCGGTCAGGGGAACAAGATCCTTGCCACTGATGAAGATCTCGCCAGAATCAGGTTTCAGAAGACCGGCGACCAGTTTGAGAATGACTGACTTCCCGCTACCCGTAACCCCGAGAAGCATCAGTGTTTCCCCGTCTCTGACTTCAAACGAAATATCCGACAGCACCCGCCGGTCGCCGAAGGAAATTGAGACATTTCTGAAATCAACCGGGGTTTCATTCGCCACAGCATCAGTTTACCTCATGCGCGCGTTCCCGTTGCGAGGGCCAGGACTATCCTCTCAGTTCCCAAGTGGGGAAGAGCCACTAGTCACCAGGAGGCGTGCAAGGTTCGGACCAACCTCTCACACTCCATACGTTGCAGTTTGACTGTCCCTGGGCACGCTCCTTCTTGGCGTCCTGGGGTGTTCGACCGTGGCAGGTGCGATCCTTTATTTTCAACTACTTGTTGGGTTCCCGGGTTCGACCTGGTAGCTATATCTTGCTGATTTAACGGTGGATATACGTTAGGCGGCCCTGGGCACGCTCCTTTTTAGCGTCTGGGAGCGCTCGCTTGGGTCGGGTGCGATCCTTTGTTTTCAATCACTTGTTGGGATCCCCGGGCTTGTCGGCACGGCTACATCTTTCTCATTTCAAAGCGGATATCCGTTAATAATTGCAACGCTCAGGGTCGTTCTTGGGTTTGCTCGTCGTTGGAAATTTTTAATGTGGTGTGTTTTCAACTACTTGTCAGGTTTGCTCGTCAAAAAAACAATCCATTACACCGTACCACCTATTGTTGTTCCCCGCGCTGACTGCCGGAGGCTGCGCTGGCAGCGGCTTCACTCTGCGAGTTGGCAGCATCTTTACCTCGCACTGCCCACGCCGCAGACTCCAGCAGCGGGATCGCTGGCTTCCGGCTCGTCCCAGTCTGGCGTGATACTGTAGACCTCGCAGCCGTCGATGGGGCTGGCTGCGCGCCACGCGGCAATTCGCGAGCGATTTCAAAATAGACATGATTGGTCTCTGGTCGTCCTGGCAGAACGGTGGACGTTGCGAGGGAAGATAACTAAACGATACCCATTCGGAGCCGCCGCCGTCAAGGGAAAGAATTGGCTGGGAAGAATTGGCAGGGCCAGGGATGCCTCAGAAGGTGATGTGTGGAAAAAGCAACGGCCTCTCGCAAAGACGCCGAGGCGCAAAGGAACACCAAGAGCAACTCCTTTGTATACTTTGCAAGCCTTTGCGTCTCTGCACCCTTGCGTGATGCTTTTGGGTCGTGAATCAATTTTTTCACACCTTCTCAGGTTCGGGCTCGTAGCGCCGAGCTACAGCCCGGCATCTGGTCAAGTGCCCGACCCCGCTTGGCGGGGTCGGCGCTACAAAGCGGGCAGGACCGAAACTGAGCGGCAGAAATGTGTCTCCGTCACGTCGATGTTTCGGTTCGTGGAAGAGAAGATGACGTTTACTACCTTCCGCGGCCCGTTAACCAGCGGCGGCCTGAAAGTGTTTTTGGATCGGCGGCAAAGCTTTGCGCAGCTCGTTCCCAACCTCCGGCGAGAGCCGTTCCGTCAGGGCAGAAATAGCCGTGAGAATGGCCACATCGGTTAGTTGCGTGAGCGATTCCGGCGGTGGATCCGGAAGTGTCAGGATAACCTTGACCCAATCCGCGAGAGCCGCCCACAGCGGCGAAGTTTGATCGTTCGACATGCATTTTTCTCCTTGATCTTGGGACCATGTAAATTGGAAGCCGTGGGCGCCGTCGGGTGGCTATCACGAAGCCCGCGGCCCTGACACGAGCGCCACAAGACAGACAAAGGCCCCCCGGAAAGGTAGCGCAGAATTTCCTGTCTATGGCGGCTTGCCCCTAAATTCATAAGCAAAGCTGCAGCCGTCAAAAGCCACGAAGGCTGCGCTACCCCGCTCCTTCTCAGCTTGGACGTTGACCTTAGTCGATCAGCCACAGTACCGCGGGGCACGAAGAGCCACGGACCTTGGACAACAGATCCAGGCCGCTTTGCTACGATCTGTAGCTCCCGGCAGCGTCGACGGAACAACCCCCGGCGCACGAGAACCGCAGACTTCGAAGAGCACGAGGTGTGCCTTACGTCTTAGCTAATCTGGATGCCATGGACCTGGCCCGTCATATCAGTCCAGATTTGGTAACAATGGCCTCCTATACACACAATTCGGGAGGTAGGAAGATCTGTTCCCACGGACAACTGAGGTAGGACGCTTTCGATTCCTACTGCGGTCCCCGATGTGAGAACGTAGCTTTGCCTTGTTTTGCCGAGCGAAGCTTCGGCGGTAAAACCTGGTGTGGTCATTTTTGATCTCCTCTCTTTATTGGGTTCAGTTCCAGGGTCTCACGTGGACCCGGTGCTCCCCCTGCGCATCCACGATCGTGACTTCCGTGGGTAGCTGGTTTCGTTCGGAAATGCCGGCCGGCGGCCAGCTCGCGACGTAATACGTAACTAAGTTCATAAATACTCCGCTTGGGGGTTGCTCCATCAATTGGTATTTTCCGGAATTCTCTTCGAAGAAGATCGTGAAGCCGCTCGTCGGGTAATAGCACGTGGCCATCAAATACAGAACACCGTCCCCTTCGAAAAAAGGCCGCGCAAAAGCCTTGTACTCGATTTCCAGCCCGTGGCTAAGTCTTGGTGCGGGCAGAGTCGCTGGCGCTGTGGACATTTCATCTCTCCTTTCTCGCGTTCAGAAGCGGATCAGAGGATCGCCTCTAGGGCCTACACCATCCCGGGCGAACTCCGTGGAGACTCAACCAATGCAGGTCCCATCTCCCCGAGCCCAGATTAGGCCTGATGCCCTGCCGCAGAATGCACGGCCTCATGGTGGCCCATACACCCGTGCGATCGAGATCGCGTGCGGAATGTGTCACATGAGAGAATACACGGCCCTACGCAAGCACACGCACCCGCTAAAGCCTCCCTCATCCCAACACTGACAGCATGTGTGCCCAAGACAGAAAAGCTGAGGCAAAACCTTCCCGCTTTCACGTGCATGCCCTAAGGTCAGCGTGTAGCCCTCCTTTACCTTGCCGAGCGAAGTCTCTGCGGAAAAACCGGACATTTTCATTTTGGATCTCCCTCAGCTTTTCTGAATTCGTTGACGTCCTAAGAAGAAATTGCACTCGCACCACGGGCAGCCGCCGGCAAAATCACATGCTAACCAGATAGCTGCCAAAGCTGGTTTTGGTAGTTCGTTGACTTCTGTGGATAAGCGTCAAGCGGCGTGTTGAGCGCGGTACTATTCCCTTCAACGTCGATAACGAGGACTTTGCCTGCCGGATCGGTCAGCTTACTCTGGTAAAAGACATAGCCCGAGGTCACATCTTCAAAAGGCGTCCAGAGCTGGTTATCGTAGTCCGTCGACTTTTGCGGGTAGCCATCGAGCCGCGTGCCTGGCTGGTTGCTGCCTTGGTGAATGTCGATCACAACTTGATTACCGCTCGGGTCTTTCCATTTGCTCTGGATGAAGACATAGGGAGTGGGCCCGTCGACTATCGTCCACAGTTGAGTATCGCTACCGGTGGGCTGATTCGTATAAAGATAGTAGCCGCCCGCGCCGTCAGGCTGGTCAACTGCTATATCGATGAGGAGAGGGACGCCACCCTTGTCCGTCAAGTAGCTCGCGATGTTGTAATAAGTAGCCATTTTGAAAACCCTCCTTTTGCCTGAGGCTCGAGGGTTGCGACTTGGCGGTCACGCCCACCCGGGGTTCCTCGGCAACAAGTCCGCGTGTTCGCCTGGGCGAAATACGCTCATCGGTCGTAGTACGGCGATAGCTTCGTCGCCAGATGCGGAAACTCCTCGGTCACGTCCACACGGCGGCGGTAGCGCGGAGCTGATTTACAGGTCCGCAGTTCGTTCGAGAATCTCGGAGAAAAGCGGCAGACCACGACGCATCGGGCTCTGCGCTGCCCGTTGCAGGAGCTACTGCGGGGTTCCGCCGCATCATTCTCCCAAGCCGTCGTCGCCATTGTCACCATCGTCGCCATCGAGGTCGCTGCCTCCACCAGGGCAGAACCACTGCAGGCAGACGATCTTGTTGTAGCAGTGACCAGGACTCGTGCAGACCCTCCGGATGTCAGGTTCCGAGCACCAGCACTGCGCCTGGGGCTGGATAGAATTGCTGCTATTCAGAACCTGGAAACCCTGGGCCCGATAATGGCCCCGGGTGCGGCCCAAAGACAGCGCCGCCGCGAATTCAGGGATACGCATGTTCAACCTCCTTGGAGTCGTTCTTGCGCGATGCGCTTACTTGCACTTCTGTCATACACCTATCGGTTGTAGTATGGCGACAACTTCGTCACCAGGTACGGAAACTCGTCGGTGACATCCACGCGCGTGAAGAACTTTTCCGTCACGTCTGTGTTGCGGTCCCTGTAAGAGAAAATGACGTCCACCACCTTACGCGTGCCGCTCAGCGGCGACGGAGCGACGTCCACGGCCGTCAACGAGGCATTACGTCCGAAGGCATCCGCCGCACTGGCGTAAATCGCCGGGTAGCGAACCGCGAGATAATTCAGAGCGCGGTGCTCATCCGTGGCCCCGGCGTTATCCGCCATCTGCATGATGCGGTCGAATAGTTCCTCCGCCGCGGGAGCGAAATCCTTGGCGGTAGTCTTCTCCGGCCGGGGAATAGCTTTGATCAGCGCATCGCGGTCAAACGAATAGATCTGATCGAAGGCCACGATCGGAACCATCAGGCCGTTGCACATTTCCGGCCCGGCGATAGAGCCACGAAAGCCAATGACGCAATCCAGGTCCCAAGGTTGAGGCGTGGGACGCAGAGCTTCCACGAGCAGACTGATGTCTGCCGGGTCGCGCGGGACGAGGATGTAGGTTTCCAAGCCCTCAATCGTCATCACCCAGCACAACTGCCGTACCAGGTAACGATTCTCTCGTTTGGAAAGCACGGCCTGCAGGGCCTGCCTGTCCGTGAGCCCCGAAGTCTGGTCCCTCCCGACTGCCTGGACAAATTCCTTCTCCACCGAGGGCCGCGGGAAGCGTGGTTCAATTCTGCCAATCGCATAGACGTAGCTGGGGGTGGCGGCTGTCCCGCCATTCGCGGCCGGCGCCACTCCGCAAGTAGGACAAGCCTGCGGAACAAGCGAGTCTGTCGCTGGTCTCGCAGCGGAGATTACTGGCGCCGGGGCATGGTTCCCGCTGGCAGACATTGGTAATAGCTCGTTCACTTCTGATTGCTCCATGAAATTTCACCTCCGTAAGAATTTGGCCTATATGGTGCGTGTGTTATCTCGAGAAATGCATCCATCGGTTGAGTGCTGCGGCACGCTTTTCGCAGCCGCCGCAGGGTTTGATTCCCATGGCGTAAGTCGCTCGCTTGATGGCGTCGCCAAGGCCGATTTCTTCGTCTACCAGAAAACCGGGCAGTCGTACGCGATGAGGCTCACGTAGGGGCTCCTCCCGGTGTTGCTTAGTTCTTTCTTTCCTCTTCATGAGACTCCCTTCCCACCGCCAGTAGCCGCCATCACCTGATATGCTGACCAGGCGTCGAGCACGGGTGGGGTAATGGTTCCGCCCCTTGGCATACCCGCTTGTGTGACGGCAAGCTTGACCTGGGCTGCAGTGGCGAATGGAAACTCCGACCAGAGCAGCGCGATTGCGCCGGTCACGAAAGGCGCTGCGGCACTTGTGCCGCCAAACGCTTGCGGCTTGCCGTTTGTCCCAAGGCTCGTAATGCTCTCCCCTGGCGCGCTCAGCCCGCGCCTGCCGATTGAGCTCCCAAGATTCGACTCGTTGAGCGGCTTGCCCTGAAGACTACAGGCCGCTACCGGAATCACCCACGGATGGCGAGTGATCACTGAACTACCTATAAGTCCCTGATTGCCCGCTGCGGCCACAGTAATCACACCGTGGTGAGCAGCGTAGTTGAGTGCCTCCTGCAGCTTGCTCTCGCCTTTCGGCGCTGGCTGAACCAGGGCGGAACTCAGGTTGATGATTCGCGCGCCCGCGTCCACGCTATCGACAATGGCCTCAGCAAGTTCCTGAGGAGTAGCACTGGGCATCTGCCCGTTACCGCTCGCCGCTTCCGCGAAAATGGGGCGCAGCAGTAGCGTGCAATCAGGACAAATCGCCGGGGCCGCGGAACCACGCCGCGCCGAAAGTATGCCAGCGACAAACGTCCCATGCATGCACGCAACACTGCTCGCTTGCGAGCAGGCGGCTGCCTGTTTGCCGGCAAGCACGCGGACGTTTTGCCTCGCAAGATCAGGATGGTCCACTGCGACGGGCCCATCGATCAAGCCGAGGACGATCTCCGGCTTGCCTGCCGTGCGGTCCATGAGGCGCGTAAGCCCCACCAACTCCAGGGGACACATTGCTGCCCTCAGATTCTCGCCGCTGCCGACTCAATTTTCCTTTGACTTAATATGACTACCAAGCGAAGCCTAGAGGCTTCCCGGGCGAAAATCAAAAAAAACGAGATGAAAAACCAAACTGGAATGGAAACTCCCTTCATCGGAAGGGGCCAATCAGTCGAAACTCATCCACGAATTGGAAGTAACGTCGGGGGCGCAACTCTCCGTCCAGCAGCTCTGAACAGGCTCGTATTGTCCTGTCCGCGGGTTGATTGTCCACACGGTCTCGCAACAGGACCTTACGCCAACGCCTCTGATGCCACCCAGTCCTCCGACTACGGCGCAATTTGTGCACGACGCTAACGCCGGCAACACTTCGCCGCCGGGTGAGCTAGCTGAAGCAGAAGTTCCCCCGTAAAAGCCGATTGTTGGGCGAAGCGACGCCTCGGCGTCAAATTTAGGTAGTTTCATAAGCTAAGTGCCTCCCGTCAACAGATCAATTCAGACTCTGAATTTCCATTGCGAGCAGCCGGCTGCTTTGTTGCCGCCAAGCGGGCAGACGTTTCGCCGCGCGAGATCAGGATGGACCACGGCAACAACCCATCGATCAGGCCGTGGACGATCTACGTCTCCCTGCCGTGCGGTCCATCAGGCACGTAAGCCCCACCAACTCCAGGGGATACATCACCGCCTTTAGATACTCGCCGCCAGCTATTCAATTTTGCTTTGAGGTATATGACTACCAGGGCAAGGATAGAGCGTCTCGAATCTAAAGTCAACAAAAAAACGACACAAAACTGTCAAGCCTCTTTAGAAATGTCCCCTCTCTTACCTCGTTAGAAGTGTCCCCTTTTTCTTTTGGTCTTTGTTCTTGTGTTTGTCTTCGTCGATGGCCTTGCCCGGAGCGAAGCCCTGCGAGCCCGAAGGGCGAACGTTTAGGGCGGAGCGGAGGGCAAGGCCATCGACGGCCGCGCATCGGCGGCGGCTGGACGC
>JASHOS010000226.1 GCA_030040995.1 Terriglobia bacterium | reverse complement strand
CTGCCAGCCGCTGTAAAATTTTGCTCAGTCTGTGGCGCTCCGGTCCGCGACAGCGACCAACGCCGGCATCGGTCGGCAGACGGGGAATCGAGCCACCGCCAATCCTCCAACTGGTTCAGCCACCCTTTCGAGAGCCTTAAAGAGCTGTGGAACCGCATCACCGAGGGAATTGAAATGCAGAAGCTCTGGGCTCAATTTCGCGAGGAGGCGCGCGCGAGCTACGGGCTCTACTCAAAGGAAGTGGACTGGGAGTTTGTGGAAGGCGAGCCTCATTGGAAGCGCCGCATTCGAATCGCTTCCGCCCTTTTCTGGGCGGTCCTGACAAAGCTCTCCCCTTCCCGCCGGCTCCTTCTTCTCATCGCGCTGGTGCTATTGGTTTTCGCTGTGGCCGGCGTACAACCTCTCACATGGCCACTCGCCGTGGCTGCTCTGCTTTTGCTCGTTGTGCTTGAGCTTGCAGACCGCGTCGTGATGAAACGCGACCTGGAGATTGCCCGCGAGATTCAGGGCTGGCTCGTGCCTAAAGCGCCCCCGGAAGTTCCGGGAGTGGAGATCGCGTTCGCAACACGGCCCGCCAACACGGTGGCGGGTGATTACTACGACGCTTTTCTTCGTCCCGCAACAGACGGCATAGCACCGTCCGGCGCGGGGGGAGGCATGCCTCCACAGGACAATTTGCTGCTCGTGGTCGCGGATGTTGCAGGCAAAAGCGTTCCCGCCGCTTTGCTCATGGCGACGCTCCAAGCCAGCCTGCGTACGCTGGCAGCGGCGCCGATTCCCCTCCCTGCTCTCGTTGCCCGGCTCAATAGCTATACCTGCGCGCATAGCCTGGGCGGATTGCGTTTCACAACCGCCTTCATCGCTGAACTGGATCCTCGAACCCTCACCCTGTCTTACGTCAACGCCGGTCATAACCCTCCTGTTTTGCGCCGCGTATCCGGCGGTTTTGAGCATCTCCAAGCCGGAGGCTTACCATTGGGTATTCAAGCCGCGGCACAATACGAAGTGGGCACGGTTCAACTCGGTTACGGCGACCTTCTCGCCGTGCTCACCGACGGCGTGATCGAAGCGGAGAACTCAGACGGCGATGAGTACGGTGAAACCAGGCTGCTGGACTTGCTCCAATCGAACACGGGCGCCAGTGCAGCCCAAGAACTGCAGCGTCTGATGAGTTCGGTGGACGCATTTGTCGGTCCCGCCCGCCAACACGACGATATTACTT
The DNA here is from genome assembly GCA_030040995.1 of Terriglobia bacterium. Taxonomy (GTDB): domain Bacteria; phylum Acidobacteriota; class Terriglobia; order UBA7540; family UBA7540; genus JASHON01. The sequence continues at coordinate 3,670 of JASHOS010000226.1, read as the reverse complement.
GCCTGCTGTTGCAGGCCGCGGGAAGCCGCTAGGCGTGATCCGCAACTTGTTCAACGAACTTCTGGGACGCGACACTTAAGAGCTTTGTGAACGAGAGCAACCGGCGCGGCGCTTACTTTTTGCGCCGCTTGGAGGAAACACACAGATGCAATCCTTTTTGACTGCACACATGGCCATAGATCAACATCCATCATTCGCTGCGGCGCCGCTCCCCGAGCGGCGAGATAGGCCGGTCGCAGAGCAGCGCGACCGCTTTGGAATACCGCCGCTTTTTGTGTTTGCATGCATCTTCTGTGTAATGGGACTTATATTCGGGGGGGGAAGCACGGCTCTCCGTGCCGCTGGAGCTTCTGCGGCTCAGGTCGCGCCGAGTACGGCGCCAGAATCACAGGTACAGCACGAACTGCTTAATCTTTACCTCGCTGAAGCGCGGGTCCAGGACCTCTTCACCACGCTGAAGCCAGCGAGCTGGAAAATGACGGACGCGGATCGCGCTGATTTTGACCGCAATATTGCAGAAGTGCAAACTCAGCTTCAGGCTCTGGAAAAATGGCGCTATCAATTTCTCTATCACCCCCAGGATACAAACGCGGCCAAGAGCCTGTTAGGAACGCTCGCTGCCGTGATCTCAAACCTCCAAAACACCCTTGCCGGGGTGGCGAAATATCAGAACAAGGCAGCCGCAGCGCCGCTCAAGCAATCGGTGATGGATCTTGGAAAGCTGTCAGACGAACTTGGCGACTCCATGGCGAAGCTTTTCCCTAATGAGTTTCAGGAGGGCCATGCGCCGGCCCTCTCAGCAACCGCTGCTCCTCCCCCCTCGCCGGTGGAACGTGAAAAAAGTCGAACTTCCAAGCCCCCAGCTCAGCTTCATCCTTCACCGGCCGTTCCTGCAACTCCCGCCGTCCACCTGGAGCCCTCGCAAGTGCAGGCGCTGCTCATGAAAGTTTATCTTGCAACGGCTCGAATCAACGACCTTCTGAGCCTGGCTCATCCAGGCGCCTGGAAGATGAGTAATGCGGAACGTGCCGCGTTCGACCAACAGGTGCAATCACTCCAAAGCCAGCTTCCGGAACTGGAGAAATGGCGCTATCAGTTCTCATACGCCCCAGAAAATGAGCAACTCGGCGAAAAGGCTGTTGCAGGACTTGACGATGTGGTTTCCAGCGTCGGAAAGGTAGCGGCTGCCGAGAGTCAATTCCAAAGCGCGGGCGCGGGCGTCCAGTTCGACCAGCCACAGAAGCAGCTTCGAGAGGCAGATGCCTCCCTCAAGTCCTATCTTGATTACCTCCAGATGAAATATCGAAACGAGCTTACGGCTCAGCCGCCCGGCTCAGCCGGACTTCAGACGGTACGCATCGGCCCGCCGGCGGTTTCCGCGCCTATCACGTCCATTGCGGTTGCGGCGCCTCCACTAACTGCGGAGCAGGTAAAGAGCATCCTCTACCACATATACGTGTCTGCCTACCGCATTCGCGATCTGCTTACGCAAGACCATCCTGAAGCTTGGAAAGCGCCGCAGGCGGAGCGAACGGCAGAAAGCGCGGCGCGCTCGACGGCACTTGCGAGGATGGTGGAAGCAGAGAAGTGGCGCTCATTATTCAGCGAGGACCCCGGTAACATGTACTACGCGTTTCAAGCTTACCGCTCGATTGAAAACCTGTCTCAGCCACTGAGCACGTTTAGCCGGGGCGCTGGTCAGTTCGAGAACGCTTCCATGGAAGCAGCCTACGGCGATCCTGCCGCGAATATACAATCAAGCCTCGATCAGTTAATTCCCTACATCAGCTTTATTCTCCAACACGAGTCTGATAGTGTTTTCCTGTATCAGAATGACTTGGCAAAATGCCAGAACCAGCTTACTTACGCGATGCATAGTTCTCTCCATGCCGCTACGCCCATGAAGAATGAGCTGCCTGTTTTCCAGGGGCGCAGGGTCGACCGCCGGCGCGCCACAAAAACCAAAGTGAAAAGCCAATCCCGCAAAAGGCAGTAGCACGAACCGCGGTGTTTACGGTCTGCGGCTTTTTGTCCTCTCGACGGATAAGCCGCGGACCTCAAAAGCGGAGGTCCGCGCTACCTCACTCCCCTGAATCGCTCCCGGATAGAGCGGCTGCCCGACCGCGAACGAACATCTAACCTACGAGGGCGGGAACTTCACGAAAAGAGAATTGGCGATGGCAAACCGGAAAGCGGGCAAATACTGGTCGGGTGAGGTGACGAAGCACAGCAACGCTCTCGATCTGGAACGTGGCGTCTTTACGTGGAAAGATCCGAAGAGGATAGCCCGTTCCTTACGCAAGTCCGCCGAAGGGAGTTCGAGAAGAAAGGGCACACCTCTGCAATCCGCCATGTCGATGCTCAATTTCTACGTCAATCGTGGCGGCAAGAACCTGTCGAGCGCGCAGAAACACACCCTCCAGCAAGCTAAAGACGAGCTAAGAAAACTCTATCAACAGAAATCGTAACACCGGGCTTTAACGCGGCATGCGGAGTCTCCACGTTTCGGAAGCGATGGAACGCGCTTTTGTAAGCGGGGCGGCTTGGGGTTGCGCTACTCATAACGTAGGACCGCCATGGGGTCCACTTTCGTCACCCGCCGGGCTGGAATATAACAGGCAATCAGGGCCACCGCCGCGAGCAGCGCGCCGACAGCAATCCACGTGATGGGATCCGTCGGGCTTGTATCGAAGAGCAAGCTTGCCAGCACGCGTGTGAGCGCCAACGCTGCCGCCACCCCCAGAGCAAGCCCAACCAGTACCATGAGCATAGCTTTCCCGATGACGAGCTTGAGCAGATCGCCGGCTGAGGCGCCGAGGGCAAGGCGAATCGCCATCTCATGCACTCTTTGCGCCACGGAATAAGAGAGAACGCCGTAGATCCCGATGGCAGCCAGTAAAACCGCGATGCCAGCGAAGATTGCCAACAGCACAGTGCGAAGTCGTACCGGCGCTACCGATTGCGACTTGATTTCTTCTAATGTTTGAACGTTTGCCACCGCCTGGTTCTTGTTCACTTTCCAGATTGCTCGTTTGATGGACTGGGTTAGGAGCAATGGATTCATGGCGCCGCGAACTACGAGGCTGTCGGAAGTTACTGGGCTTTGATAGAACGAGACGTAAATTCCTGGACTGTCATTGTCGAGCCCATTGGTTCTTTCGTCTGCTACGACTCCTACCACCTGCCAGGGAACTTCCGGGCCGAGAGCCGGTTTCCCAGGCACGAGCTGCCGAATTAAGATGCGCTTTCCGATGGGGTCTTCGCCTTTGAAGTAAGTCTTCGCCATGCTTTCATTGATCACTGTGACGGGCGGCGTGCCGGCCATGTCACTCTCCGCAAGAGCACGCCCCTTCAACAGTGTCATGCCAAGCGTATAAAAGTACGAGGGACCTACCACCTTGAATCCGCAGCCAGGGCGCTGGGAGTAGCTCAGGTAAGGGTGTCCCTCGATCAGGAAGGGCATGCCGTTGGACCAGCCTTCCATCGGCAACGCATCAGTGATCGCCGCATCGCGCACGCCCGGTACGCTGCGGACGTTGTCGGTGATTTCCCGAAAATAATTCGTCAGCGTCGCGCTGTTCGCGAATTCTGAAAGTGGTGTCGGAAGATCCATCCCAAGCACATCGGTTGTATCCACGCCCGGGTTGATGCTGGCACGCCTGTTGAAACT
>JASHOS010000225.1 GCA_030040995.1 Terriglobia bacterium | reverse complement strand
CTGCTTCAGAATTTCAATCCGGCGGTCCATCCGTGGAGAATCGTGGCGCGGTACTGGCCCGTTCTGATCATTGTCTGGGGAATCTCGAAGCTCATCGACCACCTTCAGGCCCGGGCGCATCCGGAGAGGGTGGCGCCGCCAATATTTTCCGGAGCGGATGTCATCCTGCTGATTTTGATTTTGATTTTTGGCACCATCGTTTCCCGCCTGGTGCTCGCGCCCTGGGGCCGGTGGAGGTCCGACTGGGGAATTCAATGGGGAGACAATGGCTGGCACAACCCTTTTCTGAGCTCTTACACCTACACTGAAAGTCTCGCCCAGGCGGCGCCGAATAATGCACGTTTTATCGTTGTTGTTCCGCGCGGCGACGTGGCCGTCGAGGGATCGGCAGCGCCGGGAATTAGCGCCCTGGTCAAAGAAACGATCCGCGCGGCTAACCAGCAGGACGCCAACAAGCTGCACTCGGAGTTGGCGCTTCAGATCGTAAACCAAGGCGGCAGTTACATATTGGATCCCGATCTCAGCCGGCTACCCAACGATGGCGGCAACGTCCGGCTCGACCTGACGATTCACGCCCCGAAAGAGATTTCCGCCGATATCACGACACGGCACGGGGACGCGATGCTGGATGGGCTCGAAGGCAAGCAGACGGTGACCTCGAGTGACGGGGACGTTCACATGGCCGGAATTCAGGGCCCCGTTGAGATTGATAAGTCCGGCGACGCCATTGATCTCCGGGATGTTAAAGGCGCCGTCCAAGTGAGCGGGCGCGGCAGCGATATCGAGATTGCAGACGTCTCAGATCTGGTCACAGTCGATGGCGAGTTCACGGGTCTCGTTCGCTTCGAACGGCTCGGCCAGGGTGTTCAGTTTACCTCTTCCCGCACTCATTTAACCGCCCAGAAGGTCGATGGGAAACTGGAAATGCAAATGGGGTCGCTCGAAGCGATGGAGATTGGCGGAGCTCTGGAGGTCACAACCAATCACAAGGACATCAATGTTGCTCAGTTCAGGGGCGACCTCACCATCTCCGACGACGGCGGCAACATCATGCTGGAGGCTGCGGCTCCGCTGCGGAGCCCTATCGTAGTGAATTCAAGGAACGGAGATATCGAGCTTGGCCTTCCGCCTTCGAGTAGCTTTGTGATTGATGCGGCATCCAGGAACGGACAGGTGGACTCGGATTTCTCATCCTCGTCGCTGCTCGTCCAGTCCCAGGGGAATGAGCCTTCAATCAAGGGAACTTACGGCAGGGGCGGCCCCACCATCCACCTCTACACCACCTATGGAACAGTTCACGTGATGCGCGAGAGCAGTGCCTCTTCGCAACCGCCGACCAGCGGGGGGGTTGAGACTGACCTGAGAACAGTTCCGTCGCCGCGAAGAGTGAGACCAGGTATGTAGCACCGCCGTCCCGGCGGCAAACACCGGTCCCGGCAAGCGGGACCGCCGCTACAGTTCGTAGAGCGGACCACCGGTTTTGTGGTCCACGTCTTTTCGCTGGCCCGTCTTTGCAGTTTACCTTCTCACGAGGATTGCTGCTCGCGCTGGAAGGGCGGGGCTTCAACCCTGTTCCGGCCCCAATAGGGGCCGCCCCCGGGAATCGGGTCTGCTTGCGATGAGAAGCCCTGAGGATACCGGCCTTCCGCTCGGTGTGCGCCAGCCGTTAACTGACGGGGGTCGTTCCAGCCAATTCCGTTGCCGGCAGCGCCTCGGGATAACGGGGCAGTAAGAGCATCAGAGTGGCTCCTAACGCCATGGCGAACCCGAATAGGATGAGCACCGAGGTGTAAGACCCGGTTGCATCGACCGCGTGTCCCATAATCAGAGGGCCAAGGCCTCCCGCGAATGCGTAGAAAGTCCAGGTTACTCCGTAGAGAGTAGCGAAGGATCGCAAGCCGAAATAGCGCGTGAGTAAGTAAGGAGTGATATCCGCTTCGGCGCCGCCGCTCGTGCCCATCAGCGCCGCTGCCGCGCAGCCGGCAGACAAGGTGGTGGCCCGCGCGAGCAAGAAAATGCCCACCGATGCCGGCAACAGCATCAGGAATGCGATCCGCGACGCGGTGAAGCGGTCGAGGAGCGCGCCTACCAGAAAGCGCCCGCCCAGGCTGGTTGCTCCCAGCACGGAAAGCACGAATGCGGCTCCTTCCGCAGCAATTCCACGGTCTGTCAATATGGCGGAAAAATGGGCTATTACTCCGTTAGCGCTTAAAGCGTCGAGGAGCAGGGTGGTGACGATGATCCAAAAGGGTAGGGAACGCAGTCCCTGCCGCCACGTCACGCCCGAGGTGTGGCTCGAGGAATGAGGCTCCGGCTGCTCGGAGCCACGTTCGTATCCCGGGCGCTCGTGGACGTAGCGCCAGCTCAACGGCAGCCCCAGTACCAAGGCAAGCGCCCCGAGGCTAAGGTAGGCCAGGCGCCAGTTCCAACGGCTCATGATTGTCTGGGCCAGAAGCGGCAGGACGATCGATCCAATCGCCGAGCCCGCCATGATCACCGCCAGCGCCATTCCCAGGCGGTCACGAAACCAAGTGATGATAGCCCGCGAATATGCCAGGTGAGCCGCGCCATTGCCCACCACGCCGAGCAGAATACACGTACCGTAGAACTGCCACAGATGGGAATGCAGGAAGGCCAGAGACGCAAAGCCAACGCCGAAGACGGCCATGCAGGGAAGGATGATCCGGCGGGGAGCGAAACGGTCCAGCAAACGGCCGATCCCGGGCGAGCAGATGCCTACGGTGATGGCACCCAGGCCGAAGCCGGCCGAGACAGCTTCCCGGCTCCAGCCAAATTGCGCGGCGAGAGGTTTCAGAAAAACGCTGAAGGTATAGACAAACAGCGAGCCGAAGCCGGCCATGACGCCGAAGTGCGCCGCCAGCGCCACGCGCCAGCCGTAATAGGTCCATTGGGTTTCGTTGTGTAAGGCCGGCGCGACGCTACTTCGGGACATAGCCATTTTTCGCGGTTCGCGCTCCAAACTCCCGATGGGCTTCCTCAGACATGGGGTGCACGCCGCAGGCGCCAATCCACCGGTTGTAGAAGTTAAATAGCGCGCAAACCGTGATGGCGTAATAGATGGCTTCGTCAGACCAGCCTGCTTCGTGAAGTGGTTCCATCTCTTCCGAGGTAACGTCTTGAGCGCAAAAATTGACGCGATTGACGAAACGGAGCAGAACCTTCTGGTTCTCCGGGAGTGGCGAACCCTCGAGATCCCGGACTACGGTCCACACATACTCCTGAGTCTGGCCGAGCATTTCCGCCGCTACCGCCACGTGGTATTTCGAGCAAAACGGGCAGCGATTTCCCCACGACGTAAAGGCCGCGATCAGCTCGCGAAAGCCGGGACTAAGAGAACATTCTCCGCGCATGATCTCCTGCGTAAACCGGCTCAGATGGTCCGTCGCTTGGGGCCGGTAAGCAAAGAGATGCCAAATCAGCGGATAATACTCCTTGCCTGCGGCCTGCATGGCAAGGATAGCGTCCCTACGCGCGCCGGCTTGCGACCCATGCTCCACGTCCGCAAGAAATAAAGGCTTCATCTTGGATTCCATAATTTGCTCCTCAAATTTCCGCGCGGTAAGCGTGCGGATTGCCCTTCCTTTGTAATCTCAGTCTTGGGCGCAATTGTAGCAGCAGATTTACCACCGCCACACAGAATGGCGACATAAAGCCCCCTCTACGCAACTCGAACCTGGGAAGCTGTGAAAGAATCTGCACGGCCCACCACAAAGACACTAAGACACGGAGAAGAGCGTTTCATTTTCAACCTCTGTGCCTTGGTGGTGCAAATGATCTATTCACACGTTCTGAGGGATTACACCACAGCCACGTCAAAGTCGGGCTTATTACGGTTTGGAGTGCGTTTTTGTTGCGCAGCGCGGCCCAAAGGCCGCAACCAAACCAGCGCGAAGACCTTGCCCTCTCCCTTGGGAGAGGGTGGCTCGCGGCCGGCGCCTCCTCCAGCCGGCGCGAGTCGGGTGAGGGGTCTCTAGAAAATCTGGTTAAAAAAACAAGATTTCACGGCCTTGCAATGCAGGGCTCGCTTTTTAACCCTGCGGTCTGTCATTGCACGAAAAATCCGCAGCGTTACAAGGCGAATACTGCGCTATAACCGCCCCTATCCGGACTTTGACGCGATCCTGAGGATTACCCACCTCAAATTCTTGCTGTTGACAAGCGTGCGCCAAGCCATTTACTATATAGTTATCATGCTGAAAGGTCCGGCCTCCTTCGAAGCACTCGGCAAGTCCGTCTCCCCCTTGCGAGTTATCCCTACTGCCGTCCACGCCGATGCCTCTGCGCCAGGAAATCCTCTCTGCTGTGCCACCCGAACAAACAGAAAACATTAAAATTACCGAACGAAGCTGTTATGTTATTGAAAACAAAAG
>JASHOS010000224.1 GCA_030040995.1 Terriglobia bacterium | reverse complement strand
GGTCTCGCGCAGGAGGATGGCGGGTGGGGAGTTGCGGTTGGGGATCGTGGCCACATACATGACTCATATATATCCACACAACGCGTCGCATGTCAAGCACAATATTCATATCACATGTCTACACAGGAGCTTGGAAAAATCCCTTAACCCTTACGGATGGAAGCACATCGCCAAGTTAGCAGGGGGGAAGATCCGTCGGAAATTTTAGAGAAAAGCCGCAGACCCGCAAACAGAGCGGGTCTGCGCTACCAACTCACGCCACGGCGTGTTCGTATTTGCAGGCTTCGTTCGGACAGTAGCGGACGGGGCCGGACTTCTTCGAGGTCTTTTCCAGCAGAATGGGGAATCCACAACCGGGGCAAGGCTCAGCGATAGGCTTATCCCAGGCCGTAAACTTGCATTCCGGATACTTACTGCAACCGTAGAAGGTTTTTCCGCGCCGGGTGCGGCGTGCCACGAGCTCGCCCGCGCAACCTTTTTCCGGGCAGGCAATGCCCAAGGTCTGGCGTTTCACAAATTTGCACTGCGGATAGTTGCTGCACGCTGTGAAGGGGCCGTACCGGCCATGCTTGACCACAAGCTGTGCGCCGCATTCGGGGCACTTCTCATCCAGGAGCACATCCTCGACGGTCGTCACCTTGCCATCGCCCATCACAATCTTTTTCGTGTTCCGGCATTCCGGATATCCGGAACAGGCCAGGAAATATCCGAACCGTCCCCGTTTGACGACCATTGGCTTGCCGCATTTTTCGCACGGCTGTTCGGGCACCTCAGGGGCTGCAGAAGCACCGTACTGGGCCGCGAGCTCGGGCGTCAGATCTCTTGTGCCGTCGCAATCGGGATAACCCGTACACGCCAGAAATTGACCGTTGCGGCCAAGCCGGATGACCATCGGCTTGCCACATTTCTCGCACTGGACATCGGTCGGAATGCCTTCGCCCTTCACGTCCGCCATGTTGCATTCAGCGGAGCGCAATTCTTTTTTGAACTTTTTATAGAATTCCTCGAGCGCCTCAATCCAGCCGAGCTTGCCCTCTTCCACTTCGTCCAACTCTTCTTCCATGCGAGCGGTGTAGGCCAAGTCAAAAATCTCAGTGAAGCTTTTCACCAACAGGTCACTGGTGACCATTCCGAGCTCGCTGGGAAAGAAACGCCCCTGAACTTTCTCGACATATTCCCGGTTTTGAATGACGGAAAGGATGGTGGCATACGTAGAAGGGCGGCCGATGCCTCTCTCTTCAAGCGTTTTCACAAGCGTCGCCTCGTTGTAGCGCGGGGGAGGCTCCGTAAAATGCTGCTCGGGTGTGATCTTTCGAAGCTTAAGCCTCTCGCCCTCCTCGACGGCAGGAAGCCGGTGCTTGAGTTCTTCATTTTCTTCGTCGTCTGCCTTGTCATCCTGGCCTTCAATATAGACGGCCCGGAAGCCCCGGAACTTCTCAACCGAGCCTGTGGCCCGGAAGAGGTAATCTCCGGAGATCACCTCGATGGTCGTCTGGTCATAGACAGCGGGATTCATCTGCGAAGCTACAAATCGCTGCCAAATCAGCTTATAGAGCTTGAGCTCATCCGCTGAGAGAAACGGCTGGAGGGAATCGGGCGTCCTTGCCACTTCGGTAGGGCGAATCGCTTCGTGGGCGTCCTGAGCACCCTTTTTGCTTTTATAATGGATGGCTTCAGCCGGCAGATATTCCCTGCCGAATTGACCGAGAATGTATTCCCGCACACTGGCCAAAGCGCCTTCGGCAACCCGCGTGGAATCGGTGCGCATGTAGGTGATGAGTCCGATGGAACCTTCTTCTCCCAGGTCCACTCCTTCATAGAGCCGCTGCGCCACCATCATCGCTTTCTTTGCCGAGAAGTGGAGCTTGCGAACGGCCTCTTGCTGGAGTTTACTGGTGATGAACGGCGGCACCGGAAATTTGCGTTTTTCCTTCGTACCCACCGACTGCACGGTAAAGCCTGCCGCGGTCGCAGATTTCACATGTCCTTCGGCAGCCGCCTGGTCCGGGATTTCGGGGTCGTTTCCTTTGATTTTGACCAGCCGGGCTTCAAATGCCGGCGGGTTCCTCCCCTCCAGGCGTGCCGTGATGGTCCAGTATTCCTTCTTCTGAAAAGCGCGGATCTCGCGCTCGCGCTCGACAATCAGCCGCAGCGCAACTGTCTGAACGCGCCCGGCGGAAATACCCCGTTTCACCTTTTCCCACAGCAAGGGACTCACTTGGTATCCCACGAGCCGGTCCAAAATCCGGCGCGCTTGCTGAGCGTCTACAAGGCGCGAGTCGATTTCTCCGGGATGTTTGAAAGCCTCGCGAATGGCGTCCCGCGTGATTTCGTTAAAAAGAACGCGATAGACTTTCTTCTTCTTGGACCCGAGCAACTCGCGCAGATGAGCGCAGATCGCCTCTCCCTCGCGGTCCGGGTCGGCGGCCAGGTAAACCGCCTGGGCGTTCTTCGCGGCGGCCTTCAATTGCTGAATGACGTCCTTCTTGCCGGGTATGGTGATGTAGGTGGGCTTGAATCCATCGTTGATGTCTACGCCCAAATCCTTCTTGGGCAGATCCAACACGTGGCCCATCGAAGCCTTCACGGTGTAGCCGGAGCCCAGGTATTTGTTAATAGTCTTCGCCTTCGCGGGCGATTCGACGATAACGAGAGTGTTAGCCATAACTTTACAATTACAACTTACGGAGAAAATTCATTCCTGGCAGTTGCCGTACCAAACCGCTCATTTCCAGGCCCAGGAGCGCGGAAAGCACGCGGGGTTGCGGGAGCGACACCCTGCCACAGATGGCATCGACAAAAAGAGCCTCATCCACGCGAAGAACTTCGTATACGCTTTTCTGGTCTCCGTTGAGCGATAGCGCGGCTGGCGCTGCAGGAGCCGCCTGCACAGAATGTTCCGATGCGCGTTCTGGCGGCAGGAGTTGCATCCGGATGTGCGCGGGAAATTCCTCCACAACGTCCAGCCAATCGTCAACGAGCTTGGCGCCTTGTTTAATCAGAAGGTTCGGACCGAAGCTCTGAGGAGAAGTGATATTGCCCGGCACGGCGAAAACTTCCCGGTTCTGCTCGAGCGCCAGGCGCGCCGTAATCAGAGAGCCGCTATATTCCGCAGCTTCCACGATCACCACGCCGAGAGAGAGGCCGCTAATGATGCGGTTACGAATGGGAAAATTCTCTGGCGCGGGATGCGTGCCAATGGGAAACTCCGAAATCACAGCGCCATTTTCGGCGATGTTTCCGGCCAGCCTTGCGTTCTCGCGCGGATAAATCACGTCGATGCCCGACCCGAGAACGGCTACTGTTTTGCCCCCCGCTTCAAGTGCTCCGCGGTGCGACGCCGAGTCGATGCCCCGAGCCATTCCGCTAACGATTGCCAGTTGCCTTCGAGCCAAATCACCAGAGAGCCGGTGCGCCACCGAGCTGCCGTAGGCGGACGGCCGGCGCGCCCCGACCATCGCAACGGAGTGACTGGAGAGAATGTTCAGGTCGCCTTTCACGTAAATGATCAGTGGAGGATCGGAAATTTGCTTGAGTAGAGGAGGATACGTCTTTGACGAGAGCGAGAGCACCCGGCATTCCAGCTTGCCGGCGCGCGCCATTTCTTTCTCAGCTTCGGCCAGCCCTTCTTGAGCATGGATCGCCCTTGCGGTCCGGTTCGGTAACCCGCAACTCTCAAGCTCCGTCAAGGAAGCTGAATAGAGAGCCTGAGGCGATTCGAAGTGCTTGACCAGGTTAAGGGCTCCGCGTGTGCCCAACCCTTCCACGTGGCTAAGCGCCAGCCAGTACAGCGTTGCCTCGTCTATTTCCGTCAGCTCTTTCAATCCCGTGTCCATCATGGCTCTATGGCATATACGCCCGGGGCGGTCTACTTCTTAAGCTCCGCCGTAACTAAAATGGCAGATTCATGGCTTGTCGCGCAAGTTACAAATCAGATGATCAACGAGGAGGGGAAATCACGCCGCCTAGTGTTGCGTTACAAAGGCTTTCTTACTGTTCGCCTCGTATCAGTCGTCATGCCGCTGTGCGGCACCCGCAAAGCTATGAAAAGAACCTCTGCCCTCTCCCCCTTGGGGAGAGGGCGGCGCGCAGCGCCGGGTGAGGGGGTCCCAGACGAACTTTTCGGAGCAGGGCACGGCTGAAGCCGTACTCTGATACAAGACACGCCAGCCGCACCTCATCTCCTGCGGCAGGCGACCAGAATAGATCAAGCCATTTTGTAACGCAACACTAGGGCTGTAGATTGGGAGAGATTCGTCTACAGAAACTTAGAACGTACTTTCCGCTGGACCTCGGATGTGGATTTGTCCACAAACCACAGGCCGATATCCGCTGATGCCATGAAAAGCTGGTTGAGCATGGACCGCAGTATCCGTAAAAGGCCGTCCAGAACCTTAATGCCCGTCCAGATCAGCAGTCGCTCACTCGATCGTCCCGGTTCAGCCCAGCTCAGTCGCGGCTGATAACGGGGCCCCTCGCTTGTGTAGCCAGTTAGAACCAAACCGGCGTAGATCAGCGCCAGAAGCGCAATTAACACTTTCACCGAATCCCACAGCACCATCTGAATGACTGGTCTCATGAAGTCCCCCGTCCGGAAGCGTTCCGTTCAGTTACTTAGATTCGCAGTCAGGGAAAAAGGTTCGTTTAAATCCGTGTAACTCTCGTTACAGTATTACATATGCTGGTTAGTATCGCCATAGTAATTTGCTCGGACGCGTAGAGGCGGCTTTATGCCGCCATTCTGTTGGGGGGGTGGCACAGACACTTGCCGTGGAGTGTCTCGAAGCGAGGGGAACCTCCTGCCTTCTTCAGTCACCATGTGGAATGCTTTTCCCAGCGCATCCTCGCCGTTGAAAAAATCCTTGGCGAAGGCCTGGTTGATAAGGGCCTCTCCGGGATAGGTATCGGCGGTCACGGCCAGTCCAAAAGCCATGACTTGCCAATCGGCAGGGAACGCTAGCCGCGCCGGAGAGGGCACGGTAACTTCCCAGAGACTTCCGAGACGGGGACTTTGGGGACGTCGGGATTGGACTTGCACGAGTGCGCTCGTATATGGGCGCGAACCCTCGGGGAATCTGACCGAAGGGCCAAAGAGGACATAAAAACCCTACAATGACCGATTCTCCAGTGATCCAAAGTGCCATGGATAACGCTGGATGGGACACCGCGCGTAATGGCGCTGGCGACCGGTTGAGTTCGCCCTTCTTATGATCCTGTTGGTACAATCCTGGTTATCCGTTCGCGCAGGCACCAGGGAATGAGTGCCGGCGGTCCCAGCCAATCATGACGAGGAGCGTGCTGTGAGTGATCAGTTGGAAGACTTTGCTACGATGTTCGAGGCTTCGGTCCAGGCCAAGCGCCTCGAGGAAGGCGAACGCGTCGAGGGCAGGATTGTCGCCATCGGTCCGCAGGTGGCGTTAGTCGACGTTGGTCGCAAGGGTGAAGCAGTAATGGATATCGCCGAATTGAAGAATGCTGACGGCGAGTTCGAATTCGCAGTGGGCGACCTGGTTCAGGCGATGGTGGTATCGACGTCAGACGCACTCACGCTCTCCCGCAAGCTGGCTGGAGCGGCCGCGAGCGATCGGCAGTTCGAAGCGGCCTTCCAAAACGGGCTGCCGGTGGAAGGAAAGGTTGAACGGGAGGTGAAGGGCGGCTACGAGGTGCGCATCGGCCGGCGTCGTGCATTCTGTCCAATTTCCCAGATCGACGTCCGCGGCGCAAACACGCCGGCGCACGAAGGGCGTGTCTACCAATTCCGCATCATTGAATACAAGGAAGGCGGCTCGAACATCGTCGTCAGCCGTCGTGCGCTTCTCGAGGACGAGCAGCGGGCGAATGCCGGCAAGGTGCGCGACAAGATCGTCCCCAGTGCGGTCATGACAGGCCGTGTGACCTCTGTCCGCGAGTTCGGCGCGTTCGTCGATCTTGGCGCGGGTGTCCAGGGGCTACTTCACGTTTCCGAGATGGCGTGGTCCCGCGTGCCGGACCCTGCGGAGATCGTCAAAGCGGGCGACGAGATCACGGTCAAGGTTCTGCGCGTGGATGAGGAAAAACAGAGGATCTCGCTCGGGTTGAAGCAGCTCTCCGCCGACCCCTGGTCGAGAGTGCCCGAGGTGTACAAAGTAGGCCAAGTGCGGCCAGGCCGCGTCACGCGCGTCACGCAGTTCGGAGCGTTTGTGGAACTCGAGCCGGGCATCGAAGCGCTGGCCCATGCTTCCACATTCGAGCCCACCGGACGACCGGAAGGCTGGGCGGATCAGGTCGCTTCCGGAATGACGGCCACGTTCGAGATTCTCGCCATTGACCCCGGGCAGAAACGGATCGGGGTGGCGCTGGTTCCGGAAGCCTGGGGGCGGGCTGCGGGGGCAACGGGAGTCCGGCCCGGCATTGTTCCGGGCGCGCGCCTGACGGGAAAGGTGGAGCGACACGAGAAATTCGGTGTGTTCGTCTTCCTGGCTCCGGGGCGTACCGGTGTGATCCCCTTGAGCGAAACCGGCATCGCGAAGGAAGGCGATCTCCGGCGAGCCTTTCCGGTCGGGGCGGACGTTGAAGTTATGGTGCAGGAAGTCGATCCGTCAGGCCGGCGCATCCGCCTGAGCGCGAAAGCAGTCATGGAAGCGCGCGAGGCCGACGAAGTGCGCGAGTGGACGGAGCGCAATGCTCCTCCCGCCGAGGGCCTCGGCACACTCGCCGACAAGCTGCGCGCGGCGTTGAAATTGCCAGAGAACTGACACTCTCACGGTTCCATACCTCTCTGCAGGGTTATGGCTTAAGCTGGCCGGAGTAGCCAGCGGCCACGATATTCCTCTGCACCGCTTCCATGGCCTGAGTGTTGGGCATTCCCCTGGTCATCACGCCCTCAAAAAAGTAGCCCTTGGCCCAATTGCTGTTGTCGCCGCCGATGCCGAGGATGATGGCTCCTTCCTGTCGCATGGGTTGATAGCCGCTGGGAAGAGTGATGGTGCCGGTAGTGGTCAGGGTTCCGGACTGGGCGTTGCCTTGGTAGATGGTGTAGGTGTGCTGACCGTCGCTCGTGCCCATGTCGGTGACGAAGGTGGTGCCGGCAGGAACCTTGAGGTGGCCGTAGATGCCGTCCTCCATGTCGAGCCCTGCGTCGGAAGTGCACGGGTTGCCGTGACACATGATGTTGATGGCGTCCATGTGCCCCGCTTTGTTGTCCAGATTGTTGGCTTCGGCGTTGCCGAAGTCGAAGCAGCACTTGTTGTTGAGATTGAGGGCGGAGGTAACCATGTAGACGCCCTCGGGCTGACCGTTGACCGCTGTTTGTTTCGGGCTGTCGTTGCGGTAGCCCATGCCCGGGGAGATGGCGATGCCGTAGACCTTGTTTCCGGCGACGGTTGCGGGGAGAGCGTTGGCTACCGCGGGGAGGTCGTGGCCGTTGGGGCCGGGTCCGCGCGCTGCGCCGCCTGGAGGCGCGGGCGTGAGGTCGTTGCGGTTGGGTGACTGGTCATAGAGTTTGGTAATAGTGCAGGACGTGTTGGCGCAGAAGGTATCCTGCGCGGCGGCGTTGGCGTAGCCGTCGGGGAGAAGGCCGATGTTGGTGTGGGCTTTATCGGACTGGCGCGTGACCTGGTAGAGCGGGCCTCTGTATGCGCGGTACAGGGCGCGGGTGGTGCTGAAGGCGGCAACACAGGGAGTGGTGGATGCGTAGAGGTCACACGGACGAGGTCCGATCGTCTGCGGTGAAGCGACGCCGGCCGGGGTGATCGCGACGGCGAAAAGAATAACGGTGGGCGACAGTATTTTTCCGAACAGCGAGCGCAATTTGAGCTCCCTGGAAGATTCGACTGATTTACTCGGTGCTAAAGAGGTCCGCCTTAACAGCCCCGCGAAAGGCGATGCGGCTGTTATTCCGGGTGTAGAACATGTGCCCGCCGGGGAACTCACGGATGCTGATGCGCTCGCGCAGCGCATCGGGCATTTGGTTGACGCTCAGGACCGAGCCCATGAACGGACAGGAAAGATCGTTCCACCCGTGACCGATGAACACCTTAAGACCAGGATCGGCGGCTACAGCTTGGCGAAGCTGCGCGACCGAGCCGCTGCGCAGGTTCTCATCACGACTCCAGTCTCCGCCCACTTGATATGAAAGCGTGTGGTAGGGCGCATCGGTCTTCCAGCCGACGACGTTCGTGACGAAGTTGACCATCGCCTCCGTGGTGGGCGCGATGATCGAAGCAAGGATGGGATCGTTGGCGCGCTGCTCGGGCGACCAAGGAAACGGGTCCAGCATGGTGACGTTCGAGTCGTAGATCGAGCCGAGCTTGCCTTGCTCGCGCCGGACTTCGCGCAGATAGGATCCCGTCTCGATCCGCCCGCCGGATACCTTGATGTAGGTTGGATCGAGGCCGGTCATCTGCGTGACTTTTTGGACCATGGCCTGCTCCAAAGCGGGATTGGAGTTGCCGGCGATGAGCGCAGTGGCGTAAGGGCCTTCGTCATAGGCGATGACCGATTGCATAGCTTCTGGCGTCAATTTGCCCTCGCGCTCAAGATGCGCGGCGACGATGGGCGGAAGCGTAATCATCCAGGGAATGGGAGAGTAGATGTAACCGTTGCGCTCGTCCGCGGGATTGAGGTACGGAGAAACGAGAATGAGGCCGTTGATTCCAACGCCGAGCTGCGACTGCAGGTAATAGGTGAGACGCGGGCCGCGGAAGCCGCCGTAGCTCTCGCCGATGATGTATTTGGGCGAGGTCATGCGGCCATTCTGGACAAGCCACTTATAGACCACGGTGGAGAGGTACTGAATATCGGGGACAGTGCTGTAGAAGAGCTTCTTGGTCTCTGGCTCGGGGACGAGCGAACGGCTGAAGCCGGTGCCGATGGGGTCTATGAAGACCAGATCCGTGAAGTCCAGCCATGTGCCCTGGTTGTCGCTCATCACGATGCGACCGGAGGCGCTGTCGCCTTTGTTGCCGATGCCGTCGAGATGCTTAGGGCCGATGGCGCCGAAGTTGAGGAATACCGACGAGGCGCCCGGACCACCGTTGAAGGCGAAGGTGACGGGGCGATCCCTGCCGGGAATTGTGTAGCTCGTGTAGACGACTTTGCCGGCGATCTTGCCGCTGGGGTCGCGTGCGTTGATCGTGCCGACAGTGACCTCATACTGCAGCGTCTGGCCGTCGAGCACGGTGGACTGCTCGATGCTCTTGTTGGGCGGCAGTGGAGGCAGTTCGTTTTTCGCGGAGCTCTCCTTAGAAGAATTGGCAGATTGTTCAGAAGCTTTGGCGGGGGATTGTTTGGCAACTTGCTCGCTGCCGTGTTCCTGCGCGAACGCCGGACGGGCGGAGCAGGAAATTATTACGAAAAGAATGCCGCAGCTAATGGAGGACCAGTGGGCGGCAGAAGGGGCTGTAATTTTCATGAGGGTTAACAATACACAAGGCCAGCTATGAAGTAAAGCGGTGTACTAAACTGCGATGCCTGATTTGAGGTGCTTTCTCAGAGAGATTTCAGCCCCTTGCTGCATCGTTAGGGGCGGAGCAGTGGCTCGGAAGATCTGGACTACGAAGTCACGGCGAACCCAACTTTCCTTGCAAGCCTTTGGGTAAAAAAGAGTTGTGACTTGCCGTTCTTTTTATTCCGATAACATGCTTGTTTTCAGTTGGTTGTGAGCATTTGGCATTGCAGAAATTTGGGTTCGTTTGGCTTCGTTCCTCTAATTTACTTTTAAAATCAGCAACTTATAACAATGAACTACTGGTATAAGGGGTATTTTCTGGCTTTGCGGTCGCTCGATAGACCTGACGCTAGTTTTATCTGTGACTTCGCGCAATTCGTCGCTCTGATCACTGTCTGCGGCAGCAGGATATCGCGGACTCTCACATTTCAGAAAGCCTGCGGCTTTTCTCGAGTTCCGGGGATAAAAGCCGCAGAGTCTCAAAGAGAGAGACTCTGCGCTACCCGCTACGGCAGCCTTTTGCAGCACGAGCAGCAGCCGGATGTTTCGATCGATCTGGCAGGCAACCAAGCTATTCATGCGCAAGTGGAAAAATAGCAGTTTCAATTGAGATGGTGGGGATGGGTGAGACGGCTGGGACGATTCTTTTGCAGGGTGCAGCGGGGTCGCAACCCAAAATTCGGGATTCACGATTCGGGATTGAGGATTCCGAATTCTGAACAACGGTGGGCGCGGCTCATCCACAAAATTGCCGCGTGCCGCCAAGAAACTGGTAGTCCGGATTTCTCACGGGGAGGCAAGCGGAAAGGCCGGGTTTTCAACTCGCCCTTTCTCGGTGGGGTTGAGACCCCTCCCTTGCGTTGCAGCGGCCATCCTGGTGAGAAGAGAGCGCACAAGCGCAATCTGCCCGGTCGGAGCCGGCCAGCCGCGAGGAGGAGTTACACCGGAAGATCAGAATCGCGCGGCTCGGCTTTTTGCGAGGGCGAACCTTGGTTCGAAGGAGCAGGGCGGCCTTCCCTCGCGGTTTTCTGGCGGCGAAGGGCGGCCTGCATAGCCATGAAATGATTGATATTATCTGTGGAGAGCATCCCGACCAAGCGGCCCTCGTGCTCAACCGGAAGCGACCGGTACTTGCCCACCTGAAGCAGTGCCAGCGCGTGTTCGACAGTATCGTGCGAGTCAGCCGTCAGAAACTCACGGCGCATCACGTCGCGCACCAGAAGCTCCGGTCCTTTTTCGGCTATACTTCGCGTGAGATCCTCTCGTGTCAGGAGGCCTAACACGCGGTCTCCAAAAACCACTGGAAAATCCTGCTGCCATCCGCCTAAAGAATGCCTGGCGGCGCTGGCCAAAGTGTCGTCGGGGCGAAGCGTAGCGAACTCCTTCAGCATCACGTGCTGAACAGGAACGCCAGCGACGGACGTTTTGATCAGGGCCATCGAAGTTTCAGCGTCTGCTCCCATCCAGACAAACAGCGCAATAAAGATCAGAAAAGGATCCCCGAAAAGGCCGGCAACGCCAAAGAGCAACGCCATGGCCTTTCCGACCCGAGCAGCCATTTGCGTGGCCCGCCCCAACTCCATCCTGGAGGCAAGCAAGGCGCGAAGCACGCGCCCGCCATCCATCGGGAATGCGGGCAGGAGGTTGAATCCCACCAGCCACAAATTCACGATCATCAGGTTTTCGACGAAGTTGCCGCCGATTCCGCGCAAATCGCTCCAGCTCACGCGCATTCCTGCCGCGACGAGAGCGCCGAACAGAATGGCGGCGATCGCTACGTTCACGGCGGGGCCGGCGAGCGCCACCCAGAACTCCTCGCGGGGCTTTTCGGGCATGTGCTCGAGGCGCGCAACGCCGCCAATCGGCAGCAGCACGATATCCCTCGTCTGAACTCCGTACTTGCGCGCGGTTAAAGCGTGGCCCAGCTCATGGAACACAATGCAGGCAAATATGACCAGAACGAAGAGGATTCCCACCAAGGCTTCCGCCATGTCGTGCCCGTTTGTCCAGTAAGCAAACAGCACAAAGAGGAGCAGCAGCAGGAACGTGGCGTGCATATAAAGGTTGATTCCCGCAATTTTGCCAACTTTCCACGACCAGCGCATGTTCTCATTGTCCTGCTCGGGGATCAATTTCCGATGCTCCCGGGCAGGGTGTCTCCTATTTCCAGTTTGCGCCGCCCTGCGACTATTGGCAAGCCGCGGCCGCTGCGCCAGCGCTTGGTCATTGAGTCGCCGCGTTTCGGGTTTTTTCTGCCGTCGTCACATTGAATCTCTTGTAATCGCTATAGTGAAGGATCAGCCTCTGCTTCATTCCTTTGACCAAGAACACGCGCGCCGAGAGATTCAGGTCGGCGTAGGTGGGCATCCAAAGCTGCGGAGCGACGGGGGCCTGCTCGAATGCCACTTCCGAACCTTTCTGAAGCGTCGCCAGTAAGCCACCTGCGAGCTTCAGGGAATTGCCGAGCCAAGCCTGAAGCCTTACGACCTCGCGCCTCTGCGGGTCCACCCAAGCCACGCCGACAAGATCGTGGGCTGCCCTTTCCATCAAATTCCGCGGTTTATAGGATGGGTTCGGCTTAAAGTCGAAGACAACGACGGGCTGCCCGTGGAATATTCCCCAATGAGCGTTGCGGAACAAGCTGACGCGCAGGAAGGTGCCGATGCCAATGGTTGCTCCGGGTTTGCGGGACTTGCCCTCGCGCCGCTGCAGCTTTTCTACGAGTTTTGTCACGCGCTGATTTTCCTTTTTCTGTTCCGGCGCGCTGAGAGGCTTTCCATTTTTTGCGATCAGCGTATCCACCTCCTCCCCATCGAGGTAGAAGACGTGGAAAGTGCTTGTTGTTTGCTTCTTGACCCTTCCCTTGCTATCCAGGGACTGCTGTTGCTGGATTTCGGTGCACGCATAGTCCTCGACAAGTTTTTCGAGCTCGTGTTGATGGCGATCAACACTGGTTAGAAGCGCCGCGATGGGCGGGAGAGGTTTGTGAGAGAGAACGGGCGAGTTCATCCGGGAGGCAGATTGTCCGCCGGAGCCCGGGATCAAGAAGGCCAGTCCCAGGAGTGCCGGACTCCACCGGATAACTTTCATCTGGCGAGGCCTGATGTGCCTGACGGCTTTTGCGTGGCGTAATTGGATAGAATTTCCGGAAGCCGCTGCGAAAATGCGGACCGGGCCATCACCACGTCACATCCGGCTTCACGGGCAGCGGCGGCAAGCTCCGCCTGTACGTGGGAGAGAAATCCGAGGGTAGGGATACTCGCGCTCGATGGGTCCTGTTTGATGTCATGAAGCATGTCAATCGCTCGTCCCGAGCGATGATTCAGATCGACGATTATGGCCGTGTAAACTGTTTTCCCGACCCTTTCACAAGCCGCTTCCGGCGACGCAGTTTCGAGATGGATATCCAGCAGCTTTGCTGTCTCCTGGATCTTCGAGACGAAAAACAGGTCGTCGGCTACAATCAAGATTTTTCCTGTCATTTCCGTAACCCCGTTCGGGGCTCGTTGATAGCGGCGGGTTTAGCCCGCCACACAGAAATGGCGGCATAAAGCCGTCTCTACGCGCCCGAAGCTGAGGCATGACTCATTCCCAACCTGGTGCTTTCACTAAAACGGAGGATTCCAGATCGAAGCCAGTTCCAGTTGGAATCCTGGCAGAACCGGATCGGCACTGATCGTTGTGGGCGAGCTAAGCGTCTCAAGCCCCGCCGAACTGTAGACTTCCACTTTAGCCGTCACCGGCAGGATCAGCCATCCGAGACGCAGGCCGCAGGCCACATATTCCCTCATTTTCTCGCGCAAAGTCGAAACATCATCCGAGGATGAGGCAACTTCAATGACAAAGTCCGGGCGGAGAGGAATAAACCGCTCCTTCTCCCGACGGCTTAATTTCTCGAGTCGGGCTCGCTGGACCCAGGCGGCATCCGGAGAGCGCATGGCGCCATTCGGCAAGCGAAACCCTGCGCTCGAGTCGAAGGCCACCCCGCTGCCATCCTTCGTAGCCCAAGCGTCAAGCTGGCTTGCAACTTTCAGGTTTTGATAACTCGCATAACCTCCAGCGGGCGACATCACGACGATCTCTCCCTTCGGTGAGCGCTCAATTCGCAGGTCGCGGTTGGCTTGGCAGAAATCGAAGAATTCTTCCTCATCCCAATTGAGTACACCCGCCGGAAAGCGAACAGCCTCTTGGCATTCTGGAAGGGTAATAGTAAGTTGCATCAGTTCACCCGCTATGCCCGTTATTTGTGGGCAACGCCTCCAGTCATCTTAGCATTGCGCTGGGCGAGGAATTAAGATTTAGGTTGGCCACAAAAAGTAGTGAGCATAATCACGTAACATTCAAGCAGGGCCAGATGAGCGCTGTATCAGGGCACGACTTCAGGTGAGAGGAATAGGCGGCTTTAGCCGCTGAGGTCTTCAGGGGCTGAAGCCTGATCGAAAAGATGTGCTTTTCCGGCACGACTGAAGTCGTGCCCTGATACGGCGGTTATGAGCATCTTTATACTGTAGCCATCCTAGTATCAAGTGAAAAGACGCTCAGCTCTTCCGGGGGCGGTAGATATCCGTGCTGGTGCCGTAGAAGACTTCGGCAGCTTGCATTACCGTTTCCGAAAGCGTCGGGTGCGGATGGATGGTCAGCTCAACATCCTTTGCCAAAGCGGCCATTTCGATGGCGAGCACGCCTTCGGCAATAAGATCTCCGGCGCCCGCGCCGCAAATTCCCACACCCAACACTTGCTCACTTTCGGGGTCGATGATCAATTTCGTAACGCCGTCCGGACGGTCCAGAGTGAGCGCCCGGCCGGAAGCGGCCCAGGGAAAGCGGGCGACCTTAACAGGCCGGTTCTCCTTCTGCGCGTCAGTTTCGGTAAGCCCGCACCAGGCGATTTCGGGATCGGTAAAGATCACTGCCGGGATGGCGCGCGGCTCAAACCCGACGTTGTGTCCTCGAATCGCTTCGACTGCAGTCCGGCCTTCATGCGAGGCCTTGTGAGCGAGCAGCGGCTCACCTGCAACATCGCCAATGGCGTAGATGCTCGGATCGGATGTCTGGCGCTGGAGATTCACCTGAATGAAACCGCGTGCGTTCACGGCGGCTTTGGTCCGATCGAGTCCTGCAATCTGAGAGTTCGGCTTGCGTCCCACTGAGACCAGGACTTTTTCAAAGGTTTGTTCCTGGCTCGCCGCTCCCTGGCCCTCGAACTTCACGCGAATTCCCTTTTCCGTCTCCTTCACATCCGCCACTTTGGTGTTGAGCATGATGGATTCGAACGTTTTTTCCAGACGTTTGGCCAAGATCGTCACGAGATCGCGATCCGCGCCGGGCAGAAGGCCCTCCGTCATCTCGACCACCGAGACCCTCGTCCCGAGCGCCGCGTAAACCGTGCCTAATTCCAATCCGATGTATCCCCCACCCACGACGAGCAAGGTCTTCGGCACATCGGGCAGGTCCAAAGCCGAGGTCGAATCAAGAAACCGCGGGTTTTTCTCCGGGACGCCGGGAAGCCTCGCCGGACTCGAACCTGTCGCCACAATGGCGTGCCGGTAAGCCAGCTTCTCCTCGCCGCCGCCGTGATTACTGATGCTCAGAGTGTTGGAATCGACAAAGCTCGCCGTACCGCGGAGATACCGCACCGAGCGCTGCTTTGAAAGTTGACCCAAGCCTCCCGTCAGTTTTGAAACCACGCCATCCTTCCACGCCCGCAGTTTGCTCACATCGATCTTCGGGTCAGAAAATTTAATGCCCCAACCGGCGGCAAGGCGTGACTCATGGATGACTTTGGCTGCGTGGAGCAGTGCCTTAGAGGGGATACAGCCCCGGTAAAGGCATACGCCCCCCGGGTTCTGCTCGGGGTCAACTAACGCCACTTGCATTCCCAGGTCTGCTGCCAGGAACGCGGCGGCATAGCCACCGGGTCCGCCTCCAATCACCACAAGCTCGGTTGCATTTTTTTCTTCACTCATGTCTGCGTTCTCCCGGTCAGGTTTCGAAATGCGAGGTTTCAGATTTGCGATGGAGTTGGAGATTGGCGCTTGTTCAGCTCTGCAATGGCAGCAGGAACGGCTGTTCGAGAGCTTCGGCCACCCAGCGCAAGAACCGGGCGGCGTCGGCGCCGTCGATCAGGCGGTGGTCGTAGGAGAGCGAAAGCGGCAACATGAGCCGAGGCTCGAACTGGCCGCCGGAATAAACCGGTTCCAGTCGAGACCGGGAGATTCCCAGGATGGCCGCCTCCGGATAATTGACGATCGGCGAAAAGTGGGTTCCGCCAATTCCGCCCAAGTTAGTGATTGTAAACACTCCGCCTTCCATCTCATCCAGAGTAAGCTTTTTGTTTCTGGCGCGTTCCGCGAATGCAGCCAACTCCTGCGAAAGCTGGGTGATGTTTTTGCGGTCGACGTCTCGAACGACGGGAACCAGCAGGCCGCGATCCGTATCCACGGCAACACCGATATGGCAGTATCGCTTATAAAGAATCTCATTCTGCGCCATGTCAATGCTGGCGGCGAACTGCGGAAAAATGCGGAAGGCGGAAGCCACGACCTTAAGAGCTATAGCGGTGATGGTCAGTTTTCCGCCCGCTTTCTCGACCTGCGCTGAATACTGCTTCCGGATCGCTTCAAGATTCGTGATGTCTGCCCGGTCAAACTGTGTGACTTGCGGAACGGAAGTCCATGCCTGGCCCAGATGGTCCGCCGTCTTGCGCCGGATCTGGCTCATCGCCTTGCGCTCCACCGGGCCCCACTTACTGAAGTCAGGGAGCCGGGCGGCCGGCGCACCAAAACCAGAGGTGGAACGGCCGCTGATCACCTCGCGAGCATGACGCTTCACGTCTTCGCTGGTGATGCGGCCGCCCGGACCGGAGCCCGCGACCTGGACAATATCGACGCCAATCTCGCGCGCAATCCTGCGCACCGACGGGGCTGCGGGAGCAACAACACCCGATTCGGCAGGCTCCGCCTCAAGCTCTGGCAGCCGCTCGCGACGAGCTTCTTGAGGAGCTTTGGGCTGAACGGCAGGCCTAGCGTCTTGGGGAGCGCTTGCGGGCGCCTGCGCCACTGGGGCCGCTGCCGGTTCGGCGAGATCTCTTGATTGCGAAGGGGCTGGCGGCGCGGGTTCGGCTGGCGCGGCCTCGTGCGCAGTGGCCGCGCCCGATTTTCCATCCACTGTGAAGACTAACTGGCCTACTTTGATTTGTTCGCCATCTTTGACGTGCACTTTTTCGACGGTGCCGCTGACCGGTGAAGGCACTTCGATGGTGGCCTTATCGGTCTCAAGCTCCAGAACGGGCTGGTCCTGGCTTACCGAGTCGCCCTCGGAGACGAGAATCCTCACGAGTTGCCCCGACTTGATATTTTCACCGAGTTCCGGAAGCCTGAATTCAGTTGCCATACGTCCCTTCTACACCGTCACCGGGTCCGGCTTTTCCGCGCTTATTCCCATCTCATTCATCGCCTTTTGCACGCACTCAGGCTTGATTTTCTTTTGCCTGGCCAGCGCGGCAAGCGTGGCCAAGGTAATGGATTCAGCGTCCACTTCAAAGAACCGGCGGAGCGCGCTCCGGCCATCGCTTCGCCCAAAACCGTCTGTCCCTAAGGAGGTAAGCGGACCGGGCAGCCAGCGTGCTATGGAATCGGGCAGCGCTTTGACGTAATCCGATGCCGCCACAAAGACGCCTGGCGCGTCGCCCACGCATTGCGTCAGGTATGGAACCCGCGCCGGCTCGGTGGGATGCAGCGTGTTCCAGCGTTCTATTGCGTGGCCATCGCGGTACAATTGCTTGTAGCTGGTGACGCTCCAGACGTCCGCCGCCACCTGATATTTCTCTCCCAGGACTTGTTGGGCCTTCAGCGCCTCATTAAGCATGGCGCCGCTCCCGAACAGTTGCGCGTGTAGTTTCGCGTTCGTCACCTCGGAAGCCCTGAGCCGGTAAATTCCTTTCAGAATTCCTTCCTTCGCTCCCTCCGGCATGGGCGGCATTGCGTAGTTTTCATTCATCACGGTGAGATAGTAGAAGACGTTCTCCTGCTCCTGGTACATCCGGCGGATGCCCTCCTGAATAATCACCGCAATTTCGTACGCGAACGCCGGGTCGTAAGCCACAAGGTTGGGCAGGGAATAGGCCAGGAGATGGCTATGGCCGTCCTGATGCTGAAGTCCTTCGCCGGAGAGCGTCGTGCGTCCCGAGGTGCCACCCACCATAAAACCTTTGCAGCGGCTATCGCCTGCGGCCCAAATGAGATCGCCCACCCGTTGAAAACCAAACATGGAGTAATAAATGAAAAATGGGATGGTGTTAATGCCGTGCGTCGCATAAGCGGTGCCGGCGGCAATAAATGAGGCCATGGATCCCGCTTCAGTGATGCCTTCCTCAAGAATCTGACCGTCCCGGGCTTCCCGGTAATAGAGAAGAGTGTCCTTATCCACCGGATCGTAAAGCTGCCCCTGCCGGGAATAAATTCCCACTTGCCTGAATAGCGCCTCCATGCCAAAGGTCCGCGCTTCGTCGGGAACGATGGGAACAATAATTTTGCCGATGTCCTTGTCGCGGAGCATTTTTGCTAGCATGCGCACAAAAGCCATGGTGGTCGAGACCTCACGGCCATGAGTGCCCTCGTAAAATTCCCTGAACAACTCTTCGCAAGGCGGCTTGAGCGGCGTTGCCGCGACCACTCGGGCAGGCAGATAACCGCCTAATTCCGCCCGCCGGGCGTGCAGGTACTGCATTTCCGGACGACTGTCGGGCGGCTTGTAAAACGACACACTCGCCACCTCCTCGTCGGAAATGGGTATGCCAAACCGCGTCCTGAATTGACGCAGTTCGTCTTCATTCATCTTCTTTTGCTGGTGAGTAATGTTCTTTCCTTCTCCGCTTTCGCCGAGGCCATAGCCTTTGATCGTGCGGGCAAGAATTACGGTCGGCGAGCCCTGATGTTCCACGGCAGCCTTATACGCGGCGTAGACCTTTTGCGGATCATGTCCGCCAAGCCGCATTTTGCCGAGTTGATCGTCGGAGAGATGTTTCACCATATCCAGCAACTGCGGATCAACGCCAAAAAAGTGCTCGCGGAAATACTTGCCCGACTCCACCGAGTACTTTTGCCGCTCACCATCCACCACTTCGCCCATCCGCTTGACCAGCAGCCCTTCGGAGTCCTTCGCCAGCAGGGGATCCCAATCCGTGCCCCACACGACTTTAATGACATTCCACCCGGCTCCCAGGAAAGCGGATTCCAGCTCCTGAATAATGTTGCCATTGCCCCGCACCGGCCCATCCAATCTCTGAAGGTTGCAATTGACTACGAAGATCAGATTGTCCAGCTTGGCGCGCGAGGCAAACGTAATCGCGCCGAGGGTTTCGGGCTCATCCGCTTCGCCATCGCCGAGGAACGCCCACACTTTCTGCGCCGCCGTCTTTTTCAGCCCGCGATCTTCAAGGTAGCGCATGAAGCGCGCCTGATAAATGGCCATGATGGGTCCCAGACCCATCGAAACCGTGGGGTATTGCCAAAAATCCGGCATCAACCAGGGGTGGGGATAGGAGGTAAGTCCGCCGGCCGGGTTCAGTTCGCGGCGGAAATTCTCGACCTGCGCAGCGGAAAGGCGGCCTTCCAGGAAGGCCCGCGAATACATGCCGGGTGAAGCATGCCCTTGGAAGAAAATGATATCGGCATCGTGATCCTTGGTAGCTCCGCGGAAGAAGTGGTTTAAGCCCACTTCGTACAATGTTGCTGCCGAAGCATACGTGGAAATATGCCCTCCAATCCCCGCCTCGGTCCGATTGGCCCGCACAACCATCGCCATGGCGTTCCAGCGCACCAGGCTTTTGATCCGCCGCTCAATCTCAATGCTCCCGGGAAAGGGTGACTGCTCGCTTGCGGGAATCGTATTGACATAAGGCGTGCCAATGACCGAAGGAATCCTCATGCCCGCAACCTGTGCGTGCTCGCGCAGGCTGCGCAGTAAATTGCGCACCCGGCTGGCGCCACCTTGCTGGATGACGTAATCCAGCGATTCCACCCACTCGCGAGTTTCAACCCTCTCGAGCTCTTGGAGTTCGTTTTCTACTGCTTCCATGTTGCTTCAGTCCTTCGTTAAACGGTTTCTGGAAAAGCGGGAGCGTAAACCCCTCGTGTCCTCGGAGGCGCGCCTTCTCCGGAAAGTGCGGCCCGCCTACCTCTTAATCTTAATAATTAATCTTACGTCAACCGCGCTGAATTGTCGCATAGGCGCCAGCGCACGGCTAAGGCCCGCGAGGGCCATCTGGGGTTTACAAGCGATGGAGCGCGGAATGCCGCTGCCAGGAGGAGCAGAACAGTCCAGTCCTTATAAGCTAGCGGCCTTGAGTAATTCTGTCAAAATATAATATTTCGTTTCACCTCAAGGCAAGCGGACCGACGATGGACGGGCTGATTTGATATCCCGAGGTGGGGTGATAGCAGTAGAAGACCCGGATCGAATTCTGAGTGAGCCCCGCAATGGTCAATTCCTCGGACGCCCACCCGCGTTCCGCGAGCAGCCCGGTCCAAGGCCTGATTTCGTTCTGGGGCCGGCCCAGAATGAAGCGTTGGAATTGCAGGTACGCGTCTTCGCCAAGCAGGATAACGGTCTGTAAAGAGGGGAAGAGCTTGAGCTCTTCACGCAGGTGGCGAGCGCAATTGGCGAGGGCGCGCTCGGGGACAGGAGAAACGATCGAGTGGCAGCGGAGGGCATCCGTCAGCACGCAAGTTGCCTTAAATTCGGCAAAATTCTTCATGCCGGTCAATTCAAGAAGGCGAGTCAAAAACTGGCCGTTGGAGGCGGGGCTGCGGTAGACGTAATGCTCGTCACCCCAGGGCGCATCCCGTCCGATGACCAGAACACGAATCGCGTTCAAATCGGCATACTCGTTCTTCAGGTACTTCAACATGAACTCGCGCGGAGGCAAAACGACAGAGGAGATTGCCGCGCATTCCCGGCAGCGCTGGATCTTGAGACGCAAAGTCTCGGTTTCGAGCCCCGGAGGACGCATCGCCACGCTTGAGCCCGGGTAACAAGCTTCCCCCAACTCAAGTAAGTCCTCGTCGGTCGAGCCGGCCGGGCCGAGAATGAGGTTATCAATCAATCTCGCCGATCCGATGCGGACGGCCGCCAGGGCAATAGACCCGGGCGCGATCCGCGAAACAGGATCGAGAGTTTGCCGGTCGGCGATCTCCACGTACTCCACCTTCACCGCCGGATCTGATTCCAGCACCTGCCGGATCCGCCCGGCGACGCGCGCGCTATCTGTCTCGCCACCCGCTACGAGCTCGCGGGCTTCGTTCAGGCCGCGGCTTAGCGCCCGCGCCGATTCTCTTTCACCGGGGCTTAGATAAGAATTGCGCGAGCTGACGGCCACTCCGTTCCCATCGCGCACAATGGGACAGACCACGACCCGCACCGGAAGATTGAAGTCCCGCACCAGTTGGCGAATCACGACAGTCTGCTGGAAGTCCTTCTGTCCGAAATAAGCCACGTCCGGCGCGACGATGTTGAAGAGCTTCAGGACTACTGTGGCGACGCCGCGGAAGTGTCCAGGGCGCGATGCGCCCTCCAGAAGGTCTCCGATGGGCCCTGGGTCCACAAACGTGGCAAAACCTGCGGGATAAATCTCCTCGACGGCCGGGGCAAAGCACGCGTCAAGGTTGAAAGGACGGAGAATCTCTAAGTCTTTCTCCAGCGCCCGCGGATACCTGCCGAAGTCCTCCGACGGCCCGAATTGCGCAGGATTCACGAAAATGGAAAGGATGGCCACGTCACACTGCTGCTTCGCCCGGCGGATGAGACTGAGGTGGCCCCGATGGAGGGCGCCCATGGTAGGAACAAAGCCCAACGTCCTGCCATCCCCGCGCATCCGGCGGACGAAGGACATCATTTCTGCGCTTGAATGAATCACTTGCATAGCGTTGCGCGCATCAACGCCGGACGCCGAGGCCCTCAAACTGTTCGCGCACGTCTTCGGGACAGTGGTATGATTCCGCGTCGGCGGGAAAGCGGCCCTCGCTAACATCTTCCCGATACTTCTCCAAGGCGCTCTGTAGTACGCGAGACATGTTCGCATAGGGGCGCACAAACTTGGGCCGACGCTGCAGGCTGAGGCCGATGAGGTCGTGCAACACCAGCACTTGGCCGTCGCAATCGGGTCCAGCGCCGATTCCGATGGTAGGAACACGTAGCCGCTGCCTAATCACCGTCGCAAGCTCGCGGGGGATGCCCTCAAGAACAACAGCGAATGCGCCCGCATCCTCAATCGCCTCCGCATCCTCCAGAATGCCCGCCGCCGATTCGCGGGTTCTCCCCT
Source organism: Terriglobia bacterium (assembly GCA_030040995.1). GTDB lineage: Bacteria > Acidobacteriota > Terriglobia > UBA7540 > UBA7540 > JASHON01. The sequence continues at coordinate 14,970 of JASHOS010000224.1, read as the reverse complement.
GCACCCGATGCCCGCCCAGCACGTGGAAGGACTGCGGCGTGAGACCAATATGGCCCATCACCGGAACTTCTGCTTCTGTTAACCGGCGTACCGTCGCGGACCTCTTTCTGCCACCCTCGACCTTCACCGCCTCGGCGCCCTCCTTCAGAAATCCGACGGCCGCGGCCACCGCTGTCTGATCGCCCACTTGATAACTTCCGTACGGTAAGTCCACTACCAGGAGCGCGCGCCGCACGGCACGGCGAACCGCCCGCAGATGGTGGAGCATGTCGGCTTCGGTGACCGGAACCGTCGAGTCGTAACCTAACACCACCGGGCCAAGCGAGTCGCCCACCAAAACAATATCAATGCCGGATTCATCAATAAGGCGGGCGGTGGGGAAATCGTACGCCGTCAGACAGGAAATTCTTTCGCCGCGCAGCTTCCGCTCCAGCAGAAGCGGAACGGTGATCTTGCTCACGGCCTCAACCAGTGGGTCCATGGCATGCCTCCATCTCTCGGTTGTTTGTTGCGCTGGTGAATCGTCTTTCGATCTTTTCACCGTCCCGGTCCGCTTACGCCGATCCAAGCGGCAAAAAGTACTGCGTGCCCTTCACCGGCTGGCTCAGCCTTGCAAGCAATTCCTGCAGGTCGCCTTCCCGCGCGATGAAGTCAATCTTTGACGTCTCGATGACGAGCAAATCGCTTTCTTTGTAATGAAAGAAGAAGTGCTCGTACGCTTCGGCCACTTCCTTGATGTATTCGTCCGAAATTCGCTGCTCGGCGCGAATTTGCTTCTTGGCAATACGTTCTTTCAGCGTCCGCGGCCTTGCTTGCAAGTATATCACCAAGTCAGGAATAGGGACCTGTTCGGCAAAGAAGGAATAGTAGTGCTCGTACAGCTCGAGCTCATTCGGTTCGAGGTTGAGACATGCGAAGATTTTGTCCTTGGCGAACAGATAATCGCTAATAATTGGCCGGTTCGCTGATTTTCCCAGATCGAGCTCTTGCCACTGTTTGAACCGGTTCCAGAGGAAGTAAAGTTGAGTTTGAAAGGCCGCGCCCGAGACACCTTGGTAAAAGAGTTCCAGAAAAGGGTTTGCCTCCACGTCACGCAGCCGCCGGGCGTGAAGATGGACGGCGAGAATATCTGCCAGGCTGGTTTTGCCGACGCGGAGCGGACCCTCGACCGCAATCAGCCGGGGCGGGTTAGAGGCGCAAGACCGCTTCGGAGCGCTAAAGGCTTTCACGATCGTATATCCTCATCGTGATCCTATCCGGATCACGTGGCTTCGATCAGACGTGGCGTGTAACATTTCTCGTATAGTCACGAGCGAAACCGGGTGCCGCGTCTCCGGCGCCAGTTCCGCTAAGGGTGTAAGGACAAACCGCCTCTCTGCCATCCGTTGGTGTGGAACGGCGAGTTCCAACGAGTGGACTACAGCATTCTCGTACAACAGAATATCGATATCAACCACCCGCGGACCTTTAGAAACGCCTGGTCGCCGGCCCACGTGCCTTTCCGCCGCCTTGCACACCTTCAGCAGACGCAGCGGCATAAAATCCGAGTCGGCCTCCGCGACGCAGTTCACGAACCATGCCTGCGGGCGGAAATCCACCGGCTCGGTTTTGTAGTAGGAAGAGACCCGGAGAATTCGGACGCCCGCTAAAGCCAAATATTCGAGCGCCCTCTCAATATGCCGGATCCGGTCGCCCAGATTCGAGCCAAGTGAAAGGTAAATGCGCTTCATGGGTCAGACTGAAAGTATACAGATGTTTTCCATGCCTCAAAGAAACCATCGTAGGGGTAGGGCTTACCCGGTTGATTTTCGGAGCGGTAATCGAGGGGACCGCAAGCCTTTCCCCCTACATCGCCATCGGTTATCAACGAATCAAGCGAACGGCGGGTAGTGGGTCAGTTTGATGTAGAGGCGGCTTTACGCCGCCACATGGCGAGGTAAACTCGCCGCTACAAATTCAAACTGACCCACTGCCGAACGGCGAAATGGTTTGACAGCAGCGGGTTACTCAATATAATAGGAAGTTGCCGTCCTGGGAGTCACAACCCTCTGATGTCTGGGCGCCTATTCAACGTGCAAGATTATTAGAACAGGCCAGATAGCGCCGGGCGCTGCCTCGGTCCCCGCCAGCGCGCGGTTCCGAGCGGTCATTTCACGATCAGTTTCGCGTTTCGAAAGCAGCGATGCTATTTTCTGCCTATTTACTTGCAGTCATCGACCCGTTTCAGCCGCTCGCTCATTATTGGGGACTTATTTTCAAAAACAGTCCGTTTCAGGGCCTCTATCAGCCCAACGCATTCGACCTCTCCATCCTGATTCCCTATTTTGTCTCGTTGGGCATTCTTTCGATTTACGGCATTCACCGCTACGTACTGACTTATCTGTATCTCAGAAACCGGCACAAGGAACCGGCTCCGTCGCAAACCTTTGAACGCCTGCCGCCGGTAACCATCCAGCTTCCGCTTTACAACGAACGGTACGTCATCGAACGGCTTCTCGAGGCGGTGACTCACATAGATTATCCTCGCGAACTGCTGGAAATCCAGGTACTCGATGATTCAACGGACGACACGCGCAGGCTGTGCTCGCGCCTGGCCAGTGAATATCGCCAAGCCGGTTTCCTCATAACCTACCATCATCGAAAAAACCGGGAGGGATATAAGGCAGGCGCTCTGGCGGAAGGCATGAAGACTTCCACAGGAGAATACATCGCCATTTTTGACGCCGACTTCGTCCCGCCTCCTTCAATCATCCGCGACATGCTTCCGTATTTCACGGATCCGCGCGTGGGAGTGGTGCAAGGCCGCTGGACCTGGATTAACCGGCACTATTCGAGCTTGACCGAAGTCGAAGCCCTTATGCTGGACGGTCATTTTGTGATCGAACACGGGGCGCGTAACCTGTCCGGGCGCTTCTTCAACTTTAATGGAACGGCGGGCATGTGGCGCCGCGCGGCTATTGAGGATGCCGGTGGATGGCAACATGACACCCTCACCGAGGATACCGACCTGAGTTACCGCGCCCAGTTGCGGGGATGGAAGTTCGTCTACGACCCTCGCATCGAATGCCCTTCCGAACTACCAGTTGAAATGAACGCCTTCAAGAGCCAGCAAGCCCGCTGGGCAAAGGGATTAATCCAGACTGCAAAGAAACTGCTTCCGCGCATCTGGGCGAGCGACCAGCCGCTTTACATCAAAGTGGAGGCGACCCTCCACTTAACGGCCAACATATGCTATCCGCTCATGATCTTGTTTTCGCTGATCCTCTTCCCCGCCGTCATTGTGCGCTTTTATCAAGGTTGGTTTCAGATGCTTTACCTGGATTTGCCCATGTTCATTGCGTCGACGTGCTCTGTGGGCACGTTTTATATGGTCGCGCAGCGCTCTCTCTACCCTCGCGGCTGGAGACGGCGGTTGAAGTTCGTTCCGTTTCTCATGGCGGCCGGAATTGGCCTCTCCATCGTGAATGCCAAGGCCGTGATCGAAGCCATCCTGGATGTGAAGTCCGAATTCGTTCGCACGCCCAAGTACCGCGTTGAGAAGCAGGGCATGGCCTGGGAAGCGAAAACGTATCAAAAGAAGGGCGGGTGGATTCCGCTGGTCGAAACAGCGCTGGCTGTCTATTTTTTTCTAACGGCGGCGTACGCCATCTCGATTCAGAATTACATCACCACGCCGTTCGTTTTGTTGTTCTTTACCGGCTACGGCTATATGGGGAGCATGTCGTTGCTCCAGATCCCTATGCGCCGGTTGTGGAATTCACTGCCTGCCGCGGTGCGCGCCTTGTCCCCCAGTGCAAGCGCCGGAAATTTGGGCAGCGTCACGGAATAAGTGCCTAGTTCGAGCACCTCGAAAAGGTGACTCCGCGCTCGGTCCGGCAAGACATATGTCACGGCGAAAGATGTGCATGCTGGCGCCTCTGGTCCGCTCCAGGCGAGGTTAGCCACGAAGCCACTGTGCCTGTCCACCTCATAAATTCCTACCCAACGCCAGCCGCCTAAGGTCCGAACCTCTTCTGCTACACGCGCAGCCTTAGCTTCCCGCCTATGCGTTGCTTAAGAATACTCTTCAGTCTCTGGAGGAGAGGGTTCTCCCGCATTCGCCAACCTGCTTGTCTAGGATCGTGCAGGCAGTTTTTGGGCAGTGGGTCAGTTTGAATTTGTAGCGGCGAGTTTATCTCGCCATGTGGCGGCGTAAAGCCGCCTCTACATCAAACTGACCCACTACCAGTTTTTGACATTAAATGACAGAGTGGCTATCCTGGCCCTATGGAAATGACTTCGCTGAATATCTCATTGCCGAAGGCTCTTAAGGCCTACGTCGAAGCGCAAGTCGCCGGTGGAACCTACAGCACGCCGAGCGAATTTCTTCGCGACCTGATCCGCCAGGATCGGAAGCGGAGGCTCCAGGAAAACGTCGAGTCGTCCCTCTTGGAGGGTCTCAATTCCGGCCCGCCTGTGGAAACGAATGCCGATTTCTGGGAGCACAAGCGAAGCGCGCTACGGGTGAGGCATAAGCCTGCGAGGATCACTCGTTGACAGGCCGCATCCTTGCCCGGCCTGCTGCGGATCGCGATATTGACGACCAAGCCGAATATCTGGCCGCTCGTCAAAACCTGGAAGTGGGCCTCCGGTTCTATCGCGCCGCCGAAGAAACCTTCCGCCTCCTTGCCAGCCAGCCCAAGCTGGGCAGGATCGCTGGGTACGGGAGCCGGCTCCTTGCGGGCATGAGAATGTTTCCTCTGAAGCAGTTCCCCAAGCATCTGGTCTTTTACCGGCCGCTCAAAGACGGTATCGAGGTCGTCCGGGTACTTCACGGCGCGCGCGATATCGAGAATCTCTTTGAAGACTCGGAAATGTGAGTTTCGGATCTCGTTAACCGGGGCAAATCCACGCCGAGAAACTTTAGAATTCGCACCGCAGTACGCGCTCCTCTCTCCGTGCGTCATGTTATCCCAAAGTGCGATTAAGGGGTAACGCTCATTCCTGAAGGCTGTTTAGCGCGCGACGGGCAGGCCGGCGGCCCTCCAGCCCTTTAGACCATCCTGGTAAACCAGGACATTGCTCTTGGAAAACCCGTTGAGCAGCAGCACACGCCCGGCAGCACGGCTGAACGCGCACACATCGTCGGCAGACCCACCGCCTTCTCCACCCTGATAAAACACAATCACTCTTCCTTTGGGTAACGTGCTCCACTTCTGTTCGATATCTTCCACGGGAATGTTTATGGCGCGGGTAATGTGTCCAGCGGCGAACTGCTGCGGCTCGCGAACGTCCACGAAAAGAGCTGGCGGCTTGGCATCGAAAAGCTCTCTAGCCTGCGACGTGCGAATCATTTCCGGCTGCTGCATACGGGCTTCATTCGCACTGCAGGTCAGAGGGTTGCCCTGCTGGATTATTTGGCCGAAGGGATTCAGTGCTTCGGGAGCGGTTGTGGAGGCAAGGGGTGTGGATTGCGGCGCGGTGGTCGAGGGAGCGGCCGAAGAATTCGCCGTTGCTCCGCCTGGCGCGGAAGTAGCGGCTGCCGCAAGCTGCCGGCCGATAAGCTGCGACAGAGCAGAGTAATTCGGCGGGCCTTCGATCATGTCGTGTCCAACGAAAAACGTGGGAGTCCCGCGCACGCCGGCCGCCCAGCCATCTTCAAAATCCTGGTGAACTCGCGCCGCCATTCCCCCGCTTGAAATGCATTGGTCATACTGGCCCGCATTCAATCCAAGCTGGGAAGCGTAGCTTTCGAGAGCGGAAACGCTCAATTGGGGCTGCTTTTGATAGAACAGCTTTTCAGCTTCCCAGAACTTGCCTTGCTCGCCCGCGCATTCGCTGGCTTCGGCCGCTTTCTCTGCTTGTGGGTGCATGCGCGCGTCTTCGCTGCTCATCGGAAATTGCCGGAAAACGAACCGGACACGGTCTCCGAACTGGCTCAGCATCTGCTCGACGGAATTTTGGGCGAGCTTGCAGATGGGGCACTCAAAATCTCCGAACTCGACCACCGTCACCGGAGAGGAGAGATCGCCGGTGGCATAACTATCCGGCCGCACCAGCCGTGCGTCCAGAATGCTTAAGGCAGCCGGCTTCGCCGGCGCAAACTCTCCCGAATGCTCGAGGCGCACAAAGGCTAGGATGCCTATCGCCAACGCAATAAGGAAAAGAACAAATTGCCCCCGGACCGCGTTCAAAGCCACCGCGCTCTCAGGCGAAGGGGAGGGCCGGCGGATTCCCGAGACCGCCAAAATGAAAACCAGCGTGATGATGATTGCAGACAGCACGCACCAGGCGCACCAGGCGTGCAAGCGAAACGCTTCTATACCAGAAAGCACAAGAGAAGCCGCGAAGCCGCCGGCGGATATCACGAGGATTGCGTGCCGGATGCTGGCGGCAATTAACCTGCCGCTCAGGACTTCGGCGAAGGCTAGAATCGCGAGCGCCCCATACATTGCCGCGCCATAAAACGGCAGCGGCAAGCCCCAAAGGTGCGAGTAAGAACTGGCTCGCGCTACGTCGCATCCCGTCCCCAGGCACACGAGTGGGCGGGAGGGCGCGGTGTAAACCCACCAGAGATATAGGGAATCGAATAACCCTACGAAGCTTAGTGCCAGCGTGAGGAACCGTCGCGCAGCGTTCATGGTGTGATCCGCATCAGTCGGTCATGTCGCTTCGCGACAGCCCAAAGCATCAAAACGACCCCTGCCCTCGCCCCTTTGGGGGAGAGGGCGGCGCGCAGCGCCGGGCCTGCGCCCACCGAAGGTCGCTTACGCTCCAGAGCTTCAGCGACGGAGCGGCTCCTGCCCGCAGGCGGGTGAGGGGGTCCCGGCCGAGCATTTCGGAGCAGAGCCATTACACGTGAATAGTGTAATGTCGCTTATGGAGGCTTCACAAGGGCGGCACAGTTTCTGGCAACTGCGTTTCTTGGGGCAGGCTCCAGAGACTAGCCACGATTCAATGGTGTCCAAATTAGCCTAATCGAGAGGGGCTTTGCCGCACGTCGCCCCCAAAGATGTGAAAGCTAATTTGGACAAGCCTGAGCCACGATATTGCCTCGACGACTTTTTCTGACCGTGGCGTGCCTTGGAATGTCAAGCCGGCCCGAATAGTTGCTGAGGTCACAGCCGAAGGCTACTGTTCCACAGGGATAGGTATTACTTCGCGAACGTGCCGAACGCGTTCCAATTCGGTCTCAACTTTGCGGGCCAGTTCCCCGGCGTAAGGAATGAAGTGCTGGCCGGAAATCAGGATGGTTACGCCCATCCAAAGCTTCGGGCGATTCAGTGGGAAACGGGTGAGGATCTTGAAGAAGTATTTCCAATAGGCTTTCCGATATGAGGAGCGCAGGCCTTGACGCCAGATTGACCGCGCCAGAATGCCCGCAATGGTCAGAGCCGTGGGCTGCTGCGCAGGATGCTGATAACGCTTCGACTTCCAGCTCTGGAGAGAGCGCCAGGCGCGCGCGTAGAATGTTTCCGGGTCGTAGATTGCCGCCACGGTACTGCCGAATCCTCGGAGCAGGACGTTCGGTTCCATGAGAGTGCGGAAATTGGGAGGCGTGCCGTCACTACTGCTGCCGCGCGATTCCAGGATGCGCCCTTCGCGCTGCATGCGGTCGTAAAGCGCCGTGCGCGGTAGCGCGTGCAGGAAGTTGATGAGCGCCCAGGGAATCGCCGTGCGCTCGATGAATTCCACCTGCTGCTCGAAGATCTCTTCCGTATCCGAATCGAAGCCCATAATGAAGCCGCCGGTCACCCAGAGGCCCTTCTTCTGAATGGCGTCAACGCAACTCACCGGGTCCATCGCCAAGTTCTGAAGCTTTTTCACTTCCTGGAGGGACTCTTTGGAGGGGCTTTCGATGCCCAGGAACACGTAGAAGAAGTTGGCGCGCACCATCGCTTCCATAAGCGCGGACTTGCGCGCCAGGTCCATCGAGGCTTCGGTGTAAAACATGACGGGATAACCCCGTGCCTGCTGCCACTTCTCGAGCTCCACGCAGAGTTCGAGGGCACGAGTATGATTGCCGATGAAGTTGTCGTCTACCATGAAGACTTGCTTCCGCCAACCCAGGCTGAGCAGCGTGTCGAGTTCGGCCAGCATCTGCGCGGGAAGCTTGGTACGGGGCTTGCGCCCGTAAAGGATGATGATGTCGCAGAATTCGCACTGGAAGGGACAGCCGCGGGAAAACTGCACGGACATCGAAGCGTAGCAATTCAGCTTGAGCAGGTCAAAGCGGGGCGCCGGGTTCCGGGTGACGTCGGGCTTGTCGGGGATTTCGTAGAGCCGCCGCGCCGTGCCCTCCTCCAGGTCGCGGGCGATTTCACCAAACACTTCATCGGGCTCGCCCGCGACGACGTGGTCGGCGATGGCTAGCATGCGAGCAGGCTCGCCGCTGGCGTAGGGCCCACCCACTATCGTCCGCCGACCCAAGCGTCGCGCGCGCGCCAGGACTTCCTGGAGTCCGTCGCGCTGCACGGTCATGGCGCTGACCATCACCAGGTCGGCCCAGAGGATATCCTCGTCGGTGAGTTCCTCCACGCACTGGTCTACCAAGCGGAGCGTCCAGCTTTCCGGACACAGCGCCGCTACTGTGATCAGTCCCAGCGGCGGCATGACAACCTTCTCCGGCAGCAGTTCCATCATTCCGGTGAACGTCCAGAATGAATTAGGGATCCTGGGCCAGACCAGAAGCGCTTTGAGCTCCTTGCCAAGCGGAGGGAACGTCCCCTCGGCATCCCGCGAGGAAACGAATACGGAAGCCACACGTGATCCTTTCATATGATTCTCCCGCCTCCAGTGGGCACTGGCGTTACGCGTAAGGCCGGTTGTCTTCCGTTGTTAAAGCGCCCTGCCAATGGAAAACGAACCGCACTTGCCGCCTTTCCAGGCGTTTCATCGCCGGGACAAGTTCTTCGGGCGAACCCGTGGATCAGAATTCTCTAAACTCTTGGGCCGATAGGCTCGGAGTCTATACCGGATGGCGCTCGGATGCAACGTCGAATATCATGTGGTCGAATATCGTGCCCGAAATCTTCGGGAAGCAGCAACGCCTGCCCGCGGCCTAAGGCCGATTCCCGAAAGCCCAGTGGTCGCCGAAGCGACTTGGCCGCACGGTCGGCATCCCCAAAGCCAGCGCCCCGGAACGACCATAGGTGTTGGGAAATCGCCTTCCCACTAGTAATGTCGCCCGACTGATCCTAACCACGAGCGAATTGGGAACGAAGAGGCTCTTTCCCGCCAGTTGAGCGCTGCTGACTTGCCCTTTCGGCCAAGCTCAGCGCATGGGTGCAAACTCCAAGAGCCGCCGGGTCAAAGTATGGTGCCTCATCCCGCTAACCCCGGCACATCCAAAAATAAAAGATATGAGCTCACTCTCTACATACCGGCGTAAGCGGCGGTTCGAAGAGACGCCAGAGCCCGCTCCGGGCAAGACTACGGCATCTTCGGGGAACCGCTTCGTGATTCAAAAGCACGACGCCACCCGGCTGCACTACGACTTCCGCCTGGAAATTGACGGAGTCCTGAAGTCTTGGGCGGTTCCCAAAGGCCCGTCCATGAACCCTGCGGATAAGCGGCTGGCGATGGAAACTGAAGACCACCCTTTGGAATACGCAAACTTCGAAGGAGTGATTCCCGAGGGAAACTACGGCGCCGGCCCGGTGATCGTGTGGGACTGCGGGACCTTTGAGCCTGAAGGCGAGATATCCGCCTCTGAACAATACAGACGCGGTGAGATCAAATTCGTGCTTCACGGCGAGAAGCTGCGAGGAGGGTTCGTGCTGGTCCGCATGAAGCGGGCAAAAGGAAACGGCAGGCCTTGGCTGCTCATCAAGCACCGGGATAGCGAAGCGGACCCCCAATGGCATATTGAAGCTCACGATCGATCGGTACGGGATGGACGGAGTATTGAAGAGGTCAAGGCCGGACACCGGCTCCGGGAACCTTCGCCGTCCGCCGAGCCGCGCTTGCTTGACGGCGCGCGCAAATCGCGAATGCCTCAAAGGCTGCACCCGATGCTCGCCACATTGGTCGATGAGCCATTTTCTGACCCTGACTGGCTTTTTGAGATCAAATGGGACGGTGTGCGGGCTCTGGCATGGGTGGCAAATGGACGCTCGGAATTGCGCTCCCGCCGAGGGCAGGTCATCACTCGCCAATACCCGGAGTTAGCCGTGTTGCCGCAACGGATCAGAGCGAAAACGGCAGTATTGGACGGAGAAATAGTCGCCCTTGACTCAACTGGCCGAAGCGATTTTCAGCGATTGCAAGCCCGTATCAATCTCGAAGCACCACCTAAATTGGCGCAGCAGCAGACACCTGTCACATATTATATTTTTGACGTCCTTTACTGCGACGGCTACGACCTTCGCCGCTCGCCCCTGTTGGAACGAAAGCGGCTGCTCCACAACGTCCTGGAATCGAGAGCGCCTATCTTCTACGCGGACCATCAACTGAAAAAGGGGAAAGAGTTGTTCGAAATAGCTCGCGGCCGCGGTCTCGAAGGCATCATCGGCAAGCGGGCCAGCAGCGCGTATTCGGAAGCGCGGAGCCGCGATTGGGTGAAGTTCAAAATAACCCGCGAAGTCGATGCCGTGGTGGGAGGCTATACGGCTCCGCGCGGCTCGCGCGAGCATTTTGGCGCGCTCCTGCTGGGCCTTTACGAAGGCAAGCGGCTTCGCTTCATCGGCGGCGTAGGAACAGGTTTCGACCAAAACCGGCAAAGCGAGATTTACGCGAAGCTTCGCCGCCGCGCGTCCAAACTCTGCCCGTTTGATAACGTCCCGAATACGAGAGAAACAGCTTATTGGGTGACGCCGTCGGTAGTGGCCCGCGTCAAATATGCCAACTGGACCAATGACGCGCACCTTCGCGCTCCCGTATTCCTGGCCCTTTTAGACGACCGCGAGGCCACGGAGTGCCAGTTCAAGTCGGAAATGCCTTCCCCGGCTTCGACGGCCTTGGCCGGCCGCAAAGCCGGAAGAAGATCGCACAAGCCCAAAACGAATCCCGAAATATGAGGAGCTCATACGACGCCGTTGTCGTTGGGTCCGGCCCGAACGGACTGGCTGCGGCCATTACGATTGCGCGCACTGGCCGGTCTGTCGTGGTGATTGAAGCTCAGGGCAATATCGGCGGAGGGGCTTCCTCCGGGCAATTGACGCTACCGGGATTCAAGCATGACGTGTGCTCCGCCGTGCATCCCATGGCCTTGGCATCGCAATTCTTTGCTGGTCTGAAGCTTGAGGAACACGGTCTCGAGTGGATTCACCCTCCCGCGCCGCTGGCGCATGCGCTGGACGAAGGCGCCGTATTGATGAACCGCTCAATCGACCTGACGGCCGGCGATCTCGGCGAAGACGGAACGCGCTATCGCAAGTTGGTGAAGGCGCTGGTGAATGATTGGAAAAAGCTGGCCGCCATGTTCCTCGGGCCCCCGCGGATTCCGCGTCATCCGGTGGTCGCTTCCCGGTTCGGTATGCATGCGATCCGCTCGGCGCGTGGCTTTGTCCGTACAGCGTTCCGGGGAGAGCGCGCCCGCGCCTTGTTTGCAGGTCTGGCGGCTCATTCGGTTCTGCCGCTTGAGAAGCCGCCCAGCGCCGCTTTTGGTCTGATCCTGATGACCACCGCTCACGTCCTCGGCTGGCCTTTTGCGCGCGGGGGTTCCCAGAGCGTTGCGAATGCTTTGGCTTCTTGCCTTGGTTCGCTGGGGGGAGAGATCGTGGTGAATTCGCCGGTCGAATCTTTGGATGATCTTCCCTCCGCCCGCGCAATTCTCTGTGATCTGACGCCCCGGCAATTGCTCCGAATTGCGGGCCGCCAGTTGCCGGAACACAGCCGCCGCCGGTTTGCGCGATTCCGGTATGGCCCAGGAGTCTACAAAGTCGATTGGGCCTTGAGCGCCCCGGTTCCCTGGAAATCGCCGGCGTGCGCGCAGGCGGGAACCGTGCACCTCGGCGGTAGTTTCGACGAGATCGCGGCGTCCGAGCGCGACGCCTGGCAGGGTAAACACACGGAGAAGCCCTTTGTACTTCTGGCGCAACCCAGCCTCTTCGACGAAACGCGAGCTCCCGAAGGCCAGCACACCGCATGGGCCTATTGTCACGTTCCGCAGGCGTCGCAAGTTGAGATCGTAGGCCGGATCGAAGATCAAATTGAGCGATTTGCTCCCGGCTTCCGCAGCCGGGTTCTGGCGAAAAATGTCTTGCCTCCCCTGGAGCTCGAGCGGCACAATGCGAATCTGATCGGCGGAAGCATCAACGGCGGGGCGCAGGATCTGCGACAATTATTCTTTCGTCCCACGCGCAGGCTTTATTCTACCTCCTGTAAGGGCCTTTATCTCTGCTCGTCTTCGACGCCTCCTGGCCCGGGAGTTCATGGCCTGTGCGGATATTACGCTGCGCAGGCCGCGCTCCGGGATGTTCTGCGATGAGCGACCTTCCTCCCGACGAACCCGCCATTCAATTTGACCACGTCCGGTTCCGATTGGACGGGCGTGACTTGCTCACGGATTTCTGCCTGGAAATTCATCGAGGCGAAACGCTTGTTCTGCTCGGACGAAGCGGCTCCGGCAAGACAACCATTCTGAGGCTCATCAACGGCCTTATTTTGCCAAGCGGCGGCGTTGTCCGGGTGGAAGGCCGCGCCACGACCGGCTGGGACACGGTCAGGTTGCGCCGGCGTATCGGATACGTCATCCAGGAAGGTGGCCTGTTCCCTCACTTTACGATCGAGCGCAACGTTGGCTTGATCCCAAGACTGGAGGGATGGCCTCCGGAACGCGTTCATCGGCGTGTTCAGGAGATGCTGGAGCTTGTGGGACTTAATCCCGAAGAGTTCCGGAACCGGTATCCCCACCAGATTTCCGGCGGCCAACGGCAGCGAGTGGGAGTGGCGCGAGCACTCGCGGCGGACCCGCCTTTCCTTCTGCTCGACGAGCCCTTTGGAGCGCTCGATCCGCTGACACGCAGCGAGACCCAGCGCCAGTTTCTCTCCTTAAGGCAGCGGGTGAGAAAAACCATGGTATTTGTGACGCATGACGTAACAGAAGCCTTGTTGCTCGCCAGCCGAATCGCGCTGATCGAGGCCGGCAGATCAGCCGGAATCTATTCGCCCGCGGAATTTCTTGATTCAATAGAGGGACCGGCAAGGGAATATGCCGATGTGGTTCGCGCCAACGGAAAGATTTTGGGTTGGCCACAGTAAAAGATGCGCATGACGGACCTGCCGGTTGGTCATGTCCGTCAGCCCACGGACACCCGCGAAGCCACGAAAAGAGCCCTCACCCACCGCTTCGCGGTCCCCCCTCTCCCGCTTGCGGGAGAGGGGGGAGTTCTTGTTCTTTCAGGGAGGAGCGGATGAGCGTGCTGGAATATTTTGTGAGGCATCGCCAGGAGATTCTGGAGCTGAGCGTGCAACATCTTTGGCTGGTAGGAGCGTCGATGCTGATCGCCGTTGTGGCAGGCGTTCCCTTGGGCATATTGGTGTCGCGGCGGCCGCGGCTCGATAAGCTCATCCTCGGCAGCGCGAATATCCTTGAAACCATTCCCAGCCTGGCGCTCTTTGGGTTTCTTCTGCCAGCGCCCTGGTTGGGCGCCCGCGCCGACCGGCTGGCGATTACGGCGCTTGCGCTTTACGCGCTGCTACCCATCATTCGAAACACATATGCGGGCATCACTGGAGTCGATCCCGCGGTGCGGGAGGCAGCGAGAGGAATGGGGATGACCGGCAGGCAGATGCTGTTCCAGGTTGAGCTTCCGCTGGCTTCAGGAGTGATCATCGCCGGGGTGCGAATAGCCACCGTGCTCACCGTGGGCATTGCGACGATCGCCGCCGCCATCGGCGCGGGAGGACTGGGTGAGTTCATCTTCCGCGGCCTGGCGATGGTTGACAACCGCGTGATCCTCGCCGGCGCGGTTCCCGCTGCGGTTATGGCGCTCGTTGCCGACATCTTTTTCGGAGCTCTCGAGCGCCGCCTCCGGCATTCTCACGTTTAGCAAACTGCGGAAAGGCTTCCAGCATGTGATGCTGTGGACGCTCAGGATCACAGTTCCCAGGGGGGGCGTCCGCAGGCTGTTAGCGCGGCTTTCCCACCAGGTTTGCCACTGCGATGGAAGGGGCGGGTTGCACTCCATTAGCCCTTTCGCTCATTGGTTGCGACCGCTGTAGCGTCGACCTTTAGGTCGGCACGTGCCGGGCTAAAGGGGCGAGGTCACGGTCCCATTCGGTCCGGTTGCGACTCCGCCGCACCGCGCAAAAAAACTCCCCGTCCATCTCACCCGTCCCCACCGTCTCAATCGAAACTGCTATTCTTTCACTTGCGCATGAATAGCCTGCTTCGCCGTCAGATTGATCGAAAGCTCCGGCTGCTGCTCGCTCTGCTAAAGGCTGCCGCAGAGAGCAATCGGAGCGGAGAATTGCGCGAAGTCGCAGAAAATAATAGAGATAGTTATCTCGAACGACCTAAAAAAGCAGAAAACAGCCCCCTATGCCACGGGTCTTTAAAGTAAGTTGATGATTTTAAAGGAACATTAGAGGAGCGAAGCCAGACGAACCCAAATTTTGGCGATGCCGGATTCGCTCAATCAACTGAAAACAAATAGCTTATCGAGATAAAAAGGGCGGCAAACAGCAACCCTTTTTGACACAAAGGCTTGCAAGGAAAGTTTGGGTTCGGTACGGCTTCGGTATGGTTTCGCCGTCCAGAGCTTCCGGGGCATTACTCCTTCGCGTGTTCTTCTCACGAATTTCGGCGGCAGAGATGGAGGCACAGGTGTCAACTCTGCCGGGAAGCAGTTCCCATTCGATCATGAAAAGACCAGCCGTCGCTCCATGCGGAAGGACTGAAACCCGCCCTTCGGCTCGATATGGTGAGAAATCCGGGTTGGGTCCGCTCATGAAGCACACTGCCATTGTTACCTTGTGTCTTCTAATGGCTGCCTGCTCGCTGCGGCCGCACAACTCCGTTGTGATCGGATCGAAGAATTTCACCGA
>JASHOS010000223.1 GCA_030040995.1 Terriglobia bacterium | reverse complement strand
TGCTTCACGTTCCGAGTTCCTCGCCAAGGCGGCTCTCTATCAGCTCTACTTCAACCTCGCCCGATCCAATTCTCACAAAGGCGGATTATGCCCTTGGCAAATCATCCAGCATCTCGAACCCCGGCGACCCCTTCACCTTGGTCTCCTCTCTCCGGTGTTTTTGGATTACTATCTCAATGACCAGAGGGGGATACGATGTGCCTGGGCATCCCTATAAATCGCGCAGTCCCGTAGTGGGTCAGTTGGATGTAGAGGCGGCTTCATGCCGCCATCTGGCGAGGTAAACTCGCCGCTACAAGTCCAAACTGACCCACTACCCGCGGTCCGGTGGTGGATCGTATGAAAGGGTCAAAAGCGGCCATAGGTTCGATAGGCGTCTACCGGATGAACGCCTTCGAGAACCGCCTTGCGGACGAGGTTCTCCGTTCCAACGACTTCCTCCGATTTTTGGAGCACCTCGAGTGTAACGGCCCTGGGGATAACCAGCACGCCATCTTTGTCACCGGCGATGAAATCGCCGCGATGAATTGCCACCCGGCCGATCTGAACGGGCTGGCCGTAGGATTCGAGCTTCCAGCGGCCGGTAATGTCACACGGAGTCCGGTACCGGCAGAAAACCGGAAATCCTAGTCGCAAAATATAATCGATGTCGCGAGCGCCTCCGTCAATTACCGCTCCCCGGGCGCCACGAAACTTTGCCGATTCCGCAGAGAGCTCGCCGATATGAGCGCTTAAACTGTCGTGAGGCTGGTAGACGATAACGTCTCCACTGGTGAGCGCGCCGAGCATCTCTAGGACCGGCACGAAAATCTCTTCCGGGTCCTGGCTGTCTGTGGGATGGCCCTCCACGGGCATCGCAACGCCCACCACGGCTTGATCCATCGTGAGGGCTTGAATGGCGGAAGGCAGCACCTGGTTGTGATATCCCATTTCGTCCAACACATCGGAGATGGCGCCGGTATAAATCTTAGAAAAGCGCGCGCACACGTCGTTGATGTCGTAGTCTGCAACTGCTTTTTCTTTTTCCTGCAGCATGTGTTTGTTCCTCGATTCTCACCCCAAAACCTACTCTGACCTGCCACTCTTGCAATCGTCGATCACCACTCGTGGCGTCTCAGCCAAGAAACCGTCGACGGGGACCGCCAAGCTCAAACAGTGATATTTACACTTTATCCCGGCGCACACAAGATGGGTGAGTCAGATCGAAATTCTGTTTGGAGCCCTGGGCCGAAGAGTGGATACCGCAGAGTTTCCGGCCCTCGGGCTATCCACGAATCCCTGAAGCGCGATATTCACTTGACTCAGGCACCAAAAGATGTAGTATGTCCGTGTAGCGGGGCCGGTACCGGCCGTTAGTCTATCATCGTACGACTCTTTCATTCATTCATTAACACTTGGCCGTTTTCGAGTGGCGCACAAGGAGACTCGTCATGCCTCTCTCAAAGAAATGTCTCGCAGAGTTCATCGGAACGTTCTGGTTGGTTCTCGGCGGCTGCGGAGCCGCGGTGCTCGACGCAGCCTTTCCTCATCTCGGCATTGGTTTTCTGGGTGTGGCGTTTGCCTTTGGTCTGACCCAGTTGACTATGGTTTACGCTATTGGCCATATCTCCGGCGCTCACATCAACCCGGCAGTTTCCGTCGGGCTTGCCGTGGGCAAGCGGTTTCCGCTCGCAAACCTCATACCTTACATCGTTTCGCAGGTGGCGGGCGGCATTCTTGCTGGTGCGGTCCTATATGTTATCGCCAGCGGGAAAGAGGGTTTCACCCTAAGCGCCGGGTTTGCGTCCGACGGGTACGGCGCTCACTCGCCGGGAGGCTATTCGCTGCTGGCGTGCTTTGTGTGCGAAGTGGTCATGACTTTCATGTTTGTCATGATCATCTACGGATCCACGGACCGTCGCGCCCCGCAGGCTCTCGCAGGGGTTGCGATCGGACTCGGTTTGACGCTGATCCATCTCATCAGCATTCCGGTCACCAACACTTCGGTGAATCCGGCGCGCAGCACGGGGCCCGCAGTCTTTGCAGGCGCATGGGCCATTCACCAACTATGGTTGTTCTGGGTTGCTCCTCTGATCGGAGGCGCCCTCGCAGGGTTGGTTTACAGTCGACTTCTTACTCAGCCTGAAACATCAGGTTGAATTCCAATGGCACGTAGAGGGGTGCGACATAAAAGGGCGAAGGCCGGGCCTATTGGATCAGGCCACAGCGTCGTTCGAGGTCCTGGAATTTTGGGTTGGAGCGCAGCGAGGCGAGATCGGGATCAACCCTCAGATAAATGAGGGAAGGATCGTGCCTTTGGTACAGGATGGAAAGAGCTTGGAGGGCCTCATCGCTGCGACCAAGGAGCGCGTAGCTGCGGGCCAACATTAGGTCCTCAGAGCGTTGTGCGGAGTGACGCTTGGCGGTTTGGATTTCAGACTGCAAGACGTTTGAAAAACCGCTGGTCTTATACTCCCTTTCGATCTGGAGCGAGGCTTGAAGTTTACCCGCATAGGCGTTGTCGAGCACCAATTCGTGGATGGCTTGTGGGTACATCTTCTTGATCAGGTAATATTCGGCAAGACGAAAGTGCGCGGGCACGAATCGTGGATTCAGGTGCAAAGCCTCTTGATATTGCACGAAGGCCTTATCGTAGATGCCACTGATCGCGTAAGCCCACCCCAGGTCGGTAGTTACTATGGGGGAAACAGGGTCAAGCTGCCGGGCAAGCTTCATTTCCGCAACAGCTTCCGGGTAGTGGCCCTGCGGTCCCAAATAAAGCGCCGCGTACCAATGGTGGGCCAAGGCATAGTTCGGGTTCGCATCCAAAGCCCGCCTGAACTCCCGCCTCGCCCCGGCCCAGTCCCAGAAGTAAAGCGCCCGAACGGCAGCCAGCGCGGTGTGAGTCTCCGCGAGCGAGCCATCCAGAGCGACCGCCTTTTGCGCGGCGCTCTGCGCCGCCGGCCCCAGAACCGTCCAGTCTGCCCCGTCCAGCCCCAGCAAGTTGTAGCAATCGGCCAGGCCCGCATAGGCAGGAGCGTAACCCGGCTCTTTCTGAATCGCCTTCTCGAACTCGCCAGCGGCCTCTTTGAAGTCGGTGATGTCCCTTCGATTAAGAAAATAGATGCCTTTCAGGTAAGCCTCAAACGCTTCCGGGTCGATGGGATGTGAGATAGGCCTCGGCCCGGCAACGGGCCGGTCTAAGCGGTTCCCGATCCGTTCCTGCACATCCGTGGCCACGTTCTCCTGCAAAGTCAATATATTGCGGAGAGGCCCCTCATAACTTTGCGCCCACAGGTGGGTCTGGTCTGCAGCTTTGATGAGCTGAACCGAAACACGGACGCGATCCCCTGAGCGGCGAACGCTCCCCTCCAGCACGTATTCCACTCCAAGCTCGGCCGCTATCTGCCGGATGTTCTTGCCGGAATGCTTATACAGCATGACCGACGTCCGGGCGATCACTCCAACGTGGGCGGGATCGAGGCTGCCAAGCCGCGTAATAACTTCTTCGGTGAAGCCGTCGCTGAAGCACTCCTGGGCGGGATCGCCCGTCAGATTCTCAAAGGGGAGGACCGCGAGCATTCTCCGCCGAACCGCTGGAACGGACTCACCGGCGTTTTGGCTTGCCTCTGATCGAGGCCGGCGGGATTCGCTTTCGGCGTACCAGAAAATTGCCCCTAGGACGGCAACCACGCCGAAAACACCAATCGCCACGAAAACCATCCGATTGGGGATTTTCGATTTTGGGTTTTCGATTGGGAATGTTGGTGGTGACGGCCCTAGCGGTCCGTCAATTTGCACCGTACCCGCAGAATCCGGAATCGCCAAATCGGCTGCCGATGGCCGGACTTCGCCAGATGCTGGAAGGACGAGATCCTCGTCGCCCACTCCCCGCACGGCCGTCAAACCATTTTGGATTTTTGAGTTTGGAATTTGGTTGGGCGCAGCGGCTATCGTTTGGACATCCGCAACAAAACGATAGCCTTGCCCGGCAAACGTAACAATAAACTGGTTAGCACCACGGCTTTCGCCCAGAGCTTTGCGCAGGGCGGAAATGCACTGCGTCAGGTTGTTCTCTTCGACCGCAGCCCCTCCCCACACCGTCTCGATGATCTGATCCTTCTCAACGGTCTTCCCGGAGTTCTGAATAAGGACTAAAAGAGTGTCAAAGGCTCTGCCTGTTAAGGGGACAATCTCTGAACCTCGCCACAAAATGCGTTTTGCTGGTTCGAGGAGGAAGGGCCCAAACTTATATAAACCGGAGGGTTCTTCCTTCATAGACACCACCTCAGAACTTTTCAGAATATTTCAGAACATTGTTAAGGACTTTTCATCTCGCGTTTTCCTAAGCTCAGTGTGCTTGAGGGGCGCCTATACCTGGTGAAGGGGTACAGCCGTCCAGCTATCGTAAGGTTAGCTGGAAGCGACTGTCAATAGACGGTTTATTAAATACCCACCAGTCATCGGCACTTTTCCAGTCAGCTTTAAACGTAAGGACGCTAAGTCTGCGATGTTCAAGGGCTGTGGCGGCGGTCTGCGACCGGCAGATTTCGGCGCTCTATGAGCAGGGCCGGAGTAATGACCCTTGCTGACCGACGACCGTCGGCATAATAAGGAGAAAATCATGGTGGGAACGGGAGTGAGTTGTGGGTTGCAGGATTTACTGAAGGGGGGCGTGATTGCCACCTTATTATTAATCGTGTTCACGGTTGCGGCGGGGACGGGCTACGCTCAATGCACCCTATCGTCGCCGTCCACGTGGAGCCTCGGCACCACCGGCAATTGGAATGTCGCCGGTAACTGGAGCCCGAGCGGTGTTCCGAACAGCTCCAGCACGAACGTCTGCATTGTGGACGGAGTTAGTACGGTTAACCTAACCAACCTCAGCCCCACAGTGGACAATCTGCAACTTGCCAGCGGCAACGCGCTCGACATTTCGACCAACATAAGTTTGACGGTGGCCGGGACGTCGATTTCGAACGCCGGTTCGATCGTTCTAAACGGTGGCGACGGCGCGAATGGGCTCCTGATAGTCGGCAGCAGCGACGTGACGCTCACGGGCGGAGGCACGGTGACGCTTTCGACGGCGACCGGCGGCGGCGGCTCGGCCTACATCGAACAAGAGTCGGGTGGCTACACGCTGACCAACTCCAACAACACGATTCAGGGAGACGGAATCATAGGCAATAACGGGCTGGCAGTAAGCAATGCGGGGACGATTGACGCGAACGTTTCCGGAGAGACATTAGAGATGGACGGAGGGGGAGCGATCACCAACACGGGTTTGATAG
>JASHOS010000222.1 GCA_030040995.1 Terriglobia bacterium | reverse complement strand
CGTGAACTCGCGCTCCAAATGCTGTTCCAGTGGGATCTGGGGGGACAGCCTGCGGCTCAAATCACGTCAACGTTTCTTGGGCCACGCAAGCTCCATGCTGAAACGGCGCGCTTCGCGCAGGATTTGTTTGAGGGCGCCGTAAATGAATCCGGTACTCTGGACTCGCTGCTCCGCGAACACTCAGAGCACTGGCGGCTTGAGCGTATCGCTGCGGTTGACCGGAACATCCTGCGCCTGGCACTCTACGAGCTTTTCCACTTTCCCGAAAATCCTCCTGCCGTAGTCATCAACGAAGCGCTCGAGCTTGCCCGGCGCTTCTCAACGGGAGAGTCCGTTGAGTTCGTAAATGGCGTCCTGGAGGGTGTCCGCAAAGCGTCATCTAGAAAATAAGCTCAGCCTTGAGGGCGATCATGCGAACTGAATTGTCTCCGCCCAGGCCGGAGCCCAGAAGCGATGTGGGCGGCTCTACCGTGCTGGCGATCGTGCCCAGGCTGGGCCAAGGCGGCAGGATCGTAGCATTGCGTACTATTTCGTCAAGCCGCCGCCGGGTGGGAAGCTCGGGCGGTTGGGCGCTCGCATGGCCTGTTTCTGTGGTCACGACCACGCTGGGAGCCGAGTGGGTCCCCAAAAGTTGTAAGCCTGAGCCGGCGTCTTGCGTGGGTGTCTTCTGCGGTGGAGTAGACTGGCTCCGGCAGATTCCTGGAGTAGACACACTTGCTCGGAGCAAGCAAATTGCCCACAAGGCGGGGCGCTGGATACGCATGCGCTTCTGCGTAGCACGCCCCACCCGAAAAGGCAAGTAACGTCAGAAGTAGAACTTGCCGGCAAGTTGCAGTACCCGGCCGTCGCCATTGGTCGAACCCTGCTGAACGCCTAAGATACGGCCGAAGGTGGGGTTGTTGACGTCCCCGGTTGGAGCGCCAAACTGCACCGTATTGAATGTGTTGTACGTCTCCAGCCGAAACTGAAAGTACTTGGCTTCAGTAATATGGACGTCCTTGAGCAGGGCGATGTCCCAGTTATTGATTCCGGGGGCATAGAAGGGATTGCGGCTGGCGTCTCCGATGCCGGTTCCCGCAGCCGGAATCGAGAAGGCACCCGGGTTGATCCAGTAATTGGGGCTGCCGTTAATTGTATAGTTCCGGGGATTGCCAATCGCCAGCGGCGTTCCTGTGACGTTGGCGCGGTCCGGGCAGGCGTAGAAGGTGATCGCGGGATCGCATGTCAGCGAGGTATCGGCGCTGTCGAAAACAGCCACTGGGAAGCCGTGCTGAAACGTGGTAATGCCGGTTAGCTCCCAGCCATCAGTGAGCCGGCGCCACCGATGCGCGAAATGGTAGAGGGGCAACGTGTAGGTGTAGCTCACCACGAGGCGCTGTGGAGCGTCATTGGCCGAGGGCGCATACATTGAATTGAAGTCGAACGGGTTAATGCCAGGAGCATCAAAGGCGCTGTCTTCAAGGTTTGAAGTATAGTCGAAGTATCGCGACCAGGTGTAGGCAGCAAGTAATTGCAGGCCGTGGGAGAACTGTCTATTGACCTCAACCTGAAGCGAATTGTAATTCGAGTTGAAATCAGTCACTTGGTAGCCCGTTTCGCCGTAGACTAACGGATTTAACGAGAATGAGCCTGGGTCACAACTGGTAAGGTTAGTTGCGACGCAGCCCAAGGCAGCGGCGCCGGGATTTAAGCCGGGCGCCGTGCCCGCCGGATTAAGAGTATAGGCGCCCTCGAGGTGATGGCCAGCGTTGCCAACAAAGCCTACTGAAAGAACCGTAGTGGGGTCAAGCTGCCGCTGGATAGTGAGCTGATAATTTTCCGACATTGGAACGCCGAAGTTCGCGCTCTGCACATTCATGCCGAAACCGATGGGCTCGTAAGGCGCAAAGTTGACCTTGGCGCCTTTCGCCGGGGGAGTGAATGGAAACACCTGAGCGGTCGAGCAGGGAACAGGTCCAGCGCAGGTACCGGTGAAAGGCGTGGCGAAGCTGGGGCTGCCACCAACCGCTCCCACTCCTATCGAATCGAGCCCGGTCGGCGGATTGGTCAATCCTTGTAGCGTGAGTTCTTCCTCCGTGCGGTTGTAATAGATTCCAAACCCGCCGCGAACGCTCCATTTTAGAGATTCGCCGGGGCTCCAGGCGAAGCCCAGGCGAGGAGCGAAGTCCTTATACGGAACCTTTGGGCCGCCATATTTATTGATCCCGGTGTCGCCGGGATAGACGTAGCCAACCGGCGCCGTTGGATACACGGTGGACTGTTGGCCCGTCCGGAACGCTGCCAGAGCTTCACCGTTCGCGTAAAGGTCCTCGTACGGAGTTTCGATATCCCACCCCGTGCCATAAGTCAGCGTGAGATTCCGCTTCGCCCGCCACTGGTCTTGAGCATAGGAATAATAATCGCGTCCGCGGGCGTTAATAATGGTTCCGCTGCCTTGGGCATAAGAATCGGGGATGCCAAGGAGAAAGTCCGCGCCGGGAAATCCGGTGGAAAACGCTCCCGCACCGTTGTAGGTGTAATCGCCACTCAGGTCATCATAGAATGGATTAAACACTTCGAATCGCTCCATGGTGAAGCCGGCCTTGATGGTGTGCGCGCCGGCGATCTTGGTGAAATTGTCTATCGCTTCATACTGCTGGTCGATTCGAGGCTGGGGACCGTCAGCAGAGAATCCCAGGGTGAACAGACCGTCAAGGCTCATGACGGGCAAGGATGCATCCGTCGTGGTCTGCGGAACGATCCCCGGGAACCCGTAAGTGGTGGGATTGATCGGATTGATCGGAACAACGGCGTCATAGTTAAAGCGAAAATACGAAAAGCGCGCCTCGTTCAAAGTGGTGGGGGATATCGTGTGGGTCCATGACCCTGTGTACTCCTGAAAGTGCTGCAAGTTCGTTTCCGGGAAACCGGGGAGCGAAGCGCCATCGAAGGGCAAAGTTTCGGTGTACGGCTCGCTCTCCCACAATCCGTACACCCATACCGAGTCCTGGGGACGAATATTTTCATCGACTCGGTAAATGTACTGATCATCGGACAACACTTCCGTCGGATTGAAGGTGTAGCCATTCGCAGCGGTATTGGGCAGCGGGACAAACTGGTTCATCAATTTGACCGCCAGGGGATTCACATCCGCCTGCGGAATCTGGCCGGTGGGAAACAGCGTGTTGTAAGGTGTTCCCGCCGGGTAGGTTGCTCCATTTTCGCCGACCATGGGGAAGGGCGACACGGCAGCTATCCCAGTGGATGGATTATCGACAGGGAATGCTCCGCTGGTATCAGCAGAAAAGTTGCCAGCGCGCTCGGCGGAACTGAAGACCGTAGGCACGGAAAACGCCTCCGGCTCGGCCACTCGCTCGCCCTGGTAGGAAAAGAAAAAGAACGCATGATCCTTCTTGATGGGGCCGCCCAAGGTGCCGCCAAACTGATTCTGGTGGAAAGGCGAAACGCTCGATTGGAAGAAGCTACGGGCGTCAAGGGAAGTTTCCCGGTAGAAATCAAAGGCATCGCCGTGAAACGCGTTTGTCCCATTCTTGATGAGGATGTTCATGATAGCGCCGGAGTTCCGGCTGAATTCGGGGTTGATAGTGCTCGTGACCATGCGGAATTCGCCGAGCGCGTCCGGACTGGGAATGATGCCGGCCATGTTCAGCGGCAGATCCATGGAATCCGCGCCGTTGATCAAGAAGGAATTCTGCTGGGTCTCTGCGCCGTTAGTCGAGAAGTCAGTCCCCCCCATGCCCGTCCCAAAGCGGTCGGACCCTGCCATCACGCCAGGCTGCAGTTGCTGAAGCTGCGTCCAGTTGCGCCCGTTCAGCGGCAAGTTCACGATCTGCTGGGCGCCGACGGTCGTGCCAAGCTGCATGCTGGTGGTTTCAATCTGCGCCGGCTTTGCCTGGACCGTCACCTCTTGCGTTACCGATCCCACCTGCAGCGCAACAGGCACGACATAAATTTGATTGACGTTGAGTTGAATGTGCGTGTTGGCGTATTTGTTGAACCCGGTCTTCTCGACGCTTACATCGTACACGCCAGGAACGGTGAGATTGGTGAACTCAAAAGCGCCGTCCTGGCCGGAGAGCATGTGCCGAGTGACGCCCGTCTCGACGTTAGTTACGGTAACCCTCGCCCCGGGAATTACGGCGCCGGACTGGTCCTTAACGATGCCGCGGATTGTACCGTAGAGATTGTCGTAGCAAGCTGCGCGGACCGGAAGAAACATCAAGGCGGCAGCCGATAAAATTAAGAATAGGGCGAAATTCTTTTTCATAAACGTTCACTCCATGGGATGGAATTAAGCACACCGCGAGTCGAAGGGCCAGCGCTCTTCTATGCTGGTCGTAACTAAACGGCGAAGTTCTTGCCCGGACGTGCGGTCTTGTGGTGGCTACTATACAGAGCGCCAAAAGTGATTGCGGATTTGGTGTAGCGCCAGGCCCCAGTCCGGTACGTGCGGCCCTTAAGGGCGGCGCTACAACTCCGGGCTGCACCGGAAGGCCGGCGCTTGGTAGCCGGACTGCGGAAAGTAACATAGCGCCCTCCTCCCGAGAGCGCGCTCCATGAACGATCCGGTGAGGTGTCATTCTGCCTCGAGGTACCGGAACCGTTCGCTGAAACAAAGGGTAGCGCGGAATTCGGCGATGTCAAGTGAAAAGACAGTCAATAGCCGAACGGAAATTTTTATGGATTCGAGAAGAGCAACTAGCGGTCAGCAGTCAGCAGGCGCGGTAGCGCAGCGCGGCCTCACGGCCGCAACCAAACTCGGCGTGCAACAGTCCCTTCTGTGGCATGTCGGCACGTAAATAGGCGCTGTTTATGATGGTTCGACCGAAGTCTCGGAAAAAATGTGGTTAAAAAAACAAGATTTTACGGTATTGCAATGCAGACACTTGCAGTCGAGCGTCTGCGATCTCGCGAAGCGAGAGGTTCTTGAATATCCGCTACATTCTTAGAACGATAGTCGCAGCCCAAGCTGAATTACGCGAGTGTAGTCTCCCTGCAGGGCATTGAACTGGCCAAGGGTTCCGAAACCCTCCGGGTTCTGCAAACTGTACGAATTCAAATCGCTGCCCCAAGCCATGTGGTTGAACACGTTGAACCACTCGGAGAAGAACTCAACGCTCACCCGCTCGGTGATGTTAGTTGTCTTGTTGATTGAGAGATCCAGATCCCACAGCGAGGGCCCGCGAAGCTGGCCCGCTCCGCTCGCACTGGTACAAATCCCGACAAGGCACGGCTGGAAACCGGCAAAGACTGCAGCCGGGTTAGAAAACATATTCACTCCAGAACCGCCGTTCACTGCGGCACCATCGAATCCGACAGTGCCCGTCGGGTTAACCCCGAAGTGGGCGGAATTGCTAAGCGCTGCTGTGTTAATTGTGGGCACTGCGCCCGCGCCATTTTCGTCGAATCCCGCGCCGAATTCCTCGAAAGAGCCCGTGTACATGTCGACGGGCTGACCGCTCGCGTAGGTAAAAATGGGAGCGAGCGTCCAGCCGCCAAAGACCCGTTTCAGAACCGGATTGCTGCTCGAAAGGAAGCGGTGGCCGGGTCCGAAAGGCAGGTTGTAACTGCTCACGACTGAGGCGATGAATTTGTGGTCGAAGTACTGCGGTCCGTAGTCGACGGCCGGATCCCAAGGATCATCCAGGTTGTCAAGCGTGTAGGTCTGGGGCAGGCCGTCGATTCCGAGAGCGTGGCTATAAGTGAAGCTGCTGCTCAACGTCAGGCCGTTCCCGGTACGCTTTTGGACGGTCGCCGTGAGCGCGTTGTAGTTGGCGTAGCCATCGGAAGTCTGGTAGTAGCACCACTCGCACTGAGTCGTCGAGAGAAGCTGCGGGCCGAAATTGAAGCTGTTGTCCAGATCGCTCCACAGGGTGGTCACAGCTTCGGACGTGATGTTGGAAGACTCGTTCGCTACGACGGCAGCGGAGCAGCTTGAATAACCGGAGCAGTAAGACGGTTTCAAAGCCGTCTCGAAGAACGGCTGGGGCGTAACCGCCGTCCCTTTGCTCAGCTCCTTCCAGAGATTGTCATAAGCATTAGCGAACGTCTGCCCGCCCAGCTTCATCATCCAAGGCACGTCGTCCAGGTCCACTCCCTGGTAGAGGTTGCTGTCCCAGTTTCCAACGTAGGCCACTTCAGCGAGCAGGCCGCCTTTGAGCTGCCTCTGGATGCTGAAATCGAACTGGTCGGAATATCCGGTCGGAAGGTTGTCATTGATACCGAAAGAGCCAGCCGCGTAAGCTGCATCACCGTAGCCCGGCTCTACGGGCGTCGTAAGCGTCGGCGTGATCGGGGGCAAAGGCACGCTGGGCGCAGTGACGCCAAGGCGAAAAGCGGTCGCTGGCGTTACATTCCCCGTTCCCGCGCAGGTGGTAGCCGTCGGAGCTACGCAAGTAATGGGCTCGATAAATCCGTCACCGAGCGACGCATCGGTGACCACGGAAATCGCTTCGATACGGTCATAGATCCTGCTGAATCCGCCGCGAATGACCGTGTTATCGTTACCCAGGATTTTGCCCATGAATCCGCCGCTGGCATGCGGGTTCCAGGCGATGGCCACGCGCGGTCCCAAGTTACCAAAATCCGGCTGATAAGGATATTTCAATCCGCCTCCCCCGCCCACGTCGGCAAGTGGCTCGTAGCCAATGATTGGGGCATACGTCCCGCCGGCCTCGGCGGCCGACAACCGGTTCTGGAGATATTCCGGAACTGTCAGAATGGCGCCATTCGAATCCGTGAGCACATCCTGCTCGCCGTTGGACGCATAAGGAGGGGCCTGGTAGCCATAGCTAAGTCCAAAGTTGAGGGTGATACTCGGCCGCACTTTCCAGGCGTCGCTGATATAAAGATTGTAGAAGTCGTTGTCCAGATAGGATGAGAGGGGCTGACCCAGCGGGTTAAGGGTCAGATTCGAGCCGCTGCGCGTAGCCAGCGTGTCCGATTGATTCACCAGGCCCATCACGTCCGTGGCATAGGCTTCATAAGAGCTTACCTCGCTCGCCGGCAAGCAACCGGATGTGAGGGTTGAGCTGCAAGGCGTCGGCAGGACGCCAGGAGGCATGTTAACCTCGCCGGCGTTGTAGCCAACTTCGTCGATCACGGTATTGGCAAGGCCGCTTACAATGTCGTCGTAGCGATTGAAGTGCCACCAATCGTGCATGGCCTCGCCGCCAAACTGGAAATAGTGGTTACCCTTCAGCCAATTGATCGTATCGCGGTAATCGAAGTCGTGGCTGTCCCAGTAGCGCGGACGCGTATCCTGGGTATCGACGTTGATGGGGATTAGCGACGTCGTGCCATCAGGCTCGCCCGAGCTCTCTTCTCCCAGCTCAACCGGCTCGCTCAGGTTGGAGGCTTGTGGAATAAAGCCGCTGCGGTTCCACGACCAATTGTTTCGCAGGAGACTGAAGTGGAAGTCGTTGGTGACGTTAGGGGACAAAGTTTCCGTAAGGCCAGTAACGAAATAACGTGGTGCAGCGGGATCGCTCGAAAGCGAAGCCGGCACTCCGAACTTATCTCCCGACGCCAGTCCGCCAATATCCACCTGATCGGTGGTGGGCTCGGTCACGTCCTGCCAGCGATAGCTGGCGAACCAATGCAGCTTGGAGCCGAAATCGTGATCGATGCGGCCTACGAAGAAGTCTGTCGAGTAAGGAATCGAGAGCGGGGCCTCGTAGCCGAAGGTGTTCAGGTGGTCGCCGGCGTTGAAGTCGTTTGGCAGGGGCTCATACTTAGACCAGATGCTGCTGATGGTCGGGTTCAGGCCGAGACCCAGCGGATCACACGGCATCCCGCCCGAAGGACCGCATTGCGTTGAAGATTTCAGATTGTATTGCACTACATTGCCGTTGGCGTCGGGCTCCTGCACGATGCCTTCTCGCAGCAACATGGAGGGCACGTCGCGCTCGTAAATGACGGATTGCGGCCAGCGAAAGCCTTCGTAGTTCACGTAGAAATAAGTCTTCCCGCCGGCCATCTTGGGCAGCAGGGGGCCGCCGAGCGCGGCGCCAAACCGGTTATAGGTGGACTGCGGTTTGGGCTGCGCCGTAAAGTTGTTTTCCCAGTCGTTCGAATCCAGCGCGCTGTTTTGGAAATAGTCATACGCGGAACCGTGGAAAGCGTTGGTTCCGTATTTCGTGAGGATCATGGCGTGCCCGCCCGAGGAGCTGCTGAAGCTGGCTGTGGAATTGTTGGTGCTCACGTCAAATTCCTGCACGCTTTCGACGGGAGTGTAAATGGCAGCGGTTCCCTCGTGCATGCTGTTAAAGTCGCTCTGGTAGGCGTTGTCGCCGGCAAGGTCGTCGGTGGCATTGCCACCGTCGATGGAGTACGTGTTCTGGTCAGAAGTCTGGCCGTTGACAACGTTGCTCGTGATGTTCCCGGTTGCGCCATTAAAGTCAGGAACAGCCGTCGGCTGATAATAGAGCAGCGAAGTAACGTCGCGGTTAAACGTGGGCAATTGCATGATGGTAGAGGACATTAGCGTGTTGCCCATGGTGGCGTTCATGGTCTGCAACTGCGCGCCGGGTGTAGTCGTCACCTGCACCGTTTGCGTCGTTGAGCCCACCTGCAAAGTCACGTTGAGCGTCAGCATCTGGCCAGTGATTACGGTTTGCCCGCTCATCACAGTCTGCTGGAAGCCCGTCTTAGTGACCGTCAGCGTGTACACGGCCGGCTTAACATCACCGAAGACGTAAACACCATCCTTGTTGGTGTTGGCGCGCTCAGTAGACTTGGTGGCAATGTTAGTGAGCTCCACCAAGGCGCCGGGAATAATGGCACCACTTTGGTCCGTCACGCGCCCCGTCACGACGCCAGACCCCGTCGCCGTCACCTGGCTCCAGAGATTCACCGGGATCAGGCTCATGCCTGCCAGCACCAGAGCGCCGCACAATGCCACCAGCAGGTACCCTCGGCGCCGTTTCTCTGTCGTGCGCGTTTCCGCAGCCCAAACTCCGAGACTCTCCAGAAACCTCCGCCTAAATCCGAATTCCATTGGCCACCTCCTCAAATTTTGTTGCGCCCTTCGGGCGATAACGCGCCGCTCGCGCATTTCTTTCTAGTGTCCGCGCTCCCGGAGCGCGCTGCTTTTGAGTTGACTAAGAATAGTTCATCGCTGCGCCGCAAGGAAATCAGAACTTACTATGGGAATCATAAACGCTCTAACAGGTTGCGGATAAAAGGTTCGGGTCGGATCCTACCATCACACCAGGCTCCAGTTGTTGAAGCTGCGTGAAGTTACGCCCGTTCAGCGGCAAATCGACAATCTGCTGGGCACCAACAGTCCCGCCAATCTGCATGCTGGTCGTTTCAATCTGCGCCTGCTTTGCCTGCACGGTCACCTCTTGCGACAACGATCCGACCTGCAGCGCAACAGGCACAACATAGATTTGATTGACGTTGAGCTGAATGTGCGTGTTGGCGTATTTGTTGAATCCGGTCTTCTCGACGCTCACATCGTACACGGCGGGAACAGTGAGGTTGGTGAACTCAAAAGAGCCGTCCGGGCCGGAGAGCATGTGCCGCGTGATGCCCGTCTCGACGTTGGTTACGGTAACCCTTGCGCCCGGAATTACGGCTCCGGATTGGTCCTTGACGACGCCGCGAATTGTGCCGTAGAGGTTATCGTAGCAAGCTGCACGGACCGGAAGAAGCATCAGGGCGGCAGCCGATAAAATTAAGAATAGGGCGAAATTCTTTTTCATAAACCGTTCCCTCCATGGGATGAAACTAAGCACACCGCGAGCCGAAGGGCCAGCGATCTTCTATGCTGGTTGTAACTAAACGGCGAAGTTCTTGCCTGGACGTATGGTCTTGTGGTGGCTACTATACAGAGCGCCAAAAGTGATTGCGGATTTGGTGTAGCGCCAAGCCCCCGCCCGGCACGTGCGGCCCTGAAGGGACGTGCGACAACTCCGGGCTGCACCGGAAGGCCGGCGCTTGGTAGCCGGACTGCGGAAAGTAACATAGCGCCCTCCTCCCGAGAGAGCGCACTCCATGAACGATCCGGTGAGGCGTCATTCTGCCTCGAGGTACAGGAACTGTTCGCTGAAACAAAGGGTAGGGTAGGCGCGGAATTCGGCGATGTCAAGTAGAAAGACAGTCAATAGCCGAACGGAAATTTTTATGGATTCGAGAAGAACAATTAGCAGTTAGCGGGCGGGGTGGCACAGCGCGGCCTACCGGCCGCAACCAAACCTGCGCGAAGCCGCTGCTCTCTCCCTCGGGAGAGAGCCTGTCCTGAGCGAAGCGAAGGAGTGGACCGCGACCGGCGCTTTCTCCAGCCGGCGCGGGCTGGGCCTACGCCTACCGAAGGTCGCTTACGCTCCAGAGCTTCAGCGACGAAGCGGCTCCTGCCCGCAGGCGGGTGAGGAGTAATTAAAAACCTTGCCAGAAAAACAGGAAATCACGACCTTGCAATGCAGACACTTACAGTCAAGTGTCTGCGATCTCGCGCAACGAAAGATTTTTACCCCTCTCAGCTTCGCTGATCGCAGTCGTTAAATGCCGCTGTTTGCTGAAAACTGACGGTTGATCGCTGATTCCTATTTTACTGGGGGGACATTACCTGGCTGATGATCTGGCCCGCCTGGGGGCGATATCCGGTTCGGGTACGGAGATGGTATTTCTTGAGTTGCACGCCCACCAATTTTACCGTGATCTTGCGCCATCCTTGGTTGGAATTAGCTTGCGGATAGTAGCTGAGCGAATAGAGGTGCGCCAGATCGTTTCGGACGGAAGCAAAGGCTTTCTGCTGATCCTCCCAATTCTT
Source organism: Terriglobia bacterium (assembly GCA_030040995.1). Classification (GTDB taxonomy): domain Bacteria; phylum Acidobacteriota; class Terriglobia; order UBA7540; family UBA7540; genus JASHON01. The sequence goes on along the minus strand of JASHOS010000222.1, from coordinate 4,356 downwards.
GGCGAAGTAGGCCTTGCCTCCGGTAGCAGCGCTGACGCGATCAAACACGGCAGTTGAAATGGGATCGAGTTTGGCTTGCTGAGTGCATATCATGTAGATGGGAATGCCCTCCGACTGCGCCAGCTCAAGGACGTCCTCGGGCGCCACCACGCTGGCGTTGTCCGGACCGTTGGAAAATACGACCACCACTTTTCTGCCCGAAAACCCGTTCGCGTCTTTCAGAGTCAGCAGCAAGCCGTCATACAGCGCCGCGTCATCCCCCGCCACCGTCGTCCGCACCCCGCGCAATACCATCGGCCGGTCGCCGGTGAGCAGGGAATCGCGTGAAAAATCCCGGCTATAGGAATAGAATGCCACCCGGTCCCGGGAACTTAAAGACTGCACGAATTGGGAAATTGCGTCCTGAGCAAAAACAAAGCCCCGGTACATGTAGTTGCTGGTATCGAAGAGAATAAAAACACTGTGCCCGGCTTTCAAATCAGAGAGCGGAGCAGGATTCCCAGACCCGGGCTTTGCCGTGGCCAGCGCGCTCGTGGCCCGCCCAAAATCGGCCACACTTCGCGGAGCTTCGCTCTCTTCACTAAAGGTGGCCAATTGTTCCGGGATGCCGTCTTCGTACACCCGAAAATTCGACGGACGGAGCCCGATCACGTAACGTCCTTGCCGGTCCGTAACCGCCACATCCAACTGCACCAGGACGACGGTGCGGCGAATCACCAGGCGGTTTGGGTGCGCCTGTTGCGCCGCGATTCTGACACCGCCGGAAAACACAATCAGAGATACGGCAAAAAGCAGAAGGTGTCTTTTGACCATGGGCTACTCCTGTCTAAACTGTGTCCTAACGTGCTGGCGCTCCGCCAGGGTTGCGGAAGCGGCTCTCCACTCCGGGCAGCCTACCTACCGAACCCGGTTTTGGGCGCCAATGCTGTGGGGAAACGGCTTGCCGTACCCCTACGGAAAGCCGAGATTTCTAACTTCTGGTTTCTGGCTTCTGGTTTCTCACGACCGGGAAGCAAGCTGAATGCCCGGCAAAGAAGAGAATTTCCCGCTCCTGAACTCCGCCCCAGTTTCCCGCAGGGCGCGCAGCAGAGCTGGTCGGTCCTCCAGGTCGGTTGCGAAGATATTGGCCAGCATGCGGCGCGTCAACTCAGGGACCAAGAGGTTAAGAACGGCGGGGGAATAGCCTTTTTCATCCGCCAACCGCGCCCAGTACAGGTTATTGGATTCCCACGACTCGGCCAGAAGCCGGCTGGAATAACCCAGGTAAGTGGGAAACGGCTTAACATTCAGCAGTTGGCAGGCGTAGGTCTGCGCGATCGCGGGATGGGGCACTCCGAAGTCCTCCGAAAGCCGCGCCCAACTGACTTCGTTGGGATACTGCTTCGAAAGCGATTCCAGTTCCTGCCCTGCTTTCCCCCATTTTCCAGACTCGTCGGGAAAGCTTTGCCTGAACTGAGCCGCCAGGTAAAATTTTTCCGCCGGCGTCAACAGAGAAAGCGCTTCGCCGGCGCGCCCTGAGCGAAGGTCCGCGTCCACGTCGCCAGCCGTGCCCGGGAACAATCGGCCGGAGAGAATGCGGATAACCCGCAGCCGCAAGTCTCGATTTCTCGCCGCCGCTTCTATAAGTTCCTCTCCAAACTCCTGGTAGAGAGCGGCGGCGTGAAGCTCATTCGGCGTCACGCGCCACCATCGGGGCACAATCGAATTCGTCAAGAAGGTCGGAGCCACATCCTCCCAGACGAGCGCCTGGACTTTCCGCGGCACAATAAAATTCTGCTCGATTTCGGACAGCATGTAAGGCAGATTTGCCAGCGATCCTGCCAGATGCGCGCCGCCGCTGGCCGTCCATCCCCGGCCCAGCACGATGGGTGTTTGCCAGGCTCGCTCTCCTCCTCCAATGATGGTTTCGCCCAGAAAATCGTGCGACCGGACGAGAAAGGGATTTGTGTAAAGCACTTCTGCTCCTGGCGGCTGGTAGTAGGCGTAGTTGAGCGCCACCAGCGTATCTCTGAGGAACGGAACAAGCAGGCCGCGAGCCGCGGCCCACTGTCGTGGCGGGCGCGGCGACCGGAGCATCTTTGCTAAATGGGTTCCCAACTCTTCCTGGATATGCGAATCGGAATAAAGCCCATAGCTCCATTCGGCTCTCTCGCCGCTCGAGAACAGGGGCTTCGGCATGTGCAGTTCCTGGAGTTCTCCAGCCAGTTGAATCATCCCCGGAGACACTGGCTTTCCATGGGCCATCCGGGTCAGGCCGTTGTCGAGCGTGAACAGCGAATCGAGAGAAACCACGCGCTGAGCCTGCAAGACCGCCAGGATGCGGTATGCCAAGTCCTGCCTTACTTGCTGGGCTTCCGGACCGGTCTGGTCGGGACCAGCAAGTAACGTAATGATTTCGTCTTGAGAAAGGTCAGCCGCGCCGCCTGTCGCCCGTGCCACTTGCCCGAGTGAGCTTCGGGCGGCGCTGAAAAGTTGGGCTGAGGAACGGATCGAGGCAAACGGCCCGATCACTCGTTGGAAGGAACCGTTCTCGTTGCTCGCGGGGATTTGGCCCTGCCGGGCCAAGATTTGCCAGAGACCTACGTTGGCTTGGAGAATCCCTATCGCGTCAGCGCGCAACGTGCGCTCGCGGATGCGGTCAAGGGATTGCGCCGTCCTGAGAAAGCGGGCGATCGACGAATTATTCAAATTGGCGAACTCAGAAAAAATAAGATATTGGTCGCCGAACCGCGCGAAGTTATCCGCCATCAGGCGAACGGTTTTGGGATTCAGGCGCTGTTTTGGGGACCGCTCGCGGTCGATTTCGCTCAATAGAAGATAAAGCCGCAGCGGGTTGTTCTCAACGTTCAGGCGCGAGAGCGCAAACAGGGCGGCTACGAACTCGTCAGGGTTCCTCCAGTTCCGCGCCCGCGCCGCCCAGGCCCGGAGCGTCTTGGAGCTGCCTTTGCGCTCGCCACCCAGGATTCCTCTCCACGTTTCGAGATTTCCGGGAATATGGGGTTGCCCATTAGAATCCAACTGAAGGCGCGTTGCTAAGAGCGCCAGCCCCGGGTCCGGCCGGAATACCGGTCTTTGCGCGCTCGGGAAGGCGCTCGGGCCCCGCAACGCCTGATAGAAAAGCCGCAGCCGGTGCGGATTGGTGAAGTAAGCCTGCTGAGGTTCCCCGGCCCGCGCCAGGGCGCTGTAATAAGCTGCCAGCCAGCCTTGATCCTTGCGCAGTAACCGGGTAATGAACTCTGCCGGTGAGCCGGGGCTCGAGCCCACGAGGCTCTTCCACGCAGAGCCGGCTTGGGCGCCCCCGGGCACGACTACCTGCCCCGAGCGAATATAAATCTCCCGGCCATAAAAATCGAGCGCGGGGGCGAGAGGAACCAATTTTCTTAGGCCTTCAGATTGCACCAGATATTCGCTGGTCCCTGCATCCATCCGCGCTAAAGCCCAGTAAAGACGTGCTAATTCGGGGTCCCCCACCAGGACATCGATTAGGTTTTCCTGCCCCTGATTGGTTTTGATTTTGGCATTTCGGTGTTTGCTGTCTTCGTAAGTAATCCAAACGTCCGAACTGAACAATACCGGGACCCGCGAGCTGCTGAAGGAATAGTTGAAAGGCTTGCCGCCCCCCAGCGTGTCGACGAGGTCGGTGAGAGGAAAACCCGAGTCGATCGTGAGGAAAGCCCTCTTAGCGTTGGCGGTTTCGACAGAGGCGCTACGCTGACAGGCTTGCTGAACCCGATAGCCCAGCACGCTCAGCAGCGACTGCGCCTGGCTGCAACTTAAAACGCGGATTACCCCTGGCTGGCCCGCTAGCGCCAGCAATTCTCTGGCATGGTGCAAATATCCCTTGAGCAGGACCAGGTACTCCGTAGGCTGGCGGCTCTTCCCTCGCCAGCCATAGCCTTCCATGACCACGTTGCGCGCCAGAAGAGGCAGTACTTCATCCGGGGGGATTTCCTGGCTGATCGCGGCCATGCGCAGGAAAGAAGGCAGAGGGCCCGGAACCACGACGCTTGTTTGCGTGATGGGTGGAACCACCTCCGAGGCTGGCGCCGCGCTGGCAGCGCTGGAGCGGGACGAAGGGGTCGTACGCGTGCCCCAGGCGCGCCCGGTCGAGCCGGGCAGCATCAACAGTAGAGCTTCGGCCAGCAATAACGGTACACGATAGCGGGCGTTCATAGTCCCTCCTCGGATGGTAGGGCAGATTGGAATTCCGGGACACACCCGCCTTCAGGGAAAGGAATGCCCCCGACTGGCGCCGGTCCCCAAAACCCCGAATTCATCGCTAGGCTCGTTTTACTGAGATTCCTGAAGCATACGCCAGACTGAGCCTCGGTTCAACTGCATTCTCGAGGCCTTCGT
>JASHOS010000221.1 GCA_030040995.1 Terriglobia bacterium | reverse complement strand
CGACGCCTGGCGCTCGATGAGCTGCGTGACCCGGATTTTCTTGCGAGAGAATTACGCCGGATAAAGCACGAGAGACTGCAAGAATCCATCGCGCCCGGATACCCTGGCACGCGCAATTTTCTCGCGAGCCTCTGGCAAGACGTTCGCTACGGCCTGCGCCAGTTGCGCCGCAACCCCGGCTTCACTGCGGTCGCCGTGCTGACACTTGCTCTCGGCATCGGAGCGACAACGGCCATTTTCAGCGTGGTGAATGCCGTGCTTCTGCGGCCCTTGCCCTTCGGAAATCCTTCCCGCCTTATCGCGCTGCACGAGAGTATTCCTAAGATGGGCTTCCCTAACATGTCATTTTCGGTTCCGGACTTCGAGGTGTTTCAACGCGACCAGAAAGCTTTCAGCACACTCGGCGTTTTTCGCAATGAACAGGTTGACCTTTCCGGGCAGGGCGAGCCGGAGCGAGTGACGGAGGCACGGATTTCCGCCTCATTGTTTCCAATGCTAGGGGCCGAACCGGCGCTCGGCAGACTGTTCACTCAACAAGAGGACCTTCCGGGTGTTCATGTGACCCTTCTGAGCTATGGCCTATGGGAGCACCGCTATGGGGGCGCTCGTGGCATTCTCGGTCACGCCATCGAAATCAACCAGCAGCCTTATACCGTCATCGGCGTGATGCCGCGGGACTTCGAGTTCCCGGTTCGCGGACCAGAAGATAACGGCACCCCCGCGGTTCTTTGGGTGCCGATGGGTTTTGAACCGGCGGAACTACAGGACTGGGGCGAAACCTATCTCTACAGCGTATTGGGCAGGCTACGGCCAGGAGTCACGCTGCAGGAGGTAGGCAGCGAGGCCGAATTACTTTCGCGCCGCATCATCGCAAGTTATCCTGCGGCCATCGCGACCTGGGCCCGCCGCGGGAAGCTCAGTGTCTCGGCCTCTCCTTTCCGCGACGATGTCGTGGGCTCTGTCCGGCCGTTGCTCCTGGTGCTCATGGCGGCGGTGGGATTTATATTGCTGATTGCGTGCGCGAACATCGCCACACTGCTGGTATCGCGGGCTACGGCGCGCCAGAAAGAAATTGCCGTTCGCTCTGCCCTCGGCGCCACGAAACTTCGCTTGCTCCGCCAGATGCTTACCGAAAGTCTGATCCTGGCACTCGCTGGCGGCGCGGCCGGACTGGCTCTTGCCCTGTACGTCCGCAATCTGATCCTCGCTTTCGTGCCTGCAAGTGTCCCGTTGCCGCGCCACGTCCCGCTCAATGGCAGCGCGCTCGCTTTCGCGTTTGCTACTTCCTGTCTTGCCGCGCTTCTCTTTGGGCTCGCTCCGGCATTCCTGGCATCGTCCGGGACCGTTCAGCCGACATTGCAAGAGGGCGGCCGTTCGGGAATGGCGGACGGGTCGCATCGCATTCAAGGATTTCTCGTGGCCGTCGAATTCGCCCTGGCGCTCATTCTGCTCGTCGGAGCGGGGCTTCTGATTCGTAGCTTCAGTATGCTGCTCGAAACCCAGCCAGGCTTCCGCCCTGACCACGTGCTCAGCCTGAATGTTCCACTTCCGCGCGAGATGTATTCCCAAGCAGCCCAGGTGATGAGTTTTTACGAGCAGTTGCTCGACCGGGTTTCCAACTTACCGGGAATCGAAAGCGCGGGGCTTTCAAGCGATCTGCCGCTGCATGCTACCGAAGGAGTCAGCGTTCAAGTCGAACGGCGGGATAAGCGCGTGCCCGTGGCCCAATCGTGGGTTCTCGGTGATTACTTCCGAACGATGGGCATTCCTCTTGTCGAGGGCCGTTGGTTTACCCCGGAGGACCGCGACGGCTCTCAGCCGGTAATTGTCGTGAGCGCGTCCATGGCGCGCAAGTTTTGGCCTGGGGAGAGCGCCATTGGAAAGCGCATCAAATGGGGTGTTTATGACCCCTGGGAAACGATCGTGGGTGTCGCCGGCAATGTCAGCCAGGGCCCCTTGAGCGAGCCGCTGGCCCCGCACGTCTATTGGCCATACAAAGAGATATCGCCGGGCTTCCTCCAGGAAGATCCGTTCGGCGACTGCCGGGCCATGAATCTTGTCGTACGCACCCACGGAGATCCGGCTTCGCTGGTGTCCACCCTTATCACTCAAGTCCATTCTCTCGATCCTCAGCTTGCGGTTGCGAAGGTTCAGATGATGACGCAGGTGATCCGGTCTTCACTTGCCGGGCCTCGATTCAATACAATTCTCCTCGGCATCTTTGCGAGCCTGGCGCTCTTCCTGGCGGCAATTGGAGTTTATGGCGTCCTGGCGTATTCGGTTGCGCGGCGGACGCACGAGATTGGCATCCGCATGGCCCTGGGAGCTCGCAGAGGTGATGTGCTCAAGCTCGTTGTCGGAGATGGACTCAGGCTAGCGATTATCGGGGTGGCAATTGGCCTCGCCGGGGCTCTCGGTCTCATGCGATTCTTATCCAGTCTGCTTTACGGCGTGAAGCCCACGGACCCGCTGACACTTGCCGCAGTCTCCCTGCTTCTCATAGCAGTGGCCCTTCTCGCCAGTTACATTCCCGCCCGCCGGGCAGCCAAAGTCGATCCCATGGTGGCCCTGAGGTATGAATAGGCTTCGGGTGCCAGACTTCAGGCGTGAGGTGTTCGGGATCCGGGTTTCGGGGCTCGGGAAGGT
>JASHOS010000220.1 GCA_030040995.1 Terriglobia bacterium | reverse complement strand
CAGAATCGGCTCCAGCGCGGAGCCTTCCGCTCCGTCGCGGAGCTGGAGGCGGCGATTGCCGACTACGTGAGCGTGCACAATGCTGATCCTAAGCCCTTCGTTTGGACCGCCACTGCCGACCGCATTCTGGCGAAAGTCAAAAGAGCTACCAAGGCGTACAACATTGTCCAGAACCGTTAGTGGCACATGACTAGCTCCCCGGAATGGTGCCCGGGATCATTTCGGAAAGATTTCCACAGCCCATTTCTTAGCGGGCAGGGCAAGCGACACTGGACAACTAACCCGGTAATAAGGTTCCACTGAGAGCGGAGGAACCGAGATCGCCTACGAAAAGGTTGTCCATGTGAAAGTTGAAAGAAGTCCTGCGGCTCCGATACGAGCTCGGGCTGGGGCAGCGGCAGTTCGTCGATTACGCCGGCGACATCCTGACGAGCGATCCCAACTATAATTCCAGCGCCATCGTGGGTTGCCTCTATTCGTATATGCCTGTTACAACCAATGCCGTGACGGATAACGCCATTGTCAGCTCGACCGCCTTTACCACCGCAAACCTGTTTAACACGAAAGTTGACCAAATAATCTCTGATAAGCAAAGAGTCTCTGCCAGCTTCGATTACGACGATACGAACACTGGCACCGCCACGCCGCTTTGCCCCCTTTATTGCGGCGAGGATCCGCAGAATACCCATTACGCCCGCTTTGGAGACTATTACACCTTTTCTCCTACACTTTTCAACCAGTTTATGGTGGGCTTCAGCCGCCGCTGGCGGGGTGAGATTTCGAGCAGTCTTGGCGATAATTATCCTGACAAGCTGGGACTCACTGGCGTCGCAGATACCACTTTCCCCTGCTTGGACTTCGAATCAAGCCCCTATGGGTCCGTGGGAACGAACTGTGGCGATTCACTATTTGCCGATAATGTGTTTCAAGTAGCTGACCAGGTAAGCTGGGTCCACGGCCACCACACTGCGATGCTTGGGGGCGAGTATCGGCGTTTTCAACACCGAAGAGACGTCGGGGCATGGTACCCCGTTTAATATTGCCAGCGGGATGCCCCACGAAACCATTCCAAACCGGGGGTAGCACACAGGATTTCCAAAGGAGTTTCATCCTCTTCATAATCGATAGCTTCTTGCTTTGGCCCACCGCTCTTTCCTGATACCCTCGCGGTATGGTGGAAGAAGCGAGTTAGGACGGAGAAGTCATGCCGTCGCTCTGTACGGCCGGATCGAAACCCGCCCTTCGATCTACCGTGGTAAGAAGGCCAACCCACGTTTCTCCTATCAGGCCGGGACCTGACTACGGGGTTGAGATTCGGTTACAGCGGTGATTTCAGCAAACAATTGCTGTGCCTGAATGGGCTTTGCCACATAGCCGTCCATCCCCACCTCTAAACAATGCTCGCGGTCGCCCGCCATGGCATGCGCCGTCATGGCAATGATGGGTATATGCTGTCCGGTCGCCATTTCTCTTTCACGTATCGCAGCCGTTGCCTCGAAGCCATCCATATCGGGCATTTGCACGTCCATCAGAACAAGATCAAATGCGCCGTTCTCCATGAGTTGCAGCGCCTGGCGGCCGTTGCTGGCCACAACCACTTCGTGACCTCGTTTCTCAAGGAGACGCTCTGCCAGCCGCTGATTCACGCTGTTATCCTCGGCTAGAAGTATACGAAGCCTGCGCTGACCCTCGCGAAGCGTGTGGCGGGTCACTAAAGCGCGCGGATAACCTGCCTTCGCAGGGGGCGCCAGGCTTTCCGTCATAGCGTTTAACAACTCCGATTGGGCGATTGGTTTCGTAAGATAAGCGGTGATCCCAAGCTGCCGGCAGCGCGCGCCGTCGCCACGCTGGCCGGCCGACGTCAGCATGATCACGTTTTGGTTTCCTAACCCCTCATCCTGGTTAATCTGTTCGACGAGGCTGAACCCGTCGGTTTCCGGCATGCTCACGTCAATCAAAATCACCGAAAATGGATTTTTAGCGCGCGCAGCCTCTCGAATTGCCTGGAGAGCCTGGCGTGGGTCCTCCGTCGCCGCAGGCTTCATTCCCCAGTTGCGCAGCATGTCGCATACGATGCGGCGATTCGTGGCGTTATCGTCGACCACGAGCACAGGCAGGCCGGCGAGCTGTGCAGGTTCAACCTGGTCCTGCCCCCCTTGGGCCTCTCCAAGCCCGGCCTGGACCGTGAAATGGAAACAACTGCCCTTGCCCAATTGGCTCTCCACCCAAATGCGCCCACCCATCATCTCAACCAGCCGCGAAGAAATGGTCAGCCCAAGTCCGGTACCGCCGAATTTCCGAACGGTTGACCCATCGGCCTGGGAGAAAGCCTCAAAAATAAGCCGCTGCTTGCCGGGCTCGATGCCGATGCCCGTGTCGCGCGCCATGAAGTGAAGTTCGATTTGATTCTCCTCCCTCGATTCCACCTGGACTTCCAGTCCCACTTCGCCCCGCTCGGTAAACTTAATGGCATTCCCAACCAGATTGACGACGATCTGGCACAAGCGGGTGGGATCCGCCATCACTTCATCGGGGACGTCCGTCCCTGTCTCGAGCGTAAGCTCCAGTCCTTTCTGGTGGGCGCGCAGGGACAAGGGCCTCACACTTTGCGCCAGCATGTCACGGAGGCTGAATGGAATTACATCGAGGTCAAGCTTGCCGGCCTCAATCTTCGAGAAATCGAGAATATCGTTGATCACCGTAAGGAGCGCATCGGCAGAGGTCTTGACGGTTTTCACATAGTCACGCTGCTCCTCGGTCAACTCGGTATCCAGGAGGAGTTCGGTCATGCCGAGGACGCCGTTCATCGGGGTGCGAATCTCGTGGCTCATGTTCGCCAGGAACTCACTCTTGGAACGGCTCGCCGTCTCCGCAGCTTCCTTCGCATCTCGCAACTGTCGGGTCCTTCTTTCGACCAATTCCATCAGTTCGGCCTCACGGTGCTGCGCGCCTCGCAGCCGCAGCCGGACCAGACCCACAATGATGCCCGCCAGCGCAAAGACACAGAGCACGTAAAACAAGTCTGTCTGGTAGAAGTGCGGCTGCAGGACCAGATCGAACGACGCTCCGGCAGTGTTCCAAGTCCCGTCACGGTTGCAGGCAATCACGTGGAAGCGGTACTTTCCAGGAGGGATGTTGGTGTAATAGGCGTTTCGGCGATGGCCGACGCTAATCCAATCCTGGTCGAAGCCCTCGAGTTTGTACTTGAAACGCAGATCGTGCGGCGCCAGAAAGTCGATGGCCGTGTATGCGAAACGGAGCTGACCCCTGCCCGCCAGCGCTCGCGCCGTTTGATAGGGACTGAACAGCTTCCCATCGATTACCACCGCTCGAATCAGTACGGGCGGCGCCGCGGGATCAGGCCGGAGGCTCGCGGGGTCCACCACCACCATGCCCTTCGGACTCGGCAAAAGCAACGGCCCTTCCGCAGTCTTCCATCCCGAGGGTTCAACACCGCCATTGAATTCATTCGTCTCGAAACCGTCCGCCACCCCATAAGTGGCGGACTTGAGCCGGTGAATTTTGCCTGCCGCGAAATCATTCAGTTGTTGCTTGCTGACGCGCGAGAGACCATGGTCTGAGGTCAGCCAGAAATTGCCTTGCTGGTCCTCCAAGATCGTCCAAGCCAGATTGTCGGACAAGCCGTCGCGATCCGCATAGGTCGTTACCTTGCCGTCCTCGAGCCGTTTCAACCCCGTCCCCCCGGTCGCAATCCACAGGACACCTTGATCGTCCTCATAGAGGTCCATCACGGCATCGGTAGCCACACCTGCCACAGGCTCAAAACTCGTATAGGCATTCGTTTTGGAGCGAGCCAGACCGCTGTCAGTCCCGACCCAAAGAACACCATTGCGGCCTTCACGGACGGCGCGTATCGCGTCGCCGGTCAGACCGTCTTTCGTCGTGTAGGTCGTGATTTTTTCGTCTCGAAGCCTTTGGAGTCCTTCCGTTGGCGTTCCAATCCACAGGCTCCCCTCCCGGTCCTCGGTAAGGCAGGTGATCGTATAAGCGATCTTACCGTGCTTGGGAGTGAAAGTAGATATCCTTCCGTTCTTGAACACGTCAAGACCGCCGGCTTGCGTGCCAATCCAAAGATTACTGTAACGGTCCTGCGCGAGCGAGAGAATCACGTTGCTGGATAAACCCTGACGCGTCGTATAGACGATCGTCTTTCCATTCTTGAACTGGAGCAGACCATCGCCGTTCGTGCCGCTCCATACGCTTCCATCATGGGTCTGATACACGGTATCCGAGTCCGGTCCGATGGTCTTGAATCTCTCCTTGCTCAACTTGATCAGTCCTGAGCCCCACGTCCCCAACCAAACATTTCCATCGCGGTCCTGATAGAGGCCTTGAACGGTGACGGTGTCGAACGCTCCGGCGTTGGTATATTTCCTGAAATCGCCACGGCGAAGCCGGAACACACCCGCCCCTGCGGTTCCTACCCAAAGGCTTCCATCACGGGCTTCAAGGAGAGCATTGACGGTAACGGCAGGCAAGGCATTGCTTCCGCCGTACGCTTCCACTTTTCCATCCTGATACCTCCACAGGCCGCGCTCCGTTCCCAACCAGATGCCCCCCGAGTCTTCAGCAATAGAGTTCACCTTGGCCTGCCGCAGGCCCTGCCCGGTTCCAACCGCTTCCCATCGGCCGCGGTCCCTCTTACTCACGCCGTGAACGGTGCCAACCCACAGGACTCCCCGCCGGTCCTGGTAAATGGATTGAATCCAGTTATCCGGCAACCCTTGTTTGACCGTGTAAGTGATAAACTTAGGCTTCTGAAAGAGGCTGAGACCGCGATTCGTGCCTACCCAGAGCTTCCCCTGTTGGTCTTCAAGAATAGCAGTGATGGAATTACTGGCGAGCCCCGAGGAGGTGGTATAGACCTTGAACACACCATCCTTCATGGAAAGCAGGCCCGCCGACTGCGTCCCGATCCATAGAGTTCTGTCGCGGCCTACAAACAGCACAGTCACGGACAATTGGCCGACGCCGCGAATGTTTCGCTTGTCGAAGATGCTGAAGTGTGCCCCGTCAAAGCGTGCTAAGCCTTCCTGTGTTCCCACCCAGAGATAGCCATCCGGCGTCTGAACCACAGACTCAACCGCGCTCGAGGGGATGCCTTCCGGGCCGTTCCATTCATCCCATCGATATCCCATCGAGAGGACAGACGGCGACGAAGCGCAAGCCCGCAATCTCGCTGAAAAGCCAGAGAACAATAGCAGGAACAGGAAAGTGACGGATGCACCGGCGCGGAAACGCATCAAGTCCTCGATAGAGAGCACCAGTAGCTTATCGGCAGGGAACAGGGGCTGGTTTAATCAGTTCTGCCGCTCACCGCTCTTCCGGGCTTGTTTGGGGTAAATCTCCACAACCGTCTCATTCGTGCTGACAAGGTATTGCCGGGCGGCCCGCTGGATTTCAGCAGGCGTTACATCGAGAACAAGGCCGGGTCCGGCATTGTATAAGTCGGGATTCCCCAAAATCACGGCATCTTCGCCCAAAACGCCGGCGCGTCCCTGGGCGCTTTCCCGTTTCAGGACGTCATCCCTTAGCATCTCGTCTTTAGCGCGCGTCAGGTCTTCCGGTGAAATCGCTCCGTCTTTCAGCCGTTCGACTAGGGCATTCACCTCGTCCTCGCCTTGGCGCGGGCTGTAACCCGGGTTCATTACTGCGGAAATCATGAACAGGCCGGGTTCTTCCATGAGGTTGGCAGCACAATCGATTTCAACGGCCGTTTGCGTTCCATAGACGAGATTGCGGTAGAGCCAGGAGCTGTCGCCGTCGGAGAGAATCTTCGCCGCCAGCTCGAGCGGTCGAGACGCGGGGCTGCCCTCCGCCGGGATGTGATAGCCCTCGATAAAAGCGGGCAACGCGACGTCTTGAGAAACCTTCACGATACGCTCCGAACCCTGAGGCGGCTCGCTGGCATAGCCGCGCGGAATTGGCCGGCCGGTATCTTCGAGCGTCCCAAAATACTGCTCGAGCCATTTCACGGCCTGGCTTTCGTCAAACTGGCCTGCGATCACAACGGTCGCGTTATTGGGCACATAATACGTGTCGTAGAAAGACCGCACATCACCTAGAGCAGCGTGCTCCAGATCCTGGGCGCTGCCGATGGGCATGTGCCGGTAGGGAGAGACGGTGAAGGCGTGCGCGTAGAGCATCGCGACCACGTTTCCATAAGGCTCGTTGCCAAAACGGCTGCGCGCCTCCTCATCCACCACGTGCTTTTCCTTGTCAAAGACAGATTCCGTGATGCGCAGATTCCGCATGCGATCGGCTTCCAGCCACAACGCCACAGGCAAATCGGCGCTGGGTACCGTTTCCCAGAAGACGGTCGCGTCATTGGTCGTGTAAGCGTTATCGATGCCGCCCGGCCGGACGATATAGTTCGAGAATTCACCCGGCGCGATATTCGTGGTGCCGTCGAACATCAAATGCTCGAATAGATGCGCAAAGCCCGTCCTGCCTGGCCTTTCATCTTTTGAGCCCACGTGATACCACACCTGCACATCCACCACGGGCGCCTGGTTGTCCGGCTCCATTACCGCTCTTAACCCGTTGGGGAGATAGAAAACGTGGATGGGAGTGACTTGAAGCTTGACGCTGGCAAAGGCGGGAGACGCCAACAACATAAACAAGAGCATCACAACCGCGCGCTCTAAACTTAAGCGGTGTTCCGAAGAGACATGGGAGGCCTCCCTCAGTTCAGGCATCCTTTCTCTTCTACTACGAGGGATGGGTCACTGGCAATGGAGACGAACTGGGGCAGCGCAGCGCGGCCTTTAGCCGCAACCAAAGTTATAGATACTCTGCCCTCGCCCTCTCCTTCGGGAGAGGGTGGCTCGCGGCCGGCGCTTTCTCCGGCCGGCGCGGGCCGGGTGAGGGGGCCAACCCTCGCGTCCTTGGCCGTGGCAAGAGGATGAAGGGCCTCAGGCGTAGCGCAGACTTCGTGCCTTTCGAAGTCTGCGGCTTTTAGGCTTCACGAGCAAGCGTCCGGCCAAGCAAGGCCTGAAGGGCCGAAATACTGGGCGGTTCATCGCCCCGGATTTGCACTCTCCGCCCCAGGGCCTTTCTGCAGCCGCTGAAACTCCAGGATCTGGGCACGGGCTTCCGCGTTGCGGCCAAGCTCGCGATAAAGCTGAGCGAGCAGAAAATGAATATCCGGGTCGTCGGGAGCCGATTTCTGTGCGGGCTCAAGGCTGGCCAGCGCATCCTGCTTCTTGCCCAGCGAGCGAAGAGCTTTGGCCAAAGAAATTCGGGTGGGAACTGCCGAAGGGTCAAACTGGAGAGAACGGTCGAGCGCGGCCACTGCTTGGTTGAGCTGATTGTGCTTGCGGTAGACCTCGCCGATTTCGTAGTCCGCCTCCGCACTCGTAGGGTCGATCCTCAGTTCGTCCCTCAATTCCGCCAGCGCCTGTGTCCAGGCGCCGGGCTGCTGAGAATGGGTGAGAATCAGAATGGCGATTTGCAGATGCGCGCCCTCCAGGTTAGGGTCGATTTGCAGTGCTTGCCGGTAGGCGCTAATGGCACCCCTCCAGTTGCCGTCCGCAGCCGCCGCTGCGGCCGTCAATTGGTAGGTTCTGGCGGAGTGGGGCGCCACCTTCATCAGGCGCAGATAGACCAGGTTCGAGAGCCTGGTATAGAGCTGGCCGGCCGTGTAGAGGACGTCGGGATCGTCGGGGTAGCTGGCCAAAAGCTTCGCTGCCGTTTCCGAAGCCCCGGCGCTGTCCTCCGATTGCATTCGGCACTTCAACAAGCTCAGTCCTAAGACCCTGCGCAATCTTGGATTCGCGCTCAAATCGAATTCTTGACTAAGACCCCCCATGGCCTCGGAGCAGTTACCGATGGCGGCGAGACTCAGCGGCAAGAAGGACTTGGGTGTTTGAAGTGAGGGATTCTGCTTCAGTGCCTCGCGGAACTGGGAAATAGCTTGCGGATACCGGCGGTCGACGTAGAAAGCCAAGCCAAGGTTCGCACGAACCTCCGCAAGGCCAGGATCTGTTTTGAGAGCTGTCTCGAAATGCTGCTCGGCGGAAGCAAAGTCTCCCTGCTTGAGCGCCGCAACTCCCGCCTGCACTTCAGCAGAAACGCCAGCCTGTTGCGGGAAAAGTGGAACGCTTACAGCAAGAAGGCAAAAAAGCGCGCAACTCACCAGGTGGCGTTTCATGCTGCCCCATTGTAGCGGGACGCGCCTGGAGAGATCAACACGGCGGCCGACGAACGGGTAACGCAGACGGAAAAACTCCAAGAACAAAAGCCGCAGAGTCTGAAAAGCACAGACTCTGCGCCACCCGCTTCAGGCGCACCTTGGAGCGCCGCGTCAGAACAGGATCTTCAACGCGAACTGAATCTCGCGTTGGGTAGTCCAGCTATTCACCTGGCCGAAAGTGCTGTCGGTCACCGTGTTATCGATTCCATTGGCTGACGGATGATTCAGCCCATTGAAGAATTCGGCCCGGAATTGGTATGTGATGTCATGGCCCCATTTTTCGGCGATGGGTCCGTTTTTCATAAAGGCAAAATCCAGATTGTCCAGCCCAGGCCCTTCGACCATTGCCGCGCCTGTCGTGCCAGCAAGTGTGGATACTGTCGGCTCCGAGAAGCACGAGGTATTGAAGAATTGAGAGAGCGAACGGCTTCCCCGCACGGCGCAGTTTGCCTTGAGGACGGCGTACTCAGTTCCTCCAATGTCGTCCACGCCGTTGCCCAATGGATCGCCGCTAGCGTTTATGGTATACGGGAAACCGCTGTCGAGGGCCAGATCACCGGAAACCTCCCAGCCGCCCGCAACCCTTCCAAGAAGGCTCGTATTGTTCTCAAACCAAGGCGTATCGTAAATCCAGGTAACCAGGAAGTTGTGCGTCTGGTCATACCCGGCAAGGGCCCAGTTATACAACGGATCGTAAGTATCCGTTGCTACCGCATAGATGCTATTCTGGTCATTAAAGGCTGTGGAATAGGTATAGTTGACGTTGAATTGCAAGCCTTTAACGAATCGGTGTTGCAATTCCACCTGCAGCCCGTTGTATTCGGACTCACCTTCCATCATTTCACTCAAGTCGCCGCCAATGCCGGGGTAGGGCCGCAGAGCTTCTTGAGCAATGCCGGCGTTCGCAGGGTTGGTGAAGGTTCCAATCGCCGGCTGGTTAAGATCCGCATTGACTGGGTCATGGATTGAACGGTTGCCCACGTAAGCGACATCCAGCAGCGTACTGTTCGCGAACATGTGCTGAATCGAGAAGTCCCATTCATACACCGCCGGAATATCATAGTTTATATCCGTGCCGGTCATAGGGATGGCCAATGACTCTCCCGGCGTTAAGGCTCCGGCCGGATCGTCGGCATGGCCGTTGAACACTTCGGCAGCTAACTGGAATGGCGTGACGCCACCCGGCAAGGTATTGTCGGACAGGGTGTTGCGGTTATAAAACAATCCGCCCGCGGCGCGAATGACCGTGTTGCTTAAGCGCTTCGGCGAGTAGGCAAAACCGAGCCGCGGCTCGAAATTGCCGAAATGCTCTTTGACGATCCACGGCGTCAGGCCACGCAACATTCCATCGTCTCTCAAAGTGGTGTCAATCGAGTTGATGTTTGCGGCCGTCACTTGTTCTCCTAAGACGTAATGGCCCTCTTCGCCCTGCGGCAATGTACTGCAAGGCATGGCAATGCCATTGTAGGGATCGCCGCCGGTAATGTCTCCGGTTGTCGGATTCACTACCTGCGCGATGCCTGGAAGCCGAGAATAGAACTCCGGATCAAACATCGCCCAATTGCACCAGTTGGCGGAAAAGGGCGAGAAATAATCCCAGCGGAGCCCGCCCTGTAGGGTGAAGTTCGGCTTGACCTTCGCGCTATCCTGCCCAAAAAAGGAGACGTCGTGACCTCCCCACTGGGTAAGATTGCGATAGCCAAGCTCGGAATAATTATCGAAATTACCGAGCAGGGCATCGGCCAACGGCGAGCCCGTGGTATTCGGATCGGTCGAGGAGGCCTCGAATTCAAATTGGCCATTCAGGTTATTGCCTACGCCGCCGCCCGGCGAGACACGCACCTGGTCATCATCGTTTTCACCATCATGCTCCCACAAGAACCCGAACTTTAAGGTGTTATTCCCCGCAATTTTGGTAATAGTATCCCCAACGTCCCAGACATGGCCGGTGCTGAACGAAGGATAAGGCAGTCCGTCGATTTCACTAAAGCCGCTCATGATCACCGTAGGAATTTTTCCCGCGATGTCTTTGCTGTCATCTGGGTAAATATATGGAAAGTCGATGCCAAGAGATGTACGGTCTAGGCCATTTTCGCCGGGCAGACCGGCTGTAGGAAACGGGTGGTTATGGTCTCTCTGGCCGCCAGCCGAGAAATCATTCAGCAATGTGGGACTGAATGTTGTAGTCCAGCCGAAAGACGCGCTCCTATAGGGAAAGTAGAAGCCTTCGCCTAGGGCGCCTGAGGCGGGCGCGCTTGCTCCGTAATAAGGGTCCTCCTCCACCTCTGTGTACTGGTGCAAGGAGACAAACATAGCATTTTTGGGAGTGGGATCGAAGGTGAATTTGCCGCCATCTAAGCGCAGGTTATTAGAACCATTATACGTAAATACTTCATTGCTTCCGCCTTCCAGTGGATCAGCCGTTCCGGGATGGGTTACGGTGTTCGGCAGTAGATAAAGGTTGCTCACAAAGGCGTGGCCGTTAGAGCTTAAGAGATTACTGGGAATGATGTTGCCGGGAAAAGTCGACCCCGCCACGAGCCCGTCAACCCCATTGAGGTAAGAAGGAACCTTGGGGCACTCCGCCGCACCAAAGACGGCGCAATAACCAGCTAAATCCCCGTTCCGGTCTTGCACCGTGGGCACCGTGCCCGTTTCGGTATTGCCCGAGACGTTTTGAAAATCTTCCTCCGACCAGAAGAAAAACAGTTTGTGGTGAGTATAGGGAACCGGGCCGCCAATAGTCCCTCCAAAGTCGTCGTAGTCCAGCTTCGGAACGGAAGCGGCATTGAAATACCGGGAATCAAAGGCATTATTGCGCTCGAAATCAAACAGGTCGCCGTGCCACTGATCGGTGCCGGATTTCGTCACGGTGATGAATTGGCCGCCCGCCCCCCTGCCGTACTCTGGCATGTAGCCGTTGGTGACGATGTTCATTTCCGCAATATCGTCCTCGTTGGGGATTCCCACAAAAGCGCCATTAGCACGGGTGCGCGTGGAGGGCATGCCGTCAAGCGTCCAGTTGTTGCTTTCTCCGGTCAGCCCATTAACCTGGGTGCATTGGGAAGCAAACACGCTCGCGTACTCGAAGCTGTTGAAGCTGAAACTCTGAACCACCCCGGGCTGAAGCCCAGCCAGGCTGATAAAATTCCGCCCGTTTACAGGCAACTGCGTCATTTGCGTCGTATTGACCAGCCGCGAGACCTGGCCGCTGCTCGTTTGCAGGTTAACCGTCGCAGCGGTAACCTGAACCGTCTGCGAAACCTGCCCCAGTTGCAATGTCGAATTGACTGACACCTCGCTCGCCGGATCCACATGGATACCCGTGTGCTCCGAGGCCTTAAATCCCTTCTTCTCGGCGCGAAGCGTATAAATCCCGGTGGGCAGATCGGAGAACACGAAAAATCCAGAACTGTTGGTGGTGGCGGTGGCGGTGCGCGCCGTCTCGGTGTTTATTAAGGTCATTGTGACGCCGGGAACGACTGCTCCGGAGGGATCAGTGACAACCCCATTGACGCTGCTGGTTTGCGCCAGAGCGATCATCGGCGAAAGGACGAGAACCACAAAGGATATTAGGAAATAAACCCGGTAGCGCGGAAAGTGCCTGTTCATCTCTTCCTCCTGATCATCAGCAAGTAACGCCACCTCACGTTGGTGGCTGTGCGCCGAAGAGAAGCACCATCGTGAGGCTGACTTGTGAGTGTCCCCCATAGACCGGACACGAAAACAGTTACCGGAGAACAACAAAGATACTACCAGCGAGATTAGAAAGCTTCAAGAACTATCTTGTCACTATCTTGTCATTATTTTGTCACGATGTTTTCACTATCTTGTCGTTCTTCTTGCCGTGATGTACGGGCGGCGACCCCCTACGGGCCGCGAAACATGAAAAGAACTCCTGCCCTCGCCCCCTTGGGCTGAAGGTGTTCCGCATCTCTTGCTGGACACCGGGGGTACTGCTACGCTCGACTGTGAAAAACGAGGGCCGAAGGCCCGACCTATCTCAGCCCAGGCCAACTGCCTGGGAGCGAAAACCCGTCTCCGACTACTACCGAGCCCTGTAAAGGCGAAATAGTGCCCCCGCCACCGTCCAGCCGGGAGGGGCGAACAGCGATCTAGGTGCGCCCCTTCAGGGCTTAGGAGGCCATCCTCAGGGGCGCACGGTACCCAGGCTGTTAGCCTGGGCTGTGTTGCTCCGCCCCCTTGGGGCTCAAGCCGTCCGCCCCCTGGTGTCCAGCCGAAGATCTGGGTAAAGATCAGTCCCTTTGGGGGAGAGGCGGTTCCGCCGAGCGGGATCGGAGTGAGGGGGGTTCTGCCGGAATTTTCAAGACAGGGCATGGCTTCATCCCGCTTGTCTAGCAAGAAATGTTGCGCATGCGCAGCCGGTAGCGAGGCGCGCCGGCTAAACGGAGTAAAATAGCACGCGGTAATATGCTTTCGAGAGGCTACTTCGACCCACAGTTTTTCAGCTTTCCTCCGTCCCGCCTCAGCGCCAGCCCTCACGCGCGCGGCGGACTCCGGCTTTTGCTGGTCATCGTTTCCGCGGCGGTGCTGGTCGCCGCGAGCCAAGACCCGGTCTCGCGCGATCTCGCAGCCGCGGCGGCTGCGGAGAAAGCAGGAAACTACGCTGCGGCCGCCACCTGCTATCGCCGTGTTTTGGCGGAAGCCCGGCAAAATGACGCCGCCCTTGCAGGCGCGCGGATTGAGCTGGCCAAGGACTACTTCTTTCTTCGCCGTTACGAAGAGTCCCTCGCCGCGCTCAAGCCCAGCCTCGACGCTTCTCTCGACCAGCAGACCCCCGCCGCCGCCCAAGCTGCTCTCGTCGCCGGGATGGACAATCTCGAGCTGAACCGCCTCCCCGCAGCGGCCGATCACTTGCGGCGCGCGCTGGCGCTTAACCCGGAGAGCGGAACAGCCCGCCTTGCCCTGGGCGATGTTTATGCGCGCAGCAATCGTCTGGAGCAGGCGGCCCACGAGTATCGGGAGCAATTACGGCAGACGCCTTCCGTCGCCGATGGCTGGTATAAGCTGGGGATAGTTTATTCCGATCTTTCCGGGGAAACGGTCCGGGGCTTCATCGCGCGCGCTCCGGAAAATCCTGTCGTACTGCAGCTTACGGCCGAGAGGCTTTTAGAAAAAGGTGACGCGGCAGGAGCCCTTCACGTGCTCCTCTCTGTCGCCCGCGCCAACTGGGGCCAGCCCGGTCTCCGTGCCGATATCGGGATAGCGCTTCTCGACCTCGGCCACGTGCGCTTAGCATTGGAGCAATTTCAGGCTGAGCTCTCGGACAATCCCGAATCGCCGCCGGCGCTGCTAGGCTTAGCCGAAGCCAGCGCTCTCGAAGGAAACTGGAGCGCCGCCTTTACACCGTTCCTCCATCTAATTCGTTTTCAAGCTCAGGCGCTCGACCAGGAACTGGAATCTTCTCCGCCCAAGCCCTTGTCGGACGCATGGCAGCAAGGACGTCTGAAACTTCCGGCGCGCTGGGCCAGTACTCCCGCCGGGAAGCTCTGGACACGCTGGCTTGCGAACTCAGGGACGGAAGTCCAGATTGACGCGGCGGAGAACCACGCGGCTTGCATTTCGTTACCTACGCGGCTCGCACAAACTCCTGGGTTTTGGCTCACAACGGCTTGCTACCAAAGGCTGCGTTCCAAGCTCGATCGTCAGAAACACTCCGGAACCGCCGGCCTCGCCGAACTGGCCAAGCTCGCGGAAGCGGACTTCCGGCTGGGCCGGTACGAGAGCTCCCGCGCCGATGCCGAAGCTCTCCTTGAGCGCCAGCCTTCAAATGGCTGGGCCGTGTATTGGCTTGCCCGATCGTACGATGCGCTGGCCGGGGACTGCTTTCAAAAGCTGCCTTTGTTGAGCCCTGGTTCGGCGAGGGTGCACGAAATTCTCGCCCAGCTTGACGCCAGTCATTTCCAATGGAGCCGCGCGGAAGACGAGTACAAGTCTGCCATTCGCCTGGCGCCGGGCTTGCCAGACCTTCATCTGGGGCTTGGAACTGTTTATTGGCAGGCAGGAGACTGGGTGCAGTCTGAGAGCGAACTCGAAGAAACCTTGAAGCTGGACCCGGCTTCACGGGTGGCAAATTACGAGCTGGGCGATTGCAAGATCCAGCAGCACGAATGGCCGGCCGCCATCCCTTATCTCCGCCAGGCGATTCCGGACCCCGCAGTGCGCTATCGCGCGCGGCTGGATCTTGCCCAAGCCGAGGCGGCAACAGGCAACGAGCAGGGGGCCATCGAGGACCTGCTGCCGGTCGCCGGCGAGGATCAGGATGGCGTGCTGCATTACCAGCTGGCATTGCTTTATCGCAAGCTTGGAGAATTGGATCAGGCCAGAGAGGCGATCGCCCAGTCGCAGGATCTACGCCGTTCCTCCGCCCAACAGGCCGAACAGCAGATCGAGCAGGCGGAACAGGAGCTCCGCAAGGTCGAGGTATCCTCGCCGGCTGGGAAGAACTAACTGGGCGACGTAGGGGCAAGGCTTGCCCCAGGCTTGTCCAAATTAGCTTTCAGATCTTTCGAGGTGCCGTGCGGCAAAGCCGCTCTCGGTTTGGCTAATTTGTACACCGTTGGGGCTTGCCCTGCCCTCGGCGAATACGCCAAGCTGAAAAATTCATGCTGGAAGACCCCATCCTCCGGCCGCGACGCCAGTTCCTGCGGTCCTGTATGGGCGGACTCTGCGTCGTCATCCCATTGTTCCAGGGTGGACGCCAGGGGGCGCCCCTACTTGCGCCGGGACCGGCATTTGCGGAAATTGCCCGGCAAGCCGGCCTGGATGCCTTTCGTGATACCTGTGGATCCGTCGCTAAGGACTATCTTGTCGAAACCGTAGGAAGCGGCGTAGCGCTTTTCGACTACAACCACGACGGACTTTTGGACGTGCTGATGGTGAACGGATCAACCTTCCGGCTCCTTGATAACCCTCGCCTGCCACGCACCGCCAGCCGGCTGTTCCGAAATAACGGCAACGGAACCTTCACCGATGTTACGGAGCAGAGTGGCTTCTTGAATGACGGGTGGGGCATGGGCGTCGCGGTGGCGGATTTTGATAACGACGGCCATCCCGACGTCTTCATCACGAATTTCGGCCCGAACCGGCTCTTTCACAATAACGGCAACGGAACGTTCACGGACGTCACGCATGACGCGGGCGTCGAAGGAGGAAACTGGAGCACCGGCTGCGCTTGGGGTGATTACGATCGCGATGGACGCCTGGACCTTTACGTGGCGCGATACGTGGATTTCGACCGCGCCAATATCCCCCGGCCCGGCGCCAACAGTTACTGCCTTTATCGCGGCGTCCCTGTCGCTTGCGGGCCCTTGGGTTTGCCTGGCCTCCCGGACCTTCTCTACCACAATGAAGGCGGCGGAAAGTTTCGTGAGGTGAGCCGGGAAACGGGCGTCGTCGATAGCGACCGGGCATACGGCTTCAGCGTGGTCTGGTGCGATTTCGACAACGATGGCTGGCCGGATATTTACGTTGCAAACGACTCGATGCCGAACTATCTTTGGCACAACAAAGGTAACGGAACGTTTGAGGAAATCGGCATGCAGGCCGGGTGCGCCGTAAGCGGCGACGGGCGGGCGCAGTCTTCGATGGGCATTGCCGTGGGAGACTACGACAACGACGGATGGATGGATCTGTTGGTCACGAATTTTTCTGAAGACTATAAGACCCTCTACCACAATGTTCGGGGCCAATTCGACGACGTAAGCTATCAGGCGGGACTCGGCACATCAACGTTCAAGCAGCTTGCCTGGGGCACGGGCTTCCTCGACTATGACAACGACGGGTGGAAAGACCTGTTCATCGCCAACGGCCACATCTATCCGCAGGCGGACCAGGCCGGCAATCATTATCTCCAGAACAACCAGTTATTCCATAATCTGCGGAACGGACGTTTCGCCTTGCTCTCCGATTCTCAAAGCGGCTTCACCAACGCTTTGAGCAGCCGCGGCGCAGCCTGGGGCGATCTCGACAACGACGGCGCGGTGGAGATTGTGGTGAACAACATCGGCCAGCCACCGTTCCTTTACGCTCCGCGCAAGCCGGGTGCGAGCTGGACACGCGTGAAGCTGGCCGGGACAAAAAGCAACCGCGACGCTCTAGGCGCGCGGTTGAAGGTGACGGCGAATGGGATGGTCCAGACCGATGAGGTGCGCAGCGGCGAGAGCTATATTTCCAGTTGCGACCAGCGCCTCCATTTCGGTCTGGGGGAAGCAAGAGTCATTGACCGGCTCGAGATTCGCTGGCCCAGCGGCACAACAGAAATACACGAAAAGCTCCCCGTAAACCGGGAGCTCACATTTCGGGAGCAATGAGTTAGCGCCGGCGAGAGCATTGCCTCGTGAGCGCGAAAGAAAGGGGTTGGATTGTATATACCACATCCGTATATACTGGAATCGTGAAGGTCCCAATTGGGGGGTTTCGACTGGGATCCGGCCAACGTAGGCCATGTCCTGCGTCATGCGGTTACACCTGGCGAGGTCGAAGAGGCCGCGAACCTCCCGCACGTAGTGATCCCGGCAGCAACGATCCGCGGAGAGCGGCGATGGAAGCTTTTCGGCAGGACAGCCTCTAAACGGTGCCTGGTCGTGGTATTTACGATTCGGGGAAGACTTTTCCGCACCGTCACCGCATACCCGATGAACGCCACAGAAAGGAGGAAGTATGCCGCGCAAATCGACCGGCACCCATAGGTTCAAATCCGAAGCAGGCGAGGCCAACTGGTACGCAACTCCACAGGGGCGCCGCCAGACGGCACGCGAGTTCGTCCGCGCACTCAGGGATGGCAGGCTCAGCCGCTCGACGGGTTTGAAAGCAGCAAGGAGCGATCCGAAGATCTTGGAACAAATCATAAAAGAGGCGAAGGAAAGCGCAAGCCGCGCGATTTCCATCCGCCTGCCAGTCGCTGATTTGGAGAGAGCTAAGGAGATCGCGGAAAGGACTGGACTCGGATACCAAACCGTGCTCAAGAAGGCGATTCGGAAAGGACTCAAGAAAGCCGGATGACAACTGAAAGGCTCGCCACTTCCCATCCGTCACGGGATCCCGAAAGACCTTCTACAGGGAACCTTGGTCTCGAGCAGCGGCGCCAGTGACAAAAGCTCGAAAAACCGTCGTCGTCGCATTCATTCTATCTCTCTGCGCTTTCGCGCCAGCGAGACTCCGAGCCTTCCAAGTTTCTGTCCGCGCCGAGCCCGGCGCGATCGTCTCGTCTGGCCCCGCCATTCCGGCCAGCCAGATCGTCGAGGCCGTAACGAAAGCAAGGCACGAGATCGCGCAGAACCCGCGCTCGGCCCAGGGTTATCTCTTGCTGGGCACGGCCCTGCGCGCTGGCGGCAATCTTCAGGCGGCGGCCCGCGCCCTGGATCAGGCGGCGCAGTTTGATCCGAATCTTTCCGCGGTCTGGCTCCAAAAAGGGTTGATCGCCCTCCAGAATGGCCAGAATGGAACGATAGCCTCGACCGAAAATCTTTTCCAAAAGGCCGTCGACGCCGATCCTGCGAATTCTCAAGCGCGTCTCGAACTCGCGGCGGTTCTGCTGCGCCAAGGCGACTTCAAGAAAGCAGAATCTCAATTGGAAGCTGCTCTGCGCTCCGATGCGCAGAATGCAGGAGTGTGGGACGGGCTGGGGTTTATCAGCCTTGAGGAGGGTGATCCCGGCGCGGCCGCCGGAGATTTTCGCAAAGCCCTGGCGCTCAAATCTCCCTATCCGGAAGCGGAGGAAAATCTCGGCGAAGCCTTGCTCCAGCGGGGCGATGCTGCCGGAGCCCGCGCCGCATTTGAAAAAGCCCTTGCCGAGGGCTTGCCGGACGCTTCAATGGCCACCTACGGCTTGGCTTCGGCGCTGAAGCGCCTGAATGAAAACGCTCAGGCGGATGCGGAGTTTGTCAAAGCGCGCGAATTGATGCGCCAAATGGTGCTCACCAGCCGCGCGCAGAATGAGAACGACCGTGGGTTGCAACTGTGGTACGGCGGAGACTTGAGCGGAGCCGCAGCCGCATTTCGCCAGGCGATTGCAAGCGACCCCTCCTATGCGGAGGCGCACAACAATCTGGGCGGCGTGCTCTGGCAGATGAAGGATGTCGCCGGAGCGCAGCGGGAGTTCGCTGCGGCTGTGCGCGACAAGCCGGACTTCGGCAAAGCGCGCAATAATCTCGGCAACGTTCTCCTCAATGCCGGAAACGTGGATGAGGCCATCACTCAATTCCAAGCCGCGCTGGCCGCGCAGCCCGGCCTCGCCTCTGCGTACGTAAACTTCGCAAACGCTTTGCTGAAAAAGGGAGAAAAGCAGACGGCGCAGGATGAGCTCCGTCAGGCGCTCGACCTCGACCCCACGATCGCCGTCGCCCACATCGAGCTGGGGCTATTGCTCGCGCCAGCGTCCGGCAGCCTTACGCCCGACGCCCGACGCGAACTAGAAGAAGGCCTCCGGCTCGAGCCGCAATTGTGGTCCGCGCTTCCCGCTCCGCTGTATGAGGGGCTCATGCTCGGGAACTAGAATCGCCCGTTCATCGGCTTGCCAAATTACGCGGTGACGCGTACGCGCTCGTACAGAAATTCAGGGGCAAGATCTGCGCCGTTATACCAAACCAGCGTGTGCAACTCAGGATCGACGCGGAAGAGCTTAAATCGGCTGGGGTCTTTAAGGGGTTCAAAGATCGGACCAACCAGCTCCGGCTCGAGGTCGATTTCTCCCTGCGTTCCGTCGCGAAACTTGATCCTGAGAGTGAATCCTGAAATCTGCGTAGCCTCCAAAACGTCATAGTCCATTGCTTCACTCCAGTGGTAAAATCTTCTTCAGGGGCCGGCGCTCCCGAGCCAGTTCCCAGTCTTCCATGAGCTCCCGCTTATGGAGATTATGCCATTCCAGCACCAGATTTAACGCCCGTCGGGGAAACCTCCCGAATACAGTCCCCGTTTCAATCTCGACGGTCACTTCGTATTCTCCGTAGACCGCATGGTAGTGCGCAGGCCCATGCTCCCGGTAGAACATGGCGATTACGATTCCCAGAAAACGACTCAGCTCTGGCATTTATGATGGCAGAGGATTTGCCCCCTCAGATCACCATAATGCGGATGGTCTCGATGGTGTTGTTGGCGTAACGATCGATGCGATTCGGGGGGCGTCCGGTAGGCTGCTCGTTTCCCTTTTCTCCGATTGCTTTGCATGCCAGCTCCACAATTCCCGTATCCGTCAGTTCAAGCGGGACGCTCCAGAACTTCCATTCATATTTTGAAGTCTGACGGGATGGATCGAATTGCGCCAGGCGCCACACCTTCCCCCCATCAGCCGAAACTTCGACTGCCAAAACAGCGCTGCCGTCCGACCACGCCAGTCCGCGAACATTCATGGTTCCTCGCCGCAGGACCGCACCTAAAGCGGGATAGATGAACGCCGACTTCAACCGAATTCCGGGCAGCGGGGCGAGCTGGATTTTGCCATCCGGCGCCTTTTCCACGGCCCAGTAGTCGTTTGGGACCGGCGGGATGGGCGAGGCTGCCACCTCAATCCGCTTCAGCCATTTCACCGAATCCATTCCATACCAGCCGGGGAAAAAAGCTCGCCACGGAGCGCCGTGATTCGGGGAGAGCGGTTGAAGATTCATACGCGTAGCGAGCAGGGCGTTCCCTTGGGCCCGGGCAATCGGAACGCTGCGCACGAACCCATCAGCCCCGTAGAGGTGCAGAAACTTGGCGGATGGTCGCGGTCGAGCCAGGGCGAGCACGTCACTCAGACTCCAACCCTCCCATAGGGCGTTGCTCGCCAACTGGTAAGGGCCAATGGAATTCCCTGAGCATTCGAGAACCGCCCCCAGATGGCGCTGTGGCAGGCGCCCAAGATCCTGCGCCGTCAGGAGGACGGGCTTAGCGACTTCGCCCGTAATCCGTAGCTGGGCCGAGAGGGACAGGGCGGGCACGGAAAAATGATTGCGAACGTAAAACTCCCCCGCCGGGGTATAGCGCTCGCGAACGGATTCGAGACCATATTCAGCAATCAGCGGGTTTTGGGAAACCACGCTGAAATCGGCCAGCACGGGCGAGGCAACAAGAGTTCCCCCCAGCATGAAAAGCAAGTCTCGGCGTCGCATCAATAAGTTCACCGTAGCGCCGACCACGATTGGCGGAGTCGGCGTGTGCCGGGCTAAAGCCCGGCGCTACTGTACAAGCCGCGCAGGGCGCTTGCGCCGATGCTGGCGCCTCGGCCGGGGCGGAAACCTGCGCCGGCGCGAGTGTGGCCAGCCAGAAAGAGACGAAAAGCACGCCACCAGCGGCTCTGCTCATCACGATGTCACATTCTAACCGCCGTCCGCCCCTAGGTTCAAACGTTAGTCGTCTCTAAGCCGGCTCTGCACTTGGCCTGCAGCTCTGCTGCAGCGCAAAAAAATTGTCGCATCCGTCTTACCCGTCCCCACCGCCTCACCCGAAACTGCTAGCCTGACTTTCGCAGATACGGCGCGGTGCGGAGCGAATTTGATCACTGCGTCGATCTAACCTCTTCCGGATCAGTTCACCCTTAAGGCGGGCGGCTGTAGTGCCGACCTACCCCCTTTACATCAATGCCCAGGATTTGCCAGGATGCGCACTGACGATGTTTTTGCGCAGCAAGAAGCGACGGAAGGACGGCA
>JASHOS010000219.1 GCA_030040995.1 Terriglobia bacterium | reverse complement strand
CAGAATCGGCTCCAGCGCGGAGCCTTCCGCTCCGTCGCGGAGCTGGAGGCGGCGATTGCCGACTACGTGAGCGTGCACAATGCTGATCCTAAGCCCTTCGTTTGGACCGCCACTGCCGACCGCATTCTGGCGAAAGTCAAAAGAGCTACCAAGGCGTACAACATTGTCCAGAACCGTTAGTGGCACATGACTAGGATGGAGTTGACGCCTCATGGTGGTGAGCAGTGTTCCAGGACAACGGTGTTACAAGACAGTGAATGAAGGAGGAGAAAAATGGCAGTCAGTGGTCGAAATCAACTGAAGGGAAAGGTGACCTGACGTAATTCTCGCCACAGCGATGGCTCACACCACAATCGAAGTTGGTAGAAGCAGACGTTGTGCGACTGGATGCAGCGTTGTGCCGAACTGGTCTACCCTCTCCACGATAGGTTCAGAAGTGATGAAAGTTACCAGTTTCCACCGGCCGGCTTCTGATCACCACTTACATGAACAGGCGGCCAACGAACCAGGGATTCGACGAACGCGATCATGCGAGGATCTTCCCAATCAGCCGCGCCGATTATCTTCTCCGCCAGCCTTCCGTCGCGGTCAAAAATGTAGGTCTCTGGAAATTTATAGGTGCCAAAGCGTGAAGCAAGCGCTTGGCGAGGATCGCGAAGGATAGGAAAAGTGAGGCGGTAACCAGCGGCAAACTTTTCAAGATCAGGCGTACTCTGGTCAACGCTTACACCAACCAGCCTCACACCCAACGGCCGCATTTGCTGTGCAAACTTTTCTAGACTCGGAGCTTCCATGACGCACGGAGGACACCAAGTCGCCCAGAAATTCACCAGCAACACGTGATGCCGGCCGTTGCGCAGTGAAAAATCGCCCGCGTTCATTTCCGGAAGCGTGAATTGCGGAAGCCGGCTGCCGATCCGGAGCGGGCCGGGCGTCCGCGTGAACGCCACAACGAGGATCGCCCCAACGATCACGCACGCCACACCGGCGCGAATTCCCAGTTTAGCTGCTGTTGCTGCCAATCGCCTCTTCGTCACGTCAACCATGGTTGCCCATCTCCTCCCCGTTTATTATACTGAGAACTTGCATTCCCATCCTCTCGTTTCCGCAATCATCCCGGCGCGCAACGAAGAAAGCAATGTTGGCCGCTCGGTTCGCTCAATCGCGGCGCAACCGGAGATTCTTGAACTGATTGTCGTTGACGATCAGTCTGAAGACCGCACGCCCGAGATTCTTAGTGAGCTCAGCCAGGAGTTTCCGGCGCTACAAACGATCCGAGTGGATCGCCTGCCACCCGGATGGTTGGGAAAACCTCACGCGCTCGTGACGGGGGCACGCGTTGCATCGGGCCATTGGCTGCTCTTTACCGATGCAGATACCGAGCACCGTCCCGGCAGCTTAGGAAAGCTGATCGCGCGCGCGGAGAGTTGCGACGCAGACCTCCTCTCCGTCTCCCCAGGTCAAGAAACGAGCCGGTGGTGGGAAAAGGCCGTCATTCCGCTCATTTTCGCCCAGCTCTCGGAATTATACCCGTTTGCCGACGTCAATAACCCGCAGTCGCCGGCTGCCGCTGCCAATGGGCAGTATATCCTGATACGCCGCGCCACTTATGAATCCATCGGTGGCTACGCCGCTGCGCCCGACGCGATTTTGGAAGACGTTGCTCTGGCTGACAGGGTTAAGGCGGCGCGCGGCCGCCTGGTGTTTTTGCCGGGAGGGGAATGGGTGCGCACGCGCATGTACAGCACCTTTGGAGCAATGTGGCAGGGCTGGACCAAAAATTTATTTTTGCTATTTGGCCGTGACACCGGGAAAATCCGGAAAATGATTCTGGAACAGATGCTCTTCCACTGGCTACCGGGCGTGTTAGCTCCTCTATTGCTCACCTTCGCCTTTTGGGGCAGACAGCGGGGAAAAACGGCTGTTGCCGGGATTGCCTGCGTGATCGCCTTTAGCACCCAGCAGCGGCGATACCGGCAGCAGCTCCGCAAGGCCGGTTTCGCCCCTAGCTTAGCGAAGTACATTTTTGCCGGAGCGCCGCTCGCGAGCGCGCTACTGCTGAGTTCCGTCTGGGCGCATAGGCATCGTGGCTCTATTAGCTGGAAGGGGCGCACTTACCGTATTTCTCCGGCCAAGGACGCCCTATGATTTACCTGACGCGCCGGGCCGAGTTTTCAGCCTCGCATTATTACCATAATCCGGCTCTCAGCCCGGAGGAGAACCGCCGCATCTTCGGCAAGTGCAACAATCCTCACGGCCACGGCCATAATTACACGCTTGAAGTCACGATTGCCGGAGAAATTGATCCGGCGACGGGTATGGTGCTCAACATACGGGATTTGAAAGAGCTGCTGCAGTCGGAGGTTTTGGACCGGATGGACCATAGGTTCTTGAACGCGGAGGTGCCGGCGTTCGCGTCCCGTATCCCCACCACGGAGAACATCTCCATTGAGATCTGGAACCTGATTGCAGCCAAGCTAACGTTCGGGCGGCTGCACCGAGTGCGGCTTTATGAGACGCCAGACCTCTACGTTGACTATTATGGAGCCTAATGATTGACCTTACACGCCGGTATCGCTTTGCGGCTGCCCACCGGCTCCATAGCCGCTCGTTGACAGCGGAAGAAAACGCGCGCATCTATGGTAAATGCAATAACCCTTACGGACACGGCCACAACTATATCCTCGATGTCACTGTGGCCGGCCCGGTAGACGCGGCGACCGGCATGGTTTTTGACGTTGCCAAGCTGGACTTGGTGGTGCGCCAGAGCGTTCTCGAACCGCTGGATCACGCTCATCTCAACCTGGATGTCGACCGTTTCCAGAACCTCACGCCCACAACGGAAAACCTGTGCATGGAGATCTACGGGATCCTCTCGGCAAATCTCACTCATGAACCTGGCAAAGCCTTCCTTAAAAGAGTGCGCCTTGAAGAGACCAGTTCTAACTATTTCGAGTACGAGGGATAGCGCGTGCCGGGTGGCCTTAAACAAAAACAGAGAAATCTTCCCACCGTCTCAGCGCTTGCCCGGCGCGACGAAGGGTTGGAAGCCACCATAAGCGGGATGCTGCAGATGCTGGGGGAAGAACCAAATCGCCCCGGTCTGGCCGGCACCCCTCAGCGAGTGGCGAAATCGCTGCGCTTCCTGACGAGCGGCTACCGGCAAGATCCGGAACAAGTCCTGAACGGCGCGCTCTATGAGGTAGCCTACGATGAAATGGTGATCGTCAAGGACATTGAGATCTTCAGCCTCTGCGAGCACCACTTACTTCCATTCTTCGGCCGCTGCCACGTGGCCTACATCCCTTCCAAGAAAGTCATTGGACTCAGCAAAATTCCCCGCCTCGTGGATGTTTTTGCGCGCCGGCTTCAGATCCAGGAGAGACTGACGAACCAGATTGCCCAAACAATCATGGAAAGGATCCGTCCACTGGGCGTCGGTGTGGTTATTGAAGCTCGCCACCTCTGCATGATTATGAGGGGAGTTGAGAAGCAGAACTCGGTTGCGATCACTTCCGCCATGCTCGGCGTTTTCCGCTCCGCGCAGCGGACACGGGAGGAGTTTCTGACGCTCGTGCGCCGGGGTTAAGAACCTCGGAGTCAGTTCATGCTCATCCCAAGCGGCCGCCCGGCAAGTTGAGTCCAGGAAATGTCCCGCGCCCCCAATCGAAACCCGGCGCCCGGATCGCGGACGTCGGTTACCGAACGCGAGTTCACACGGTCAAACCGACTGTCGGGCCGGGTCGTTCTCATCACCGGCGCGAGCCGCGGTATTGGCCAGGCCATCGCGCAGGCTTGTGCATTGGAAGGTGCCTGCCTAGCGCTGGCTTCGCGCAGCCGAAAACTCATCCACGAGGCGGCCGCAGGGATTCCAGGCGCTTTTCCGTTCGTCGCCGACGTCACAAGCGCGAAAAGCGTGGGGCAGCTCTTTAAGCTCGTCCGCGCCAGATACGGCCGGCTGGACGTGCTGGTGAATAATGCCGGCGTTTTCACGTACAAGCCATTTAGCCGCACAACTCTCTCCGACTGGGAAACCAACATCTGCACGAATCTCACTTCTCTGTATCTCGTGACGCGCGCCGCGTTGCCTTTGCTCAGGCGTAGTGGGAACGCTCATATTATCAATATTCTCTCCGTATCAAGCCGCAAGGCTTTTCCCAATTGCTCCGCATACTGCGCGTCTAAATTCGGCGCGCTGGGATTGACGCGCGTCCTCGCGGAAGAGCTCCGCGCGCACGCCATAAGAGTCAGCGCGATCCTGCCGGGGTCAACAAGTACGCGCATGTCGGATGAGTTTGATTTTGCCGTGGATCGCCGGCGGCTCCTACAGCCCTCCGACGTGGCGGCTGCGGTCCTCAGCGCGCTCCTCTTGCCTGCGCGCGCTGCGATCGACGAAGTCTTACTCACGCCTTCGCAAGGCAGTCTTGCGGAGCACGCCTCAACCCGAAAATCAAGAAGGTAGGGTCATGCCTTAGTTTCGGACGCAATCGCCGGGTGCCGCAGCGCGGCCTTGCGGCCGGAACCAACCCTGCGCGCAGCCGTTGCCCTCTCCCTCGGGAGAGGGTGAACCGCGGCCGGCGCTTTCTCCAGCCGGCGCGGGCCGGGCCTGCGCCCACCGAAGGGCTCCTGCCCGCAGGCGGGTGAGGGGTAATCAAAAACCTTGCCAAAAAAACAAGAAATCACGACCTTGCAATGCAGACGCCGCTCTTTTGGCCATGTCTGCGATCTTCGCCGGTCGCGTTACATCGCAAAATGCACGATGGCTGCGCCATCAGTGAAGCGGCTTATCCACCCAATCCCTGGACCCTACGCCAATCCGCGAATTCGCGCAAGCACCGCGTTTTCGAACGCCCCGGGCTCCAGCATCTCGATTTCAATCGCACAGGCAAACGCTTCGAGCGGCACTTTCCAGCCTTCGGGCAGATTCATTACATCTTTTTCAGTCGTCAGCAGGATTTCTGCGTGGCACTCGCCGGCCCGACGCGAAAGCAGCAGTGCGTCGGCTGCACTGTACACATGATGGTCTGGAAACGCGACCGAACGGGCGATTCGGAAGCGCCAATGTTCGAGATCTGTGAAGAAAGCCTGTGGGTTGCCGATGCCGCAAAAGGCAAGGGCAGGAACACCCGCCAGAGTCCCAGGGGCGATGCGCTGGCCGCTGGCAACGTTTACCAGTGAAGCTATTTTCACGCGGCTGCGGAAGACCTGCGGTGTAGGATGGATCCGGGATATCGCCTGCTCCAGCTCCGCCGCATCCGCCAACTCCGTCCGCGTGAGCACCACAAGCTGGGCGCGCGCCAACGCCCGCAGAGGCTCACGCAACCTGCCCGCCGGCAGCATCGCAGCCCCCGGAACATTTTGGGTGACGTCCAGCGCCACCACGTCGACGTCACGAGCAAGTTGGAGATGCTGAAAGCCATCGTCGAGCACATGCGAGCCCACGGCGAATTCCCTTTCCGCGAATTGCCCGCCGCGAAAGCGGTTCGCACAGACGACGAGCGGAACTTCAGGCAAGGTGGCGGCCAGCCAGGCGGGCTCATCGCCCGTCGCGCGCGGTTCCACGCAACGAGTCATCTGTGGCGCTATCGCGACAAGGCTCCGGCCGCCCTTGCGCCAGTAACCCCGAGTGAGAATCGCGGGCTTGAGGCCATTCGCTAGCAGCAACCGCGCGAGCAAAGCAACCAGCGGTGTTTTGCCCGATCCGCCCACCGAGAGATTCCCGACGCTGATCACCGGCCGGCCAAGCCTGCGGCGTTTTAGAAGCCCCGTCCGGTAGAGAGCATTACGCGCAAGGACCGCGCCCTCGTAGCCGGCGGCGATCGGCGCCAGGAAGGGAGCCGCAAATGCGCTTCTCCTCACACCGGCTCCGGTGAGGACTTCTGCTCGCCGAGGAATTTGGAAATCCGCTCCAGAATCCGCTGAGTGGCCCCCGATCCCTGTTCGATCAAGCGCCGCGCAGACTCGCCGAGACTCCGCCGGCGCTCGCCGTCCTCGAGCAGTTGGAGAACCGCTGGCGAGAGTTCGTCTGGCTTCTGCACGCGGATTGCAGCGCGCGCATCCAGAAAGATCTCCGCCGCATCGCGAAAATTCTCCATGTGCGGGCCAAAAAGCACCGGCTTACCGCAGCTTGCAGGCTCGAGCAAATTATGTCCGCCGGCGTTAACCAGACTTCCGCCAATGAAAACCACGTCCGCGGCTTCGAAGACGCCCGCCAACTCCCCGATGCTGTCCAGCAGCACAACAGAAGGTGACTTGAACTTCTCTGCCATATCCGTCACGCCTTCAGGCAGCGACGAGCGGCAAACGAAGGGTATGCCTCGGCAACTCAGAAGTTGAGCAACACGCTCGAAGCGTGGCGGATGCCGGGGCGCCAGGATCAGAAGCCCTCTTGGGTGCGCACGATAGACTTCTTCCCAGGCCCTCAATACCAACTCTTCCTCGCCCGGCATGGTGCTGGCCGCAATCATCACCGGATGCCGGCGCGCTGCTGCAAGCGCTTCGTGAAGACGCTGGGGGAACCCGCTGGTATCGATTGGCTTCCCGTCAAACTTCAGATTGCCCATGATCAGCACGCGGCTCGGCTCGGCGCCGAGTGCCTGAAAGCGTTCGGCGTCCCGCGCAGTTTGCGCGAAAATCCAGTCCACGCTCTCAAAGACCCGGCGCGTCAAGGGGGCAAAGCGCCGATAACCTGAAAATGAGCGGTCAGAAATTCGGGCGTTAACCAGCACGACGGTCGCTCCGGCGCGGTGGGCCTCCCTTAGTAGATTCGGCCACAGCTCCGTCTCTGCAATTAATAACAAAGCCGGACGAAGCGAAGCGAGGGCCCGGCGCACGGAACATCTCAAGTCGAGCGGCAAATAGAATCGCCCCGTCAGCCCGGGAAGCCGCTTCTCGCCAGCTTGCCGGCCAGTGGGCGTGATGTGGCTGATAAAGATTTTCCGGGCCGGATGACGTTCCCAGATCGCTTGTACGAGCCCGGAGATGGCCAAGGTTTCGCCGACGGAAACTGAGTGAACCCAGATGGCGCCAGACTGTTCCTGCCTGAACTGACCCGGCAAATAGCCCAGGCGCTCGCGCCAGGAGGCCCGCAAAAAATGCGTTCCCCGATAACGCCACGCATAGTACGGAGCCGCCAGGACAACGCCCACGAAATACAGCATGCTGTAAGCGAGAAACATGATGGCGAACGAGCGAGATCAGTGGACAAAATGAACGAGACCAAACCGCGCTGGAACGTGAAAATTGGGTTTGGGGCTAAGCGTCGGACTCCAGGCCAGCAACCGCCGTTCTGCGTTGCCACCACGGCCATCTGCTCTGTAAAAGTTCACCCTCCATTCAGTTCCCGAACGCAGCCTGAATCCCCGAGGGGCCATCGCGGCCACCGGAATTCGCATCTCGCACGTCCACACGTTTTTCTGTACCTGGGTCGCGTGCACGAACCCGGAATTCCACGATTCATCATGGAACGGGCTTTTGGTGAGATCGATTTGGAGATCAATCCACATGTTGTTGGGCGCCACTTCGAATTCGTAGTACTGCTCGACGCGTTCTGGGTCCGGATTCAGAAATACTTCAACCACGTCTTTTTCCCATAAACCATACTTCTCGCCGGCAGTATCCTCACCGCCGAAAACGTTGAGCGTCGAATACTTGCACCAGAATGCAAAATAAATCTGAGACGGAGTCCAGCGGCTAGCCACGCGCGTTTCCGCGCCGGGGTACCACCTCTGCCCTTTCCAATCATGATCGAAGTGCACCCATGGAGCATTTTTCCAAACCAACTTATCCAGATTGCCGTCTGGGATGATATCTTTCCTCATCAGCTTGGAATTGGCTTGTAGCTTACTTGTGTACGGGCTGCCTTTGAGCAAGCCCTTCGATTGCACACTCATACTCTACTCCATCCCACAACGGCGCGCTTCGCGCCGAAACGAAAGCACGGCAACCAGTGTAGCGCCGGTCCCGCTTAGCGGGACCGGCATTTGCCGCCGGGAAGGCGGCGCTACGCGCCCGAAAGTGAGGGATTGCCGGCGTTGGCCCACGAAGACAAGCGTACGGGTTTTAGTTTATCGCGCTCACCGAGTGTTCTCAACCGGAAGCGATGAACCCACAGGATTACGTCAAAGTTAGGGCTTATTACGGTTTGGAGCGCGTTTTGTAGCACAGCGCGGCCTCGTGGTCGCAATCAAAGTTATAGATACTCTGCCCTCTCCCCCGGGAGAGGGTGGCTCGCGGCCGGCGCTTTCTCCAGCCGGCGCGAGTCGGGTGAGGGGGTCGCTAAAAAATCTGGTTAAAAAACAAGATTTCACGTCCTTGCAATGCAGGGCTCGCTTTTAGCCCTGCGGCTTGTAATTGCAGGAAAAAGCCGCAGCGTTACAAGGCGAAGTCGCTACAACCACCCCTATCCGGACTTTGACGTGCCCGTGGATGAACCCGGACGTTTTCCAATCAAGGAAGGGAGACAGGGAGCACGCGAACAAATCCATCGCTCGCGCCGAGGTCAACAGCTCAACCGGTGAACATGACCGCTGAACGAGCTACTCAATCTGGATGGCGCGCGCCAGGCGCACGGCGGAAATCGCCTGAATCGCTTTGAGAACATCGGGGGGAATCTGCTGGTCTACATTGACGATAGCTATGGCTTCGCCCAATTGGGGATTGCGGCCGAGCGTGAAATTGGCGATATTGATCCCGTGGCTGCCGAGCACGGTGCCAACGCGGCCGATGACGCCCGGGATATCCTGATTTCTGATGAACAGCAGAACGCCACGCAAGGGGGCGTCGATATCAATGTCGTTAATTCCGAGAATGCGCAAAGAGTCCCGCGCGCCCACCATTCCAAGCACCGAGGCTGATCCTGACTCGGTTCGGAGCGAGATACCCAATGAGTTCGAGAACGTTGCCCGGCGCGCGCTTCGCAGTTCGGCAACTTCCACGCCGCGAGATTGCGCGAGCGCCCCGGCATTAATCAGGTTGGCTTGCGCTTCCTGGGACAGGACGTGATTCAGGATGCCCTTAAGAACAGCGTTCTTCACTAGATGGGTGTTCAGTTCCGCCAGCCCGCCATCATAGCTAATTCTGATCTCGCTCAGCCCGCCCGTGACGACTTGGGCTAGAAAGGAACCGAGCTTCTCGCCCAACTGGATATAAGGATCGAGCTTCTTATACTCGTCGGGAGAAACCGAGGGCACGTTCACCGCATTGCGAGCAACGCCCTGCAAGAGGTAGTCGCGGACCTGCTCGGCAATGCGGATGCCGACGATTTCCTGCGCCTCCTCCGTAGAGCCCGCAATGTGTGGCGTGGTGATCACCTCGGGATGATTGACGAGCCGGGAATCCGCAGGTGGCTCCTTCTCGAATACGTCCAGCGCCGCCCCGGCCACGTGGCCGCTCTCGAGGGCTTGCAAGAGATCGGACTCGCAAATCAGTTCGCCTCGCGCGCAATTAACGATCCGGACGCCCGCCTTCATCAGCCCCAGCGCGTGGGCATTCACCAGATGAGTTGTCTCTGGCGTTGCCGAACAATGCAGGCTGATGAAGTCGCTGGTTTTAAATACCTTTTCCATAGAGACCAGCTTCACGTTCTGTTGTCCGGCAACCAGCGAGGAAACGAACGGGTCGTATGCAATCACTTCCATCTGAAACGCCTGAGCCAGCCGGGCTACCTCCATACCGATCATTCCAAGGCCGATCAGTCCGAGCCGTTTGCCCCTCAACTCCATTCCCAAAAACTTCTTCTTCTCCCACTTTCCCGCCTTCATGGAGTTGTTCGCTTGGGGCAGGCGCCGCGCCAGCGCCAGCAGAAAGCCTAACGTCTCTTCCGCAACGCTCGTGGCATTGCCGCCGGGCGTGTTCATGACTACGACGCCTTTTTCCGTAGCCGCGTCAAGCTCCACGTTGTCGACGCCGACGCCAGCACGGCCGATCACGCGCAGTTTGCTTGCCTGCGACAACACGGCAGCGGTGACTTTTGTGGCGCTACGCACCACCAGCGCTTCCGCATCGCGAATCTCACTCTTCAACGCCTCCTTATCGCCGGGAGCATAGACGACGTTGAAAGAGGGCTCAGCCCGCAAAACCTCCAACGCGCTGTCTGAAACATTGTCTGACACAAGAATTTTCATAAGGGATTCACCTGACGCGACAGGTAGCGGGCTGAAACATGCTTTCAGCCCCGCTTTCGTTCAAACTCCTGCATGAATGAAACGAGGGCCTGCACACCCTCCAGCGGCATTCCATTGTAAATTGAAGCACGTATTCCGCCCACCTCGCGATAGCCCTTCAGCGCATAAAGGCCTTCCTTGCCCGCCTCCTTGACGAAAATCTCAGTCGCCTCGGGTGTTGGAAGATCGAACGTGACGTTCATCGTCGAGCGATGCGCCTTGTCAACCAACGGTCTGTAAAAATTCGAGCGGTCGAGATACTCGTACAGAAGCTCAGCTTTCTGATCGTTGCGCCGCTCAATTTCGCGCACTCCGCCAAGGCCTCGGATCCAGCGCATCACGAGGAGGGCAAAATAGATATTGAAAGTGCTCGGAGTGTTCACGAGCGATTGTCCTTTGTCCACAACCGCGTAGTTGAGCAAAGGCGGGGTTTCGGGGAGCGCTTGGCCAAGGAGGTTCTTGCGGATCACGACGATAGCGGTTCCCGCCGGTCCTAAGTTTTTCTGGAGGCTTGCATAAACCAACGCAAACCGCGAATAATCGACAACTCTCGACAATATCTCTGAGGTTGCGTCGCCCACAAGCGGGAGGTCGCCCGTATCGGGAAAGTTGTTCCAGCGAGTCCCGTAGGCGGTGTTGTTGGTCGTGATATGAAGATACGATGTATCTTCAGCGACGCGCTTCAGGTCGAGATCCGGGATTCGCACGAACTTAATATTCCTGCTGGTTGCAACGGTGTCAATCGTGCCGTACGGACCGGCATCCTTGA
The DNA here is from genome assembly GCA_030040995.1 of Terriglobia bacterium. Classification (GTDB taxonomy): domain Bacteria; phylum Acidobacteriota; class Terriglobia; order UBA7540; family UBA7540; genus JASHON01. The sequence goes on along the minus strand of JASHOS010000219.1, from coordinate 1,636 downwards.
TTGCGTTGGCCGAGAAAACGCCGGTTTCGACGTAGGCCGCCTTGCGCGCGGGCTTCCGGGCAATCAAATTCATCGGAACAGCGGCAAACTGCATTCGCGCCCCGCCGTGCATGAAAAGGACAGAATAGTCTTCGGGCAGCAAAACCAGCTCACGGAAAACTGAAGTCGCCTCTTCAACGATGCTCACGAAGTCCTTGGAGCGATGGCTGATCTCAAGGACGGATGCGCCAAGTCCCCCGTAATTCAGGAATTCCTCCTGGGCGCGAACCATGACTTCATAGGGGAGCATGGCGGGACCCGGGCTGAAGTTAAACACGCGGCCGGATGCTGACGATGTTGGCTGCCCGGCCATACGTTCCTTAGTAAGTCCTTGCATTGATCCGTTCCTTTATTGAGGAAATTGGGATTGCGGCAACATCAGGCGGGGTTAGCGCAGGCAATTCATGCTGTCCGAGCCTCAAAAGCCGAAGCAATTAGTTTACTGGATGCGTCACGCCTTTGTCAAAAAATCGCGTGTCGCGTGTCAGCAGAGCGTGACTCTAATCCCTCGAGTAAAACCGAACGAACACGTTACGGCCAACCAGCCACGTTCCCGTGGCCCTGCTCAGGATCGATCCATGATGCAGACAGCGTAGGGGTAGGGCTTGCCCTACCCTGGTCGATTTTCGGGGAGATCATCAAGGGAACGGCAAACCGTTCCCCACATCAGCTTCGCTTATCGACGAGTTCGGGCGTGAAGGCCCACATTTGAATCGCCCGATGTATAATGCCCCACTGTGCGCTACATTTGCCGCAGCCTGGAAAACGAACGATGCCATCCCGGTTTTTATTTCAGCCTTGCATCTTCCTCGTGCCCGGGTCACGGCTCGCCTTCCGCAGATATTAGTGCAGCGCGGCCTTGCAGCCGCAACCAAACCAGAGGGGAATACTGCCCTCGCCCCTTTGGGGGAGAGGGCGGCGCGCAGCGCCGGGTGAGGGGGTCGCCACAAGACTTGCCGAAAAACAAGATTTCACGATCTGGCAATGCAGACCGTCCCGCTTGGCGGGATCTGCGGCTTTTCGCTCGCCCGCCGTACGAACTGCGGACTTCAAAATCGCAGGTCCACGCTACCCCGCCGATCTGCGCCACAGTCCTGGGTATCGTGATCGGCGTTCTTTGGCTTGCGGCCGCACCTTGCGCAACGGCTATCGGCGCGTCAAATTCCTTCCCGGCAAAACAGGCGGCGAATCCCACCCCGGCTGAGATCCAAACCGGCCGGAGTCTGGGCAAAGCCTACTACGAGCAGGGTGAATACAAACAAGCTGTCGAAAAATTCAAAAAAGTTGTGACTTCGGGCCGCGCGTTGGCGCTCGACCATCTCGACCTGGCCCAGGCGCTTATTCAAACAGGCAGCCTGAACCAGGCGCTCGAAGAACTCACCACCGCCAAGCAGATGGCGCCGCGCGTTCTGGCCGTGGATTACAACCTCGGCATTCTCTATAAGCACGAGTTGCTCTATCCCAAAGCAGAAGCGGAACTAAAGCAAGTAGCCGCCGCCGATCCCGGCGATCCTCCGACTTGGTTTAATTTGGGCGAAGTTTATTTTGCCGAACATCAATTGGAGCCGTCGCTCGATGCTTTTGAGCGTGTCGTCGA
>JASHOS010000218.1 GCA_030040995.1 Terriglobia bacterium | reverse complement strand
ACGCGCAGCTCGCCGCAACGCATCTATATCGTCATATTGAGGAATCCTGATGAGTTCACGAATCATCGGTATGGCCGCTGTGATTTGTTTGGCGGCCGCCACGCTCCAGGGGCAACACACACCTTCGCCGGCGTTGCTGGTGCTCGCCAAGAGCGACCGTTCGCTTGCCATTATTGATCCCGCCACCTTAAAGGTGGTGGGCCGCGTTCCGGCCGGGCCTGACCCACACGAGGTGATCGCTTCACCTGACGGGAAGCTGGCTTTCATCTCGAATTACGGCTTTGGCGCCTACCACACCATCTCGGTGGTCGATCTCGCCGCTCAGAGGGCGCTGCCCCGAATCGATCTGGGCATCTTGCGCGGCCCGCATGGCCTGGCCTTTGCCAGCGGCGAGCTGTACTTTACCGCCGAGGTGAATGAGGTGTTTGGCCGCTACAATCCTCTCACCCGCAGAATTGACTGGATACTCGGTACCGGGCAGATGCGCACTCACATGATCGAAGTTTCGAGCGATCTCGACCGTATCTACACTTCGAACGTAAATTCCGGCACCATCAGCATCATTGAAAAGGTGACTGCCCCTGCCGGCCCGCCACTGCCTCCTCCGCCCGGGGGGCGCGGCCAGGCGTCGCACCCGCACGGACCCGGCGGGCCGCCGCCTCATCCGGTGTTCTGGCAAGAAACCGTTCTCAAAACGGGCTTGGGAACGGAGGGCTTTGACGTTTCGCCGGACCGCCGCGAACTCTGGTCTGCCGCGGCGCAGGATGGAACGGTTTCAATTATTAATGTCGGCGAGAAGAGAATTGTCCAGACGTTGCAAGCTGGCCTTCGGGGCGCCAACCGAGTCAGGTTCACGCCGGATGGGAAATACGTGCTTATCTCCAGCCTGTTTGGCGGAGCGGGTGGCGACCTGGCCATCTTCGACGCGCACCAGCGCAAACAGATTATGCGCCTGGCTCTCGGACACGGAGCGGCCGGAATCCTGATGCAGCCCGATGGATCGCGCGCTTACGTCGCATGCAGCCCCGATAATTACGTGGTGGTAATCGATTTGAGGACGTTCAAGGTGATTGGTCATATCGATCCGGGAAGAGGACCCGACGGCATGGCATGGGCCGTGCGTGAGTAATGCGCAGTATTCCTGAACCGGCCAACCCGCATTTTCTCGTGGGTCTTGGCGGAAGGGTGGGGTTTCAACTCAATGTTGTTCAAATAAGCCAAATGGCCATTCCGTCTTGTATCAGGGCACGACTTCAGTCGTGCCGAAGTGTGGCATCTCGAACAGCGGGCTTTAGCCGCTGCTGCACAGGGGCTAAACAGGTTGCGGAAAAACTCCCCTGAGAGCCCCAAATGGCGCTCGTCAAGATTTGTAAGTTATTGATTCTCCGTTCGAGCGACCGCCATTTTCGGCCGATTTTGACTCCGAAAAGCCGTTTTTCCGCAACCTGTAAAGCCATGGATGTGTCGCCACTTCTTCGCTGCACGACTGAAGTCGTGCCCTGATACAAAGCGCTTGCCAGGAAGCGGTCTACGGTTAAGTGAACAGTATTGGGTTTCAACCCCTCCCTTCCACCCCGGGCAGCACTCGTAGTGAGAAGGTTGGCCTACGGGTTTGCCGCGCCGGCCCCGCCCTCACCGCCGCTGGGCGAAGGAGAAGCTTTCTCCGCGCCCGCGGCGACTGGTTGGCGCTCGACAGGATATCCGAGGCTATGCCAGGCTTCAAATCCTCCCGCAAGCGGGCGCACACGGGTGATCCCCTTGCCCCGAAGCAGCAACGCCACCCGCGCGCTGGTGGCTTCGTTGGGGCAACTGCAATAGAGCACCACGTCGCGGTCCCGTGGGATCTGTTTGTGGTCTTGTTCGAACTGTTCGGGCCGCAGGCGTAGCGCGCCAGGTAGCGTCGCGTCGTCGGCTTCGAATTCGCTCGAGTGGCGCAGATCGACAATGACGATTTCTTCGCCGGAGTCCATCTTTTGGCGGAGCTCTTCGGGCGTGATCCGCGCGATGCGAAGAGAGCGAATGAAGCGCTGGCGCTGAAGGTATTTCCACGCCAGGTACGCGGCCAAGGCTCCCACGACCAGCACTCCAAGTACCGACCCAAGACCCAACGCGACGGCCGACGCCCTTTCAAGCTGCGCGCTGAAAATGTATCCAGCGCCAACGAATGCCGCCGCCCAGGCGGTCGCGCCGCTGACGTCCCATACGGCAAAACTCGAAATCCGCATTCGAAGCAGCCCCGCAAGGGACGGCGCCGCAGTGGCCAAGCCCGGCACGAATTTGGCAAAAAGCAATGACCGCGCGCCGTGACGCTCAAAGGACTCTTCGGTGCGGCGCACACAGGAATCCGGCTCCAAAGAGATGCGGCACAAAAAATTCAGGAACTTGTGACCGCGGAAGCGCCCAAGGTGATACCATCCCAGGTCGCACAGGAGACACGCAAGAGATGCCAGCCCGATGCTCGCGAAAAACGAATACCGTCCTCTGTGCGCCAGAGCTCCCATAGCAAGCAGAACCGGAAACGACGGAATCGGTGTACCGATTTGCTCAGCCAGCACAAAGGCGAAAAGGACGAGATATCCGTGCTCCAAAAGGTAATACGCTATGCCGTGCATGAAACCTGTCCCATCACGCCTTGGGTACGCTGCCCGGTGCGAGATCAGCCAGCAAATGCCTGAGGCCGCTAACCCGTCCCTCTTTAGACATACCTTGCGTCCGATAGTTATCACAAGTATGCGGCTCGTTACAAGTTCGGGAACCTCTTCCCCGCGCCGATTCTCAGCCGCCCGCCGCGTGATGGTGAGCCGGTAAAACCTGCTTAGGGTTCAGCAACCTGTGTAGCGCCGACCTTCAGGTCGGCATTTGGTGAGATGCCGGGGTGAAGCCCGGCGCTACGCGCCCGAAACTGACAACGTGTGGATTATTCGAATCTGTCATGCTGAGCCGATTAGCTCCTCTTCGAATCGCTCTGAGCGAAGCGAAGAGGCTTACGGTAAACTCCGCGAAGCATCCCTGTATTTGCTTGAAAATAAAATGCCGTGATCCTTCGCGGAGTTTATCCTGAGCGAAATCCTGGGATTCTTCGCTGCGCTCAGGATGACATGCTCAGCGCAATAAACTCACAGCTTCTTACGCGAGCCGCTTTTCTGTTGCTTTCCCAATAAAACTATGGCATGCTTCTGTTGGAAACCTAATGGGCGAAAAGAACCGCAAGAAAGACGTTTTGCAAGGCACATTGGCGCTGATGGTCCTTAAAACCCTTGATGTGCTGGGGCCCATGCACGGGTACGGGATCGCCCGCCGGATCGAGCAGATCAGTGGAGACCTGCTCGCCGTGAATCAAGGCACGCTATATCCGGTTCTCTTGAAGCTGGAACAGGAAGGCTCGGTCGCCTCGGAGTGGGGCGCGTCGGAAAACAACCGCAGAGCACGCTTTTACCGGCTGACCCGGCAGGGCCGCAAGCAGTTGCAGGCCGAAAAGCAGGACTGGGATGAGACAGCGGCAATCATCGCCCGATTTTTTGCCGTAAGAGCGGGAGATGTGAAATGAGGTGTCAGGTGTCAGGCGTTACGAACCGGGTAGCCACGACGAATTCGCTTGTTGAATTCGTCGTGGGCTTGTCTCCGATAAACAGCCCACGGCGAGGAAAAGCGCTCGCCGTGGCTACCCCTGCTGCTACGTCAATTTTTTAGGAGGGCGGAGGATCTGAGGATGAAGCAGCTAAAGCGATTCGTTAGGCGGCTCACCTGGTGGACGAGAACCGGGCGAGACGAAGAACGGTTGCGAGCAGAGATTGAAGCGCACATCGCTTTGCAGACGGAGGATAACCTTCGCGCAGGTCTCGCTCCAAACGAGGCGCGGCGCCAAGCGGTGCTGAAGTTCGGGGCGGTGGAAGCGATGAAGGAGGACTACCGCGACCAGAGGGGCTTGCCATTTGCCGAGGCTGTGCTTCGCGACATGCGGTATGCGCTACGCCGGTTGCGCCGCAACCCCGGGTTTACGGTTGCCGTGGTGCTCACGCTGGCGCTGGGCATTGGCGCCACCACGTCGATCTTCACATTGGTGCATGCAGTCCTTATGAAGTCGCTGCCGGTAGCGGACCCGAGTGAATTATACCGGGTAGGGAAAGAAGCCCGTTGCTGTTATTTCGGAGGCTACAGCCAGGAGAATGAGCTTTCTATCTTTTCGTACGAGCTGTACAAGCATTTCCGGGACAACACCCAGAGTTTTGCGGAGTTGGCGGCGTTCCAGGCGAGCGAATCGCTCATGGGTGTGCGACGCTCCGGCACCACCGAGGCAGCGCAAGGCTATCCTGGCGAGTTCGTTTCAGGCAATTACTTCACCATGTTCGGAATTCGAGCATATGCGGGCCGGCTACTGACCGCCCGAGACGATCAACCCGGTGCTCCGCCAGTCGCGGTGATGAGCTATCGATTATGGCAGCAACGGTATGGGTCGGACCCATCGCTCATTGGCGCCGTGTTCACTCTGGACAACAAGCCATATACCGTCGTGGGAATCACCCCGCCGGGCTTCTATGGCGACAAGCTCCGCGCGAATCCACCCGATTTCTTTGTGCCGCTCGCGACTGAACCGTTAACGGGAGCCGCTGGCGACATCAACCAACCGGACCAGCACTGGTTGGACTTGATCGGGCGCATTCGGCCCGGCGCGAAACCGGCATCCATCGAGGCGGAGATGAGGGTAGAGCTCAAGCAGTGGCTGCGCTCGCACTGGGGTGAGATGAGCGCCAACGATCGCGCGAAGTTTCCCGAGCAGACCCTCTTCCTGCGCCCGGGAGGCAGCGGGATCACCAGCATGCGCGAGGAATATGAGCACTGGCTCCAAATCCTGATGGTGGTTTCGGCGTTCGTGCTCCTTATTGTCTGTGCCAACGTGGCCAACCTCATGCTCGTTCGCGGCCTGGAGCGCCGGCGGGAGATATCGTTGAGCATGGCTTTGGGGGCACAAAGGCGGCGGCTGATGAGCCAGGCCCTCACGGAGAGCCTTTCGCTCGCGCTCGCCGGAGGCGCGGCAGGCGTAGGGATTGCCTTTGCGGGCACCGGCCTTATTCTGCACTTGGTTTTCCCAAGGGTTGCCGGCCTGGCAGGCGTACCCATCAGCGCGTCGCCTTCGCCACCGGTGCTGCTCTTCGCTTTCGGCGTTTCGTTCATCGCGGGGCTCGGTTTCGGCATCGCTCCCGCGTGGATGGCCACCCGCGTAGATCCGATTGAAGCCCTTCGGGGAGCCAGCCGGTCCACTACACGTACGGCCTCGCTTGCCCGGAAGATGCTGGTGGTGTTCCAGGCGGCGCTCTCGCTGGCGCTGCTCGTAGCATCCGGACTGCTCACGGCGGCTCTGCACAACCTCCAACATCAAAACTTTGGTTTTGCGCGGGCCCGGCGAACTATCATCAGGATAGACGCCAGCCTGGTCGCCTATCCTATGGGCCAACTCACCACCCTGTATCAGCGCATCCAGGATTCGCTATCGAGCGTTCCCGGTGTGTCACACGTGGCCATCTGCCAATACTCGCCGCTGGGTGTCAACAATTGGGGCGCCAGCGTGTGGATCGATGGGCGTCCCGCGCCCGGACCTAACGACGACGACTCTGCTTCCTGGGACCGGGTAACGGCGGGATATTTTAAAGCCATCGGAACTCCCCTCATGGCGGGACGCGGCATCTCCAGGGACGACACGGCCACTTCGCAGCACGTGGCCGTGATCAATGAGGCTTTTGCCCACAAGTTTTTCAATCATGAACACCCCATCGGGAAGTACTTCGCACAGATCGGCATGGGAACATCGCACGAGTACGAAGTCGTCGGCATCGTCCAGGACGCCCGGTATTTCGACGATTTCTCGAAGCCGCTTGGCCCCATGTTCTTTCTGCCGGAGGCGCAGCATGACCTCTTGCCAAAAACCGGAATGGATATCAATCCAGGCTCGCATAACCTCCACGACATTGTCATCGTGACCCGCCAGGGAGCCGGCATTTCCGGTGCGCGGATCCGCCAGGCCATGGCGTCGGTGGATGCCAATCTGCCGATCATTTCCATTCAGCCTCTCGAAGTGCAGGTGGCGGGGAATTTCCGCCAAGAACGCTTGATTGCGCAACTCACGTCGTCTTTTGGACTCCTTTCGCTTGTTTTGGCTTCTATCGGGCTATATGGCGTCACTGCCTACAACGTAGGACGGCGCACCACCGAAATGGGTGTGCGGTTGGCGCTCGGCGCGACGCCCGCGCAAGTGGCTGCCCTGATCGTTCGAGGAGCATTCGTGCTGGTGGGTATTGGTCTGGTTATTGGATTTCCTCTGGCTCTTGTAGCGGGGCAATTCCTGGGCAGCCAGCTTTATGGATTGAATCCCTACGACCCTGTGGTGATTTTGCTCGCCGTTCTGACGCTCGGGATCACGGCGCTGGTCGCGTCGATAGTACCCGCGTTGCGCGCAAGCCTGATTTCTCCCTCGGAGGCGCTGAGAGCCGAATGAAACTTAAAGTTATTGGAGCGGTCGATATCGGAGGTACGAAGATCGCCGCGGGCGCTGTGACTGAAGCGGGTACGATCATCAGCCGCTGCGAACGCGCCACGGCGCCAGAGGATGGATTCGGAGTCGCCGTGCAGCGTATCAAAGCTATGCTGATCGACGTCGCCACGCGCGCAGGCGCCGAACTCGAAGGAATCGGCATAGCCTGCCCGGGACCTCTCGATCCGTTCACCGGAGTCATCGGTGACGTTGGGACCCTGCCGGGTTGGCAGGGGGGAAACCTGGTGACGTCGCTTCAGGCCGATTTCGGCCTGCGGGTTGCCGTCGAAAACGACGCGGATGCGGCGGCTCTCGCCGAAGTGGGCGAGGGCACAGCCCAAGGCAGCAGGTGTGTGATCTACATCACGGTCAGTACGGGCATCGGCGGGGGGATCATCCTCTCCGGTGAACTCTACCGAGGGGTTGACGGCGCTCATCCAGAACTCGGTCATCAAGTGATCGATGCGTCAGGTCCGCCGTGCTATTGCAAGGCCCGAGGCTGTTGGGAAAGCCTTGCCAGCGGTCCCGCAATGGCCTCATGGCTTCGAGGGCAGCAACCGGATGTTGGCGAGATCACCGCGGCGGAGGTCTGTGCGCTTGCCCAGCAAGGCGACCAACTGGCGTGCCGCGCTGTGGAAAGGGAGGGGTACTACCTTGGGCTAGGCTTGGCTAACCTGATCACCCTGTTCTGCCCCGACAGGATTGCGCTGGGCGGCGGCGTGATGAAAAGCAGCCATCTTTTCCTCGATCGCGCGCTGCAAGTGATCAGGGAGGTGTGTACCCAGGTGCCCGCAGAGAAAACGCAGATTACCCTCGCCTCGCATGGCGCGGACGCCGGGCTGGTTGGCGCCGCTCAGGCCTGGCTGCACAGGTATCGCTGAATCTAAGTTGAGAGCAGCACTACGGCAATGAGGGCACACAGTACCCCGCAGCCCTGAAGCCGGCTGATTGACTGATGGAGCACGAGCGGCGCGCTGGCCACAACAACGAGAGGGTAGAGCGCTGTCAGCGGAACAACAATCGAGGCCTTGCCGCCATTTTTCATTGCGGCAAACAGCGCCAAAGCGCCCAGCGCGTTCAGCGCGGAGCAGGCAAGGATGGCGAGCAGGCTGCGGGTCGAATGGTGAAATACGGACGTGCCCGGATAGAAGACGGGCGTCAACAGAAGAAATCCCACTACCAGCCAAATCAGCGCAGACTCCGCCGATACGCGGTTCGTAGAAAGCTTTTGTAACAACCCAACGATTCCCCAGCACACCAGAACCAGGGCGGCGAAGAGAAACCAGGGCGGTATATTCATTTTGAGATCAACTACAGCGAAAAGATGACAAAGGCAGCCACCGCAAAGCCCAACCCCATGAGGTGCACTCGCGTAAGCCGCTCACGCAGGATGGCTACGGCCAGGATCACGGTGATCAGCGGATACATGGAGGTTACGGTTGTAACGACGGCTGCGTTTCCTCCCGACCGGTAAGCTGCGAAAACAGCCCAACTGCCAACGCCGGACAAAATGCCATTTGCTACTGAATAGGCAATTCCCTTGGCGTCTTTCTCCATCTTCATTCTTTGACGGCCTAGCAGAACCAGCGCCACCGGCAAGGCTCCGAAGGCAAAAAGGAACTGGGAAGCATCGGGAGAAATCTCTTCGGAACCCAGTTTGGCGAGGAGCGCCCACGCACCCCAGCAGGCGATACAGAGAATCGAATACCAGAACCATTTCGTTTTGAGGGTTCTAAACGTCATCATTTCGGAAGGTCTCTAAGTGAGTTGTAGCGCCAGGCTTCAGCCCGGCAGGTGCCGACCCCGCTTAGCGGGGTTGGCACTACGGGAGTCCTCTAAGGATTTGCCGCATGGTTCCACTAAAGATCCTGGCTTGGGCCTCCTTGGGAACATCGCAGGCGTCGAGCATCTGTTGATAACGGTCCCTCTCTCGATCAAATTCTGCCAAGTCACCACGAAAAATATCGGAGCCGAAAACAAGCTTCTCAAACGCGCTCGCGCCCGACTCCGGCGTGTGCGCGCTTACGATGCCCGACCACCAGAAGATCGATTTGAAGAACGTGTAATCGTTGGATTTCTTGATGAGAGATGAACCGGAGAGGTCGAAGTAAAGATTGGG
>JASHOS010000217.1 GCA_030040995.1 Terriglobia bacterium | reverse complement strand
CACGGAAAGCGACATGGACTCGGAGCTGCGTTCTCACATCGCGGCCTATGCGGAAGACTTGGTCCGCAGCGGGATCTCTGAGAAGGAAGCGATGCGGCGCGCACGCACCGAATTTGGTAGTCTTGAGGGCGTCAAGGAAGAATGCCGGGAGGCTCGCGGTATCCATTTTGTAGAAGGCCTCCTGCAAGGCTTGCATTTCGGCCTGCGCATGTTGCGCAAGTCCCCCGGCTTCACCGCCGTTGCGGTGCTGACGCTGGCACTCGGTATCGGCGCGAACACTGCGATTTTCTCCATAGTGAACGCGCTCTTTCTGCATCCCGCGGGGGTGGCGCATCCCGAACAGGTCGTGGTGGAGCGCGCTCGTTACCTCAAGATCGGGCTAAACAACATCGTGGTTTCGGTGCCGGATTTTGCCCAAATGCGCGGCAGCACGAAAATTTTCGCCTCCGCGGCGCTCGAACAGGAGGGCGACTTCAATTACACGGGAGGTGACTATCCGGTGGACCTCGAAGGCGCGCTGGTTTCTTGGCAGTGGTTCGACGTTTTTGGCGCGAAACCAGTTCTCGGCCGGGTATTTACCACGGCCGAAGATCAACCCAACGCCAATCACGAAATCGTGCTTTCGTACGGGGCATGGGAGCACTGGTTCGGCGGCCAGCCCAATGCGATTGGACGCACGATTCAATTGAACGAGCAGTCCTACCGCATTATCGGTGTGATGGGTCGCAATTTCTACTGGCCCGATCCCAAAACCAATTTGTGGGCGCCGCTTGGGTTGCCGCCGGACAAATATGCAGTCGCCAACACATTCAATGAAAGTTATCTTGCCGTGGCCCGCCTGCAGCCGGGCGTCACCTTCGGAGAGGCCAACGCCTACATGGCCGTTCTCTCGAAACGTTATGCTAACGCCAGGGTGAAAAGGTTCGCGGAGGCGTCCGAGTGGAGCATGTTCCTGATGCCGTTTAGCGATTTCGTCTTCGGCAATCTGCGCACGCCGATTCTGATCCTTGGGGGAGCGGTTGCCTTCGTGCTGCTGATTGCCTGCGCCAACATTGCAGGACTTTTACTCGCGAAAGCCGCTGGGCGCTCGAAGGAGCTCGCGGTTCGTGCCGCGCTAGGCGCTTCGCGGAAGCGTATTGTTGTGCAGGCGCTGGGCGAAAATCTTCTGCTCGGAATCCTGGGTGTTCTCGCCGGGCTTCTGCTTTCGCGAATTGGGTTGCGTGCGCTGCTTTTCGCCGCGCCAAAGGCGTTGGCAACCGGCATGACGTTTCCGCTCGACGTCCATGTCCTCGGCTTTACCGCGCTGGCGGGAATCGTTGCGGTACTGATTTTTGGCAGCGTTCCCGCGTGGCACATGTCGCGCGTGAATCCCTATGATGCGCTGAGGGAAGCAGGCCGGTCGTTGACGGGGAGCCGTGGCCGCCAGAATTTCCGAGCCTGGCTTGTCGCCGGAGAATTAGCTCTCGGGCTCGTGCTGCTCGCGGGCACGAGTACGCTGCTCGAAAGCCTCGCGCGCATCGCCGACGTGAATCCCGGCTTCAATCCGCGGGGGGTGATGACCGCGGCTCTCTCGCTGCCTCCGCACCAGTACAACACGCCAGACAAGCAGCACGCGTTTTTCCGCACGGTGCTCGACCGATTACAGCACACGCCGGGAATCAAAGACGCGGGGGCCGGAGACCTCATCCCATTCGTAGGCGCAAACTCGTCAGCAAGCTTCGAGATCCAAGGCAAGCCGTCGGCGCCAGGAAACCCCGGCCCGCACGGTGACGTTCGCCTCGTGACTCCCGGATACTTCACGGCGCTGGGAATCCCTCTGCTCAAAGGCCGCCTCTTTACGGAAGACGACCGCAAAGGCTCCGAGTTTGTCGCGGTGATTGACAACAATTTGGCGCGCCAATACTGGCCAAATGAGAATCCCATCGGGCAGAAGATTCGCGGTGGTTCAGCCAACGGCTGGTGCACGATTGTGGGCATCGTCGGCCACATTCGCTTTACCACATTGGCTGGAGAGGAAACGTCATCGACCATTTCGCAAAGTGGCTCTAAGGGTGTCTACTACTACCCGGCGTATCAGAACCCGGCTTCGGGCGGATTTCTGATTGCCAAGTCGCATGGCAGGGCGGCCTCTGCCGAAGGCGCGATTCGCCAGGCGGTGCGCAGAGTGGATCCGAATCTGCCTGTCTCGGACATGGCGTCGATGGATGCGCGCATCGCAGAATCGCTCGGCCCTCAACGGTTTGCGGCCAATCTGCTCGCGCTGTTTGCGGGTCTCGCGATTGTGCTTGCCGCCATCGGCCTTTATGGACTTGTCAGCTACTCCGTCGTGCAACGCACGAACGAATTCGGCATTCGCATGGCGCTGGGAGCGCGCCCGCAAGATGTGTTGCAGCTCGTGCTACGGCAGGGCGCGAAGCTTGCAGTTATCGGCACGAGTGTGGGCATCACCGCGGGGATCATTCTGATGCGTACAATCCAAAGCGTGCTCTACGGCGTCAGCTACGCCGATCCGCTGTCATTCCTCGGCGCCGCCGTGCTGCTTATGCTGATCGCGCTCCTGGCGTGCTATGTTCCCGCCCGCCGCGCCATGCGTGTCGATCCGATGGTCGCTCTCAGATATGAATAGGTGTCAGGTTCCAGGTGCTAGGTGCCAGGGGAAAAACAGCTTAGCGGGGTAGCGCAGCGCCAGAAGAGAAGTCGTTTTTGTAGCGCAGGGCTCGTTGTTCAGCCCTGTCATGATGGGCCGTTGGCCCGCGAAACCGAATGAAAATGCTCCTTGTCGGCGGATGAACTAACGACGCCATAAGTCTTTCGTTTTCAGAAGATCCACGCTCAAACCGGGAGCATTTTCAAGGCTGCGGCTTGTAACTGCACGGAAAAACCGCAGCGTTGAACTACGAACGCTGCGCTACAACCTCAATTTGGCGTCGGCGGCTCGACATGATCGATGACCAAGACCTCGACCGGGCCTTTTTCCGGTTTCAGCTTCAGCCCGAGCTGCTGCTGAACCGCTGTAAAGATCGAAGGCCCAGAAGAATCAGAAGAACCTGGCGCCGGCGGCATCCCCGGTGTTGATTGCGCGTTTCCACCGGGTCCCGCAGCCCCGGGTCCGGGACCGCCGAACATCTGGCCGCGACTCACATCCGGCGTCCATTTCAACGTGAAGCTATAGTTCCCCTTGAGCCCAGTTTTATCCACAACCATGCGGCCCAGCGGCTGCGCCAGCATCTGCGCTAGTCATGTGCCACTAACGGTTCTGGACAATGTTGTACGCCTTGGTAGCTCTTTTGACTTTCGCCAGAATGCGGTCGGCAGTGGCGGTCCAAACGAAGGGCTTAGGATCAGCATTGTGCACGCTCACGTAGTCGGCAATCGCCGCCTCCAGCTCCGCGACGGAGCGGAAGGCTCCGCGCTGGAGCCGATTCTG
>JASHOS010000216.1 GCA_030040995.1 Terriglobia bacterium | reverse complement strand
GGGAGAGGGCGGCGCGCAGCGCCGGGTGAGGGGGTTCCCGAAAATCTTACGAAATGCAGCCATTGACGATGACAGCCAATCAAAATCGGGCAGACCGCCAAGCCGCCACGTTCGGAAGACTCATCGGCAGCGAACTGGCCGGGGAGACGCCGCCAAGCGTGGTGCTGACCGGGTTTCCCTCGGATGAAGGAGTTCGGCGAAATCGTGGCCGTCCCGGAGCCTCGCTTGCCCCGGATGCGATTCGGGAAGCGCTCTACGCGCTCACGGTCGAAGATTCGCCTGCACTGAGAACCCTAATCGGGTATATGAAAGACCTTGGCAACGTCCGGGTCTCAGGTGATGTCGAAACCGACCAAGCGAATCTCGCGGCAGCTGTCCGCCCGTGGCTGGCCCTCGGGACCATCCCCATCATCCTCGGCGGAGGTCACGAAACCGCTTATGGGCACTTCCTTGCGTACGCCGCCGCAGCCCAGGACGTTGCGATTCTCAATTGGGACGCTCACCCCGACGTCCGCCCGCTTACTGATGGAAAGGGCCATTCCGGCTCGCCTTTCCGCCAGGCAATCCTGCACGAATCCGGGCGATGCCGCAACTACCAGGTGGCCGGATTGCTTCCGGCACGACTTGTGCCAGAGCACCTCGAGTTCATCACCCAGCACCACGGGAAATACTATTGGCGCTCCGAGCTTCCGGTTGAATCCATCGACCGGATTTACTTGGGGTTGCCACTCTTTGGGGTAATGATTTCCTTCGATATGGACGCCGTCGACCGGGCGTTTGCGCCTGGCGTCAGTGCGCCTGCAGAAGGCGGATTAACGGCTGATCTTTGGCTGCACGCCGCAAGGATGGCAGGACGTCACGCGCGTTCCCTGGACCTCGTCGAGGTAAACCCCAAATTCGATTTGGACGGCCGTACCTTGCACCTGGCTGGCGAAACGGTGCTGGCGTTTCTACGAGGTATCGCTGACCGGAGCTCCCTCGCCTGCGACAAAGCATAAACCTGATTCCTTGACATCCGTCGCGCCGACCCCGTTTGGCGGGCTCGGCACTTGCCGGCCTGAAGGCCGGCGCTACCTCTACGTCGCTCACTCGTCACTGTTTCTGCAATTGGACACCTGTTCCGGCCGTTAACTATAATGCTTGCTTTTAGCGTACCGGAGAGCGTATGCAGAGGGCGCTGGACCTGAAAAGTACTCTGAACCTGCCGCAAACGCCGTTCCCAATGAAGGCGAACCTGCCGCAAAACGAGCCTTTGCGCCTCGCCCAATGGCAGAAAATTGATCTTTACGGCAAAATCCGGCAATCCCGAAAGGGCTGCCCGCTTTTCACCTTTCACGACGGCCCACCCTACGCAAACGGCCGTATCCACCTGGGTACCGCGCTCAATAAGATTTTGAAGGATTTCATTGTCAAGTCGAAGACTTTGGCCGGCTTTGACGCACCCTATGTGCCTGGCTGGGACTGCCATGGGCTGCCCATCGAGGTGAACGTAGATAAGGAATTAGGCGCGCGCAAGGCCCAAATGACAGCGCCCGACGTCCGGGCCGAGTGCCGGCGGTACGCCACCAAGTTCGTCGACCTGCAGCGAGAGGATTTCAAACGGCTTGGTATTTTGGGGGAATGGGATGACCCCTACCTGACGATGGCATTTTCCTATGAAGCGCTCACGGCGGAAGCGTTTCTGAAATTTCTTGATGAGGGCTATGTCTACCGGGGGCGGAAGCCGGTCTATTGGTGCATCCGGGACCGGACGGCTTTAGCTGAGGCGGAAGTTGAATACGAGAATCATCGCAGCCCTTCGATTTACGTCAAGTATGCTTTGCGGTCGGACCCGGCGCTACTCGATCCGGCACTCCGAGGCCGTAGAGTATTCGTGATCATCTGGACGACGACGCCGTGGACGCTCCCCGCAAGCATGGCGGTTGCCTTTAATCCCGACTTCGAATACGTGGTGGTTTCGTCCGATGGCGGAGATGCTTATCTCCTCGAGAGCCGCCGCGCCGCGCCGGCGCTGGCGGAAATGGGGTTGCCGGCAGGAAGCGTGCTGGCGCGAATTCCCGGCCGCAGTCTCGAGGGCCTGCTCATGCAACATCCTTTCCTGGACCGCGAAGTGCCGGGTGTGCTGGCAGAGTACGTGACAGCGGAAGATGGAACCGGCTGCGTGCATACGGCGCCCGGCCACGGGCGTGAAGACTACCAGACCGGGATGAAATATGGCCTTGAAATCGTGAGTCCTCTGGACGATTCCGGGCGATTCACTGAAGGTCTTGCGGAATATCGAGGCAAGACGGTATTCGAGGCGAACGATGCGATCATTCCCCTGCTCCAGGCGCGGGGCGCGCTGGCCGGACCGCCCTCCTCACTCGACCACTCCTATCCTCACTGCTGGCGCTGCCATCAACCAGTCATTTTCCGGGCCACGGAGCAGTGGTTTATTTCCCTCGATCACAACGATCTGCGGCAGCGCGCTTTGGATGAAATCAAGAAGGTTCGCTGGTCGCCAGCGTGGGGTGAGGAGCGGATCGCCAATATGATCGCCACGCGCCCGGATTGGTGCATTTCCCGGCAGCGCGCCTGGGGCGTGCCGATCACCGTGTTTCATTGCGAGGTGTGCGCGAAGCCGGTGATGGACGCGCGGCTCGCTCGACCCGCCATCGAGCTTTTCCGCAAAGAGGGTGCCGACGCCTGGTATACGCATCCCGTTCGGGACCTGGCGGGGCCAGACGCGCATTGCCCGGATTGTGGCGGAAGCAAATTGCGCAAGGAAATGGATATTCTGGACGTGTGGTTTGATTCCGGATCGAGCCAGTTCGCGGTGCTGGGCCGCCGTCCGGACATTCCTTGGCCGGCGGACGCCTACCTCGAGGGCGGGGATCAGTACCGCGGATGGTTTCAAAGTTCGCTTCTGATCGCGCTGGTTACCCATGGCGCCGCGCCTTACCGGCAAGTCCTGACTAATGGCTGGACGCTCGACGCCCAGGGCCGCGCCATGTCCAAATCGTTGGGCAATTCGGTCGATCCGAACGAAGTGATCGAGACGCGCGGAGCTGATATCCTGCGCCTCTGGGTGGCGTCGATTGACTTCCGCGAGGACGTGGTGCTTTCGCCGGAAATTCTGGCGCGCCTCTCTGATGCCTATCGTAAATTGCGCAACACTTTCCGCTATTGCCTTGCGAACCTCTATGATTTCGATCCAGAAAAAGACGCCGTGGCAGCCGGCCAGCTCGAAGAAATCGACGCATGGGCGTTAAATCGCTCGGCGGAAGCACTCGACGAGGTATATGGAGCCTACCAGGAGTATGAATTTCACCGCGTCTACCGGGCGCTGACCAACCTTGCCACAGTGGATCTGAGCGCATTCTATTTTGATGTTCTCAAGGACCGGCTGTATACGGCTCCCGGCGCTTCCGAGCGCCGCCGTTCCGGGCAAACGGCTCTCTATCGCATTCTGGATGCACTCGTTCGCGCTGCCGCGCCGCTCATTTCATTCACCGCGGACGAGGCGTGGTCGTTTATGCCAGCGCCGCACCTGCGGGAAGCAAGTGTTCACCTGGCCACCTTCGTGCCAGGGGCGCAGCTTCGCGCAGATTTGCCAGGCTCGCTTGCCGGAAGGCTCGAAATCTGGGACCGCCTCATTGAAATCCGTAACCACGTGCTGAAGGCCCTGGAAACCGCCCGCCAGCAGAAAGCGATTGGCAGCGGCCTCGAAGCGAAGGTCTACCTGGACCCGCAAGGTATCCTGAAGTCTTCGCTTCAAGAGTACGGTGACCTTCTGCCGGCGCTCTTCATTGTCTCGCAAGTTGAGATTGGCTCAGATTGGAAAGCAGACATTCTCGAGAGCCAATTACCCGGGCTTAGGATCGGGATTGGGCGGGCGGCCGGAACAAAATGCGAGCGCTGCTGGAACTATTCCATCCATGTGGGAGAAAATTCCGGGCATCCCACTGTTTGCGAACGCTGCTCGGCGGCGCTTGCAGAGATCGAACAGGGGTAGCGCCGCCCACGACCTCTCCACCGCATCACCTGCAATGGAGCCACTGACCACACCCTTGACTGAGCCTCCCGCCATGCGGGTTCATCGCACCACGCGCGTGACGTTTGCCGCCGTCGCGGTTTTGGTTTTCCTGGCCGACCAACTTACGAAATTCCTTGTGCAACAATCTATTCCTCTCCACACCGTCGTGCCGGTCATTCCTCATTTCTTGAACCTTACCGATACCCGCAATCCGGGAGCGGCGTTTGGGCTGTTTTCGGACTCAGCTTCACCTTGGCGGACGGCGCTGCTGATCGCCGTTTCGGTGGTTCTTCTCGCCGTGGTTATCGGCGTGATTGGGAGGAGTCGCACGATCCGGTGGGAAGCGACCGTTGCGCTGGCGCTGATTACGGGCGGCGCATCCAGCAATCTGATCGACCGCATCCGTTTCGGAAGGGTAACGGACTTCCTGGATTTTCACTTCCGGGGCTATCATTGGTTTACGTTCAATCTGGCGGACAGCGCCATCGTCGTGGGAGCTTTCCTGTTGATCATTCATTTGCTTTCGAGTGAGTGAGGAAGGGAGAAGACGGCTTTGGAAAGCGGGTCAGAGACGCGGCAACTGAAGGTTGAACCGGGTGAAGCGGGCTTGCGGCTGGACGTTTTCCTTGCCCAACGCCTGGAAGGCTGGAGCCGCAGCCGCCTTCAGGCCTTCATTCGCTCCGGATGCGTACAGGTGGATTCGCAGACGGTACACAAAGCTCACGAGGAAGTCGCCGGCGGCGGCTGTGTTACCGTTCGCCTCGAAACGGAGCCACTGGGTGTGGTTCCGGAGAACGTGCCCCTGGCCATTGTTTACGAGGATGAAGATCTGGCCGTGATCAACAAGCCGGCGGGAATGATTGTTCATCCAGGAGCGGGCATCACATCGGGCACGCTGGTGAATGCCCTGGTTCACCGATTCGATACGCTCTCCTCTGGCGCAGGCGCCCATCGCCCGGGGATCGTTCACCGGCTCGACAAAAACACCTCGGGCCTGATCCTTGTCGCCAAGAACGACGCGGCGCATCTCGCCCTGGCGGCTTGTTTCAAGGCGCGCGCCATTCACAAGACCTACATCGCTCTTGTCCATGGCCGCGTGGCGCGAGACACGGGAGAAATTGATACGCCGGTTGGACGCGATTTAACCCACCGGAGGCGCATGAAGGCCGGAGCCGCCGCTGCCCGCGAGGCAAGGACGCGGTACCGGGTGGTACGCCGCTTTTCCGCGTTTACGCTTCTGGAAGTTTTTCCCGAGACGGGCCGTACGCACCAGATCCGCGTTCATCTCGCCTCGATTGGTCACCCGGTCGCCGGCGACGCCCTTTATGGCGCTCCGCGGCGGCAGGCTGGCGCGGAACAAAAGATTCCTGCCAGAACCTTCCTGCACGCCTCAGCCCTCGAGTTTCAGCATCCGCGAACAGGCGAAACGATGCGGTTAACCGCTCCCCTGCCTGAAGAGCTGAAGAATTTTCTCGACAGTATCCCCGATGAGCAGCGGTAGCCACGAACCGCTAACCACGAGTCACTGGCCGCCGCTTCCTTAACAGCGCAGCAAGTCCTAGCAGCCCGGTGCCAAACAGCAGAAGACTCCCCGGCTCCGGCGTAGTGGTCGTGGTGTTCGCCACTGCCGTTAGTACGAGATCTCCGGCGGTGTTGTTGTAGCTCAAGTCCCATTTCTCAAGACCGTTGTCGAATGTCTGGCCGAGGAAATCGGCAAACGTTCCGGAAAGCTCGCCGGCAGTAAAATCCAGGAAGAAAAACTGTTCGCCCACGGTAGGAATGAAACCATCTTCGAGCGTTACCTCGAGCGTGCCGTCGAGTGAAGCCGGGCCGGTCACGCCGAACGTGCCCATGCTGAAAACACCGGAGATCAGCTCGTCCAGCGTGCCATTGGCCAGTTGCTGGTACCCGCTCGTGGCCGTGAAGTCGCCTCTTCCCACTCCCACAAAGGCTCCAGAGTTCACGCCGATAGGGCCGCTATTGGTCAGGATGTTGAACTGCGCGCTATCGCCCGGACTGGCGAGGAACAAGGTTCCCGCATTCAGCAGGGTTCCGTTCACGTCAACCGCGCCTGCGGCGCTGCCGCTCACCTCGAGCGTGCCGTTGTTTTGGATGCTGCCGTTAACGGAAAGTTTTGAGCCTTGGATATCCACTGTGCCGTTATTGGTGAAGCCCTGGCTGTTGGGATCGATATTCAGCGCGTTCGTGCCGTTGGCGATGATGGTGCCGTTGTTCACCAGGGCCAGATTGCTGATCGTCCCCGCACCGGAAAGCGTCTGGCCAGCGTCATTGATGAATGTCTCAGTGCCAGTGATGCCGGTAATGAGATTGTTTGCGTTGTCAGAGAGCGTTAACAGCCCGCCTGAGCCATACACGTCGAAAATGGCATTCGAGCCATCGAGATCGAGAGTTCCGCCGCTTCCCGAGCCGCCAATATCAATCTGAGCCGGAGAGCCGAGCGAGTTCTCAATTTTGACGGACTGTCCTGCCGAGGCAGAGAATTCGAGCGTGCCGCCATCGTTCACGGTGATGCTGTCCGAGTTAAAAATCTGGTTTACAGCCGTCGCCGCCGCGCTTGCGTCGATATTCAGGGTGCTTCCCGCATCCACCTGAACGAGGCCGGAATTCTGGAAGCCCTGGTTGTTCTGGTTCGTGTTCGCGTTGATGACGAGCGGGCTCGTCCCATTGGCGATGATGGTTCCCATGTTAACCACGCCCAGGTTGCTGATCGTCCCGGCGCCCTGGATGGTGCTGTCGTTGATCAGTTCCTCGTCGCCGAACTCGCCATCAATGATTGAGCCGGGCTGCAGGGTGAGCGCACCTGAGCCGCTCAGCGTAAGCTGACGGGCGTTGCCGGCATCGTAGACGAGCAGGGTCGATCCTGTGCCGGACGCGGAGTTAAGGTTTATCAAGCCGTTATTGGTTACGGAGGTGTTGCCGGCTCCGATGTTAAACCTTAGAGTGCCGCCGGGGGTGACGTTCAGAGTACCATTCACTGTTACCGTGGCGGAACTGGTTGAAGCGGTGAAGCCGCTCAGGTTCAGCGTGCTGCCCGAATTCACCTGTAAAGTTCCGTTGTTTAGGAAACCATTGGCATTGGGATCGACGTTGAGCGCGTTTGTGCCGTTGGCGATGATTGTGCCGTTGTTCACGAGGGCCAGATTGCTGATGGTCCCGGCGCCGGAAAGCGTCTGGCCCGTGTCGTTGATGAATGTCTCAGTGCCGGTGACGCCCGTAATGAGATTATTCGCGTTGTCGGAGAGCGTTAACAGTCCGCCCGAGCCATACAAATCGAATGTGGCATTCGAGCCGTCAAGCTCGAGAGTTCCGCCAGCTCCCGAGCCGCCGATATCGATTTGAGCTGGAGAGCCGAACGAGTTCAGGATTTTGACAGACTGTCCTGCCGACGCGGAGAATTCGAGCGTGCCGCCATCGTTCACCGTGATGGTACGCGAGTTGAAAATCTGGTTTGCCGCCGTTGTTGCCGCGCTCGCGTCGATATCCAGGGTGCTGCCCGCATCCACCTGAACGAAAGCAGAATTCTGGAAGCCCTCGTTGTTCTGATTCGTGTTCGCGTCGATGACGAGCGGGCTCGTCCCATTGGCGATGATGGTTCCCCCATTAACCACGCCAAGGTTGCTGATCGTCCCGCCACCCTCAATGGTGCTTTCGTTGATCAGTTCCTCGTCGCCTTCGCCGCCGAGGAGGGTTGACCCTGAAGACAGCGTGAGCGTTCCCGAGCCGCTTAGCGTGAGCTGATGGGTGTTGCCTCCGTCGAATAGCCCGAGCTTGGCGCCGACTGAAGCAGACCCCACGTTGATTACGCCGTTGTTCGTGACCGTGCCGTTGCCGGAAACGATGTTCAACAGCAGCTCGCTACCCGCATTCACAAACAGGTTGCCGGTCGAGTTCACCGTCAGGGAAGCGGGCGTGGTGTCGCTGCCAATTGTCAACATCCCGGCTGCGCCCCCGTTCTCTCCAACCGCAAGCGACGAAGAGAAATTGGGGTTGCCACCCAGCGTCAGCGAATTGATCGTGAAAGCAGGCGGCGAGGTCAGCGTCACGAAGTCCTGCTGCCCGGAATCGATGGTGACGTTGAAGACTGCAGAAGCGGTATTGTTGGGGTAAACGGTGCCAAGCTGGCCGTTAATCGTCCACAGGGACGTCGTAGTCCACACTCCGGTGCCACCATTCCAGGTGGAGTTGTCGGTTGTCTGACCGAAAAGCGGCGCCGCCAGCAGCGCCAGTACTAAACCAAGCATTGCCATTTTGAGGATTCGATTCAGACAATTCATGTGATTTGTTCCCTCCCTTTTAGCTTCGCGGTATGCAAGAGCGCGTAGCGCGGACCTCGCGAAGCGGGGTCCGCGGCTTTTCTCTGGCTCTTACAAAAGCCGCAGACCCCGTAAACCACGGGTCTGCGCTACTCCCCGCCTTCGGCACGTCGTTTATTGCGCGGCGATGCCTTGTGCTCCGGCAGGAATCCCGCCGACCGATCCCATAGGCGTCAAACTGCCGTTGGACTCGACAACAAATCCGCTCACCGTGCCGTTCCCTCCATCGCGAACGTAGAGGAAGCGGCTATCGGAGCTGAGTGCCATATCGGTTGGGGCGCTTCCGCTTCCGGTTGCTCCGGCGGTTGGATCGAGAAGACTGAGCATGCCGTTTCGGTCAACGGCATAGCTCGAAATCGCCGCCGTATCCGCGCTTGCGGTATAGGCATAGCGGGCGTCGTCCGTGGCTACAACCCAGCATGTAGCTTGCTGCCCATTTCCGAGCGAAGCGGTCACTACATTCAATCCACCATTCTGTTCCACTTGATAGGAAGACAACGCGTCAGGGCCGGCTTCCGAAACCAAGACGAGAGACCGGGGAATGAAAGCGAAGCCGAAGGGCGTCGCGCCGCTGGAGGCGGTGGCTGTTTCGTTAGAGGCGTATCCACCGTCATTCACGGTGAAGGTATCGATTTTGCTCGTTCCTTTCTCCGTCACCATGAGCACCCCACCATCCGGACTGAAGCCCACTTCTGCCGGCGCTGAAGGGCTGCCGCCCGCGAGGTTCTGTTGCGACCCTGGTAGCGGGCGCAAATAGTTCGTGAACGGGTCGATACGGAACCCGGTGATGTTCGGGGCGCCACCTGCATTCAATACATACACCAAGCCTCCGTGAACGGCGATGCTGACCGGCATCACTCCGCCAGACGATACTGTGTTCAGAAGATCGAGCTGCGTGCCGCGGACGGCAAATTCAGACACTTCATTGCTGCCCGCATTCACCGCCAACAAGAGCCGGTTACCGGGCGCCAACACGAGCGCTCTCTGAGATCCCAAAGGGTCGGCGCCCGTGCCGGCGCCTTCGCCATTAGTGGAAAAGGTTCTGGAAAGAGAAAGGGTTCCGTCCGGAGCGCGGCGGAAAACCATCACTGAATTGCGCACCGATTGATTGGTCAAGACGTACACCGCTCCCGAACGGCCCTGCGCCAGCAATTGCGAAGGGACAACGCCCAAGAAGGATGCGAATACAACAAGAACAAGCACATTTCGAACGTGCAAAAAATCTGGCTGAAATCCACGCATTGATGATCTCCTTTCTCAATCTTCGATTCGGCGTGTACTCCGGGGTGGTAACAAGCTAGCTGCGAACCGCGAGGCACTTCTTCTTCAGGACCAGACTGAGCCCCAATACGGCCGTACCCATCAGTAATAAACTGGCTGGCTCAGGTGTGGGCACGGCGACGAAACCGTCGGTATTGTCCATCGAATCTACGTAGAACCCGACGAGATCGCCCTTATCGTTCAGTCCGTTGATCGTGGTTGTGCCCACGCCCAACGGATCATCAATGGACGCGTAGGTTCCCGTTGCGATGTTATAGAGAAAGCCATCCATAGCGCCGGAAGCGTTGACGTAAGATCCTACGATATCGCCGTCGTTATTGAGCCCGAGAGCTTGCGTGAAGGTTGAGCCCGGGAATTCGAGCGAGGTCAGCGAGTAACCGCTCCCGGAAGGGGTGAGGAGGAATCCGAAGGAGTCGGCTCCCGCATTCGTTAGGTAAAAACCCGAGATGTCGCCGCCGTTGTTGATGCCCGTGGCTTGGTTGTTTCCAATCGCGGAAGGGAGATAGCTACTGAGGTAAGTGAAGGTGCCATGGTTGTCGATATACGACTCCTCGCCGGTTGCTCCGGTGGGGTTGGTTGCAGAAGAATAGCCGGAGACTACGCCCGCATTGTTAACACCCAGAAGCTGGTTAAAGACGGTATTTGGAGCGTCCACGGTTATGAAGGTGCCGTTCACGTCCGTGAAACCGTTGGTTACGCCGCCGGTGGTGCCGACAACAGGGGTAACGTAGAACCCATCCGTCTCTCCTGAGGCGTTGATGCCAATCACCTGCGTCTGAGCAGCTCCCGGAAAATTCTCGGGAGTGTAGCTGTTGGGTAGGGTAAGGGTAAACCCGTTATTCGGGACAATGACTCCATCGCCAAAATAGCCGGCAATCGTTCCACTATTGTTAATTCCGAGCAATTGGGTGAACGCTGGGTCCCCAGGGCTCTGAACGGTCGTGAAGGTATAGGATGTTTGAGCGAAGGTGGGCATAACGCTAAATGCCAGTAGTGTCAGCCCCACTACGAAGGCAGCCTTGGTTTTCATTATTCTATCTCCTCTTATCGGTAGTTAATTTGCATCCGAACCGCTCAACTGAAAACCACCCTGCGGTTGCCGATCTGCACCCCTCGCGGTAAAATTTGTGGACAGTCTGTTACTGACTCAGCTTTCCCCTTCGCCTAGTGGAGACATTACGCGACGCGGTGTGTGGATGTCTTTAAGGAAATATTAGAAATTAATTGTGAATTTCTAAACATTATCTAAAGGAGGCTAACTCCTGACAGATAAGCAGTTCCAGTTCGGTCCCTACCGGCTAGATCCCTCCAATCGCCTCCTGCTGAGGGACAATGCACCGATTCCTCTGGCCCCCAAGGCTTTTGATACGCTCGCCTATTTGGTCCAGGAGAACGCTCGCTTAGTTACGCGAGGCGAGCTCATGAAGGTCGTGTGGCCTGACAGCTTTGTGGAGGATGCGAACCTTACGGTCAACATCTCCTTGCTCAGAAAGGCATTGGGCGAGATGGATGATGGAAGACCATATATCCAAACGGTGCCGAGAAAGGGATACCGGTTCAACACGCCGGTGAGGCTCGTAGAGCCGGAACTCCCTGGCGACACTCCACCTGCGCCAGCGGTTTTGGGGCCACGGGAGCTAAAACCAGCCAAGCTACAGGGCGTTGAGCATGCAACGGAAGACGACGCTGAAGTTGACCGTGCTGGCTCAGCAGCAGAACGCTCGACCGATGCGGTTGCGCGCCGGCCTGGGGGGCCCGAGATTATCCCTTTCCCCGAGCCCGAGGAGGTACCGGAGCCTGAACCGGCGCGTCGGATCCCTTTGGCTTCGACGGCAGCACGGCGGCGCAGGAGAAACTGGGTGGTGGTGATGCCTCTCTGCCTGGGGATAGCGGTCGTTGTGGCAGGGTGGTTCCTCTGGCGCCGACCCAAACCCGACGCATTGGAGTTTCAGCAGCGCCGTCTGACCAGCTTCGCCCCCGAGATGGCAACAACAGCGGCGGCGATTTCTACCGGCGCCAAGTTTATCGCCTATGCGAATCCTAGCGGACTTTTTATCCAGGTAGTTTCATCAGGAGACACTCACGCCTTGCGGTTACCTGCCCCAAACTTCGAAGTCGCGAGCATCAGTTGGTTTCCTGACAGCGCCGAGCTCCTGGTGGGCGGGTGGATTCCCGGGAATCCCAGCCCGAGCCTGTGGGTTATTCCTGTGATCGGCGCCGGCCCTCCGGTTGAGCTTGGTCCTTACCCCCCTGGAGTTGTGTCTCCGGATGGCTCGGAAGTTGCGTGGGTGAACAGCCTCGGCGAGACGCCTGAAATTCAAGTCATGCCCTCGGGCGGAGGCGCCGTTCGGACGCTTTTGGCAGGATCGAGCGGCGAAATCTTCGGCAACGTAAGCTGGACCCACACCGGGCGTCGTCTTCTATTTGTTCGCTACCGCTGGGACCCGGAGCTTCGTCGCAATTGGGGCTCGGTTGATTCCTGTGAGGTGAGAAGCGGCAAGGCGACTACCGTCCTTTCCAGCTACGACCTTGGCGGTGATGCGATCGCGTTGCCGGATGGCCGCGTTTTATACTCCAAAATACTCGGAGCGAATCCCTCGGCGTACGGCGGCGAGCTTTTTGCAGTCCGCGCTGATCCCCATACGGGCGTGGCAACCACCGCGCCCGCCCTGGTGGCCAGGTGGAATTCACCCGTGACAGGACTCAGCGTTGACGCTAGCGGCACGTTCCTCATCCTGCGAAGTTGGGTGGTCCAGCACAGCGCTTACGTTGGCGACTTGGCGAACGGAGGAACAAGGCTTGTGAACGTTCACCGGTTCAGCCTTGGAGTCGGCAGTGAAGACTTCCCGAGAGCCTGGGAGCCGGACGGAAAAGCCCTGTTCCTCGATTCGAACCGCAGCGGACACTGGGAGATATTTAAGCAGCCGCTGGATGGCCGGATGGACGAGCCTTTCGTTCAGGGTGCGGACGACCAGTTCGGTCCGCACGTAGCTCCTGACGGCGCACAGCTGCTCTACATCGACCGGGTCGAGAACTGGCGCGAGCCGCGGCCGGCGAGCGTGATGCGCGTTCCTATCTCCGGCGGTACGCCCCAGCTTGTGCTCAAGGCTTCGCATTTTTCCGAGTGGGGGCGGCGCTTTGAATGCCCGCGAGTCGCCGGAATGCCATGCGTGCTGGCGGAGCGCCAGGGCAACCAGATCGTTTTCCGCACGTTCGACCCGGAGAGCGGATTCGAGCAAGGCTCGAAAGAGCTCGCGACCACGGGCTATCTTCCCCAGTTCTATTTCGACTGGTGCCTGGCGCCGGACGGCCTGGATATTGCCTGGGTATTATGGGACTCCACGAGCAACCGCATTCACCTTCTGCACCTAAACCCAAACGCCGGCAGCCTTACCGGAAACGAACGAGATATCGACATCCAGGGCGGCTCTTACCTACACGCCATAGCTTGGTCTCCAGACGGAAAAGGCTGGTTCATTGTCAGAGAACTGCCCGCAAGCTGGGTGCTTCTCCACGCGGACATGCAGGGTAACGCGTCCCAGCTTCTCACCGTTTCCAGTACCTTTGCACCCGATGTCCTTCCATCGCCCGACGGCCGCCATCTGGCATTCTCCGAGGAGAACTTCAGTAGTAACGTGTGGCTGCTGCGCAATTTTTGACCGGGAAATGATCGCCGCGGATATTGGACAATCCCCGTATACAGACAAAAAATATTAGTGTAACTCCGCCGTAATGTTGAAACGGTAACCTTCCGACGTTCGTGCAAGGCCCGCAATGTGGGCCCGCGACTAAAGCCATTCAAAAACTACGGAGGTTCCCATGTTACGAGGAGTTCGTATTTTTGTAGTTTCCTTGGCTATGCTGTTTATTGCGTCGAGCCTGTTGGGTCCCGCTAAGGCTGGCCCCGGGAATCCCCCGGGTGAATTTCCAACAGCTACTCCCATCCAGCATCTCGTGGTGATCTTTCAGGAAAACATATCGTTCGACCATTATTTCGCCACCTATCCGAACGCGCTTAATCCCTCCGGAGAACCTCCATTCTATGCTGCACCAGGCACGCCAACAGTCGACGGACTGAGCGGCGGACTGCTGACGAGCAATCCAAATGATCTGAACCCGAATAATGGCGGAGGAGCGGCGAACCCTTTCCGGCTCGACCGCTCACAGGCGTATACGGCTGACCAGGACCACGATTACGAGCCGGAACAGATGGCTTTCGATGCCGGTCTTATGGACCTGTTCCCGGCCTCGGTGGGATCAGCCGGCCCACCGCCGGATGCTCCCCCGCTACCGGTCACCACGACCGGCCTGACCATGGGATATTTCGACGGCAATACGGTGACGGCACTATGGAATTACGCGCAACATTTTGCATTGAACGATAATTCCTACGGCACGACTTTCGGCCCGTCCTCGCCCGGAGCTATTAACTTGATAGCCGGCCAGACGAATGGCGTATCAGCGTCTCGAAATGGGAGCAGTGTCTTGGTTGATGGCGGAGGCGGCTCGCAGACTCTGATTAGCGATGCTGACCCGATTGGCGACCTGTGCTCTTCACCCACCAAAGCGCAGGTATCAATGGCTGGAAACAACATTGGTACCCTGCTGAGTAATGCGGGCATCACGTGGGGATGGTTTGAAGGGGGCTTCAACCTGAATATCGTGAATTCAAACGGAACCTCCGGTTGCAACAGGAGCACTACATCGGCCGTGACCAACGTCACTGAAACGGACTATATCCCTCACCACGAGCCGTTTCAGTATTACAGTTCCACTCAAAATCTCACCCACGCGCGGCCAAGCTCGGTTCTCGCCATCGGGCATAATGGTGACGGCGCGAATCACCAATACGACATAAACGATTTTTTTGCCGCTGTTTCCGCCGGCAACTTCCCGGCGGTGAGTTTCCTGAAAGCACCGGGTTACGAGGACAGCCACGCCGGTTATTCCGACCCGCTCGATGAGCAGACGTTTATCGTTCAGGTCATCAATTTCCTGGAGCAGCAGCCCGAGTGGAAAAGCACCGCTGTAGTGATCAACTACGACGATTCGGATGGATGGTATGATCACCAGATGGGGCCGATTATGAACCAATCGACAAGCGCTGACGACGCGCTCACCGGCGCGGGCGCTTGCGGGAACGGCGACACAGCCTTGCCGGGTGTTAGTTCAGGAGTGACCCATGCGCAAGGCCGCTGTGGCTATGGCCCGCGGCTGCCCCTGCTTGTGGTTTCTTCCTGGGCCAGGCACAACTTTGTGGATCACACGGTAACGAGCCAGACTTCGATTATCCATTTCATCGAAGACAATTGGCTCAAGAGCCAGAGAATCGGCCAAGGTTCGTTCGACGCCATCACAAACTCCATTAGCAATATGTTTGACTTCGGCGGCGCGAACAACAATGATCAGGGATTCGGCTCCGCACAGGGCAATAACAGCAAGCTATTCCTTGATCCGTCCACGGGAGAGCCGCAATAAGCACAACAGCCGTCAGGGTACATCATCATTGATTACACGAAGGAGATTCCTGCAAGAGGTCTGCGCGGTAAGCAGCCCGATTTTAGCAGTCAAGGGAGACGTTAAACCGCTGGCTTCGATTAGCCGGCCGGCACTTGATCCAAACCTGCTGCAGAAATTTGTCGATTCGCTGCCCACTCCTGCCATTGCCATGCCTCGTGGGTTCCGGCCGGCACCCCGAGATTCCAGTGTCCGGCTGCCTTACTACCGGATGGAAATG
The DNA here is from genome assembly GCA_030040995.1 of Terriglobia bacterium. Lineage (GTDB taxonomy): Bacteria > Acidobacteriota > Terriglobia > UBA7540 > UBA7540 > JASHON01. The sequence continues at coordinate 2,347 of JASHOS010000216.1, read as the reverse complement.
CGCCAGTTCCGGACTAAGGTTCACCGCGACCTCAATCCCACGAAGATGTGGGGCTTCGAGTCAGCATTCCCGGGCCCGACGTTTGAGGCTCGAAGCGGGGAGGAAGTGCTGGTGGAGTGGGCGAACATGCTCCCTGAGCAGCATTTCCTGCCGGTTGATTACCGTTTTCGCGGCGCGGAGAAGGGTAAACCGGAAGGCCGCGCAGTGGTCCATCTTCATGGCGCTCGTGTCCCGCCAGAAAGCGACGGCTATCCCGAGCCCTCGTACGAGCCGGGACAATCCGCGCTGTACCATTATCCGAATAAACAGGAAGCAGCCACGCTGTGGTACCACGATCACGCCATGGGGATGCATCGTCTCAACATCTTTGCGGGGCTGCTGGGATTATTCATCATTCGTGACAAGGTTGAAGGCACTCTCAATCTGCCGAAAGGCAAGCATGAAATCCCGCTGGTCATCTGCGATCGCATTTTCGACCGTGAGGGCCAGCTCAACTATCCCATTTCAGGCAAGCCGGGAGCGCCTTGGGTTCCGGAAGTTTTCGGCAACGCGATTTTAGTGAACGGCAAGCTCTTTCCTTATCTCCAGGTCGAGCCGCGAAAGTATCGATTCCGCCTCCTGAACGGCTCGAATGGCCGCTTCTATCATCTCTCGCTTTCAAATGGGCAGTCTTTCCATCAGATTGGCACCGACCAGGGATTGCTGCCCGCGCCGGTTGATTTGAAGAGCCTCTCGATTGCGCCGGGCGAGCGTGCAGACCTGGTTGTTGACTTTGCGGGGCAGGAGGGCCGCGAGATTATCGTCCAAGACGACGCTTTCGTGGTCATGCAATTCCGCGTTTCACGCCGCGGCGGACCTGACACGAGTTCGCTGCCTGCCGTTTTGCGTCGCGAGGCCAGAATTCCGGAATCCCGCGCCGTCAGGACACGCCTCCTGACGCTTAACGAGTACGTCGACTTGGCTCAAATCCCCGTCCTCATGCTGCTCAATGGAACCTATTGGAGACAAGCGGTAACGGAAAAGCCGACGATCAATACGACCGAGATATGGAGCTTTATCAATCTAACGGAGGATTCCCATCCGGTTCATCTGCACCTTGTCCGGTTTCAGATCCTCGACCGGAGGCGCTTCGATGTTTTCGCCTACCAGACTTGGGGAAAACTGCGTTACACCGCGGCACCGGTTGCTCCGAATCCAGGCGAAGCCGGGTGGAAGGACACGGTGCGCGCCGCGCCCGGAATGGTGACGCGAATTATTATTCCCTTCGCCGGCTATACGGGCCGCTACGTATGGCACTGTCATATCCTCGAGCACGGCGATAATGAGATGATGCGACCTTACGAGGTGATTCCCGCTCGACCGGCATAGGAGCACGCTATAGACCCTTGGAACGCAGGAATTCCTGCGCGACTGTGTTCACGTCCCGGTGCTGCGCTACAACTTCATAATTCATCTGCCGGATTTCTGCGTCTGAGATTTTGCCCGCCAGTCTATTGAGCGCATCGCGCAGCGCCGGGTAACGCTCAAGAGTTTGTTCCCGCACGATTGGCACGGCCTGATAGGGAGGGAAATAATGACGGTCATCTCCGAGCACCGCCAGGTGATAAGCCTCGATCTGGCCGTCTGTGGTATTCCCGGCAATTAAGTCAACCTGTTCGTCAACCAGCGCCCGATAGAGCAAGCCCAAATCCATCGACTCGGGAGGGCTGGCAAACTTCAGCCCATAGGCGCGCGCTAATCCATCGTAGCCGTCGGCGCGATCCATAAATTCATAGCCAAAAGCAGCGCGCCAGCGCGGCGTGTAAGCAGCGGCCTGTGAGAGTGTGCTGAGGTGCAGGCGACGCGCGTCCTCACCCCGGATAACGATAGCGAAGCTATTGTTGAACCCAAGCGGCGCCATCACTGCAAGATGGTATCGCGCCGCGTATTCTTTCTTTACACGGCGGTAGACATTTTCTGCACTCCCGCCCGGCGGCTCTTTCAAGACGGCTTCGAGCGCCGTTCCCGTATATTCCACATAGGCGTCAATGCGCCCGGCTAAGAGAGATTGTTGGCAAATGTAAGTGCCGCCAAGATAGAACCGGGTTTCCACCTTCAGGGGTGTGGCGTGCTCCACTTCTTGCGCCAGAATCTCGCCAAGGATCACCTGCTCGGTGAAATTCTTCGATCCGATCACAACGGAGTTGTGCGGCCGCAGCGAGCAGGCAGCCATTAGAAGACACAAGGTAACAATGGCAGTGTGCTTCATGAGCGGACCCAACCCGGATTTCTCACCATATCGAGCCGAAGGGCGGGTTTCAGTCCTTCCGCATGGAGCGACGGCTGGTCTTTTCATGATCGAATGGGA
>JASHOS010000024.1 GCA_030040995.1 Terriglobia bacterium | reverse complement strand
GGCCAACCAGTCAGCAAACTACACCGGGAGGCGCCGCAGACCGGATATTGCACCGAACAATTCGCAAAACGTGTACCCTCAGAAGCCAAGCGGTCCATATTCGGCGTCCTGACCACGGGGTTTCCGAAACAGGCCACCGCATCCGCCCGCAATTCGTCGGGCATGAATAAAATGATGTTGGGCCGGCCTCCTTTGGGCTTCTTCTCGTCAGCGGAGGAAGCGGCGCCGCTGCCAGCAGCCGCAGATGAAGCCAGCGAGGCTCCCGAAGCCGCCAGGAATTGTCGGCGGCTGAAAGACGGTTTGCTCATGCTTATGGTTCTCTCCTAAACCCGCTGGCTGTAATAGGCATTTCGCGGTTACGGAACGAGTTCAGTTGGATCGCGGGGCGAAACCTGATTCGGATCGTTGACCCTGGCTCCCGACGGAGCTTTTACCGGACCTTGCAGCAAAGGATCATTTGTGGCTTGCATCCAGGCGTCCAGGCGTTTCTGCATTTGGGTCAACACGTCGCGGTGCGACGGATCTCCAACCAGGTTATTTCGCTCGTTGGGATCGAAAGTCAAATCATAAAGCTCTTCCCGGGCAATCGGTTGCCGCGCCCATCCGTTTTCCAGCCAGTAGGTCTTACTCAGACCGTCGTCGCAGTTGGGTAGAACCGGATGAAGGCGTCCATCGAAGTGGCGGATGTACTTCCACTTTTTTGTCCGTACTGCCCGTTTGGGCTCATAGGAAGCATGATAATTTACTTCGGCAAATACGGCATCGTTGATCTCCCGAACGTCTCCTCGCAGTACTGGCAGAAAAGAGCGGCCTTGGAGCCAGGCGGGGTGTGGAATCCCGACGAGATCGCAAAGGGTTGGGAACAAATCCAATTGTGAGATCATGGAGTCACACACCTTTCCCCCTGTGAACTCTGCCGGACCGCGCATCACCAGATGAACGCCCATTCCTCCGTCGTAGAGATTGCACTTCATGTTCGGGAAGGAGATACCATGATCGGTTATGGAGATAACTAGGGTGTTGGCAGCAAGTCCCGTCGCATCAAGCGCGCCCAAAACTTCCCCCACTGCCCAGTCAAGTTTTCGCACTGAGGCATGAAAATCGGCCATGTCACGGCGAGTTGCGGGAACATCCGGAATGGGAGGCGGCGGCTGAATCGTGCGCCAGTCGTCCTCGGGCCCCGCCTTGCGATAGACACGGTGCGTCTCAAAGAAGCCTACCGTCAGCCAAAACGGTTGTTGAGGAGCCGAATGCAGAAAGCGTACTGCCGCCGGTGTAACCTGCTCGACGTGATTGCCGGGTATGACTTCGACGTGGTCATATCCGATCGTATGCGGATCTTTGGCGATATGCTGCAAACCGATCAACGCCGAGGAGTATCCGGCTTCGCGCCGCAATGTGCGGATAATATGGTGCTCATATCCGGTCTCAGTCATGGCAAAGCCCCGGTTCACTAGCCCTAGCATGCCGTTGCTGTGAGGGCACTCCCCGGTCAGGAGGCTCGCCCGGCTGGGAGAACACGTGGGCGCCGCGCAAAATACTTGCCGGAAGAGAACGCCCTCATCCGCCAGGCGCTGAATATGCGGAGTCGGTACCGAATATCCGTAAGGGCTGGTAAAGCGGCCCGTATCGTGGGAATGGATATAGAGAATGTTGGGACGCTGGCCGACGGCAGGAGGCATGCCGCTGGCGCTGCGCGAAACCAAGAGTGAGCCTGCAGTTCCAGCTACCGAGGCTTTGAGAAAATCTCTCCGGCCCACCGCGTTCTGTGAAAATGATTCATGACGGCATAACTTCTTCATACGAAAACCTCAACTTGTCTGTAGCTGCCCAAAGCGAATTCTACGCACTTGCCGCCGGATGACGGCATTAAAACGTAATCCTGACGCCCACTTGGCCGACGCGCGCCATATTGTAACCGGTGGTGGTAATCGTTCCAAAGTTCGCTGCGCCAAAGATCGCGTTCGGCACTCCCAGATTGGTACGATTGAAAGTATTAAAGAACTCACCGCGAAACTCCAGCTTGACCCGTTCGCCAAGCCGGAAATCACGGAGCAGCGAAAAATCAAAATCCACCAGGCCGGGAGCTTCGAGAGTTCCTACTCCCTCGTCGCCGAACTGAAATGTTGCGGGCTGGGCGAATGCGGCCGTATTGAACCAGTCCGCGACGGTACGCTGTCCCGGAGGCAGGTTAACATTCGCCAGCACGTTGGGCCGCTGCGATCCGGATGAAAAATCGTCCGTGTTGTTGGTGTTGGTAATCACCGTGAAAGGCGGGCCGGAGCGAATGGTGGCCACATTTCCGAGTGTCCACCCTTCCACAATATGCCGCACCGGCCTGGTGGCCAGCCACTGCTTGCCAGATCCAAATGGCAATTGGTAAACCCAATCGAAGATCAAGCTCTGTGGAATATCGTTCGCCGATTTCCCATAATCAGCGCGGCGATCGTAATAGTTGGAATACGGTCCGTTGTTGTTGCCTAGGACGGCTCCCGCTTCATCGGTGTTATCGAGAAAGCTGGACCAGGTGTAGGAGGCGTCAAACGTCAGGCCATGCGAAAGGCGTTTTTGGAACCGCGCCACTCCGGCGTAGTAATTTGCCAAACCGAGCGGTGGCGCGATCACGCTCACGCCGTTGAATTGTGGATACGGGCGGCACGCCTGCGTGTCGCACATCGGCCCCAGAACGGAAGGTGAAATTTGATCGATGGGCAGGTTGGTACTCGGGAGATTCCGCGACTCATTTCCAATCAAGCTGGCCGACACGAGCATGTTTCCCGATATCTCCCGCTGCACGCCAAAGTTGAACTGGTAGGAAGTGCCGGTTTTCCTTGTGGGCTCAAAGTAACTGATGGCAGTGGTTGCCGGCTGGCCAACCGGTACTGCCCCGTACGAGTCGTTCAGCACGGGCGCCGCCACAGCCCCGGCCGGGACTCCGTCTCGCAGATAAAAGGGAGCCGTGATGCCGTTGTTCGGAGTGCTCAGACTGGCGGAGGTTGAAAAGCCGTTATTGGCGGAGTACGGCTGTCCGGCATCAAAGGGATGGCCGAAGAAGGTTCCAAAACCTACCCGTACCACCGTCTTATCCGAGTGGAATGGTCGCCAGGCAAATCCGAAGCGCGGCCCGAAGTTATCCCAGCGAGTACCATAAGGCTCTGTTGGCCATCCATCCAGGCCCATGAACTTCACCACCCCGGGAGTGCCGGACACGGGGTTGATTTCGGTAGGGTCGAAGCCGTTCATGTGATCGCGCACGTCCGTCATGGGAGTATCCGTTTCCCAGCGCAGTCCAAGGTTGAGAGTGAGCGTAGGCTTGACCGTCCAATCATCCTGAGCAAATAATGCGTAGTAGTCCTCCCTACGGTCCATTTGTTCGGTCTCCGACTCGGTAAAGCTTTCGGGAAAACCCACCAAGAGTGAAGCCAGCGCGTTCCCAGTGGCGGAATTGGCCGGTAGCGCTGTGGGTTGCGTTGCGAAGGTAAAAGCACCCGAAGCCGACGTGAGCAGGCGATCGTCATTCAAGCTGCGCGTCCACTGACCGCCATAAGTCATCGAGTGACGGCCCGAAACCCAGGTGAAGTTATCAACATAGCTCTGGCTCTCAATCGGACGTTGATACCGGGCGTCTTGGGTGGGACCCAGGGAGGCATAACCTGCCACCGTAAAGGTGGGGAAGGCCGTCTCGGGGACGCCGGTAAGACCGATCAGCGCAGGGCTGCCGCCCATCGCCAGACTCCAGGCTATAGCTGCCCGGTAAGTGGAGGTTACTCCGAAGTCGTTTACCTTGGTAGGACTGAAGGTATGAAACCAGGAAGCGTAGGCGTAATCCATGTTGACATAGTTGAAATTCGAGGTGTTCGTATCGGCAACGGGGTTTGGATAAACGCTGGTATAGTGCGGAGTTGACGGGTTATAGATGTTCCATCCGCTGATTCTGTCCCGATCACTGATCGCGTGGTCGATTTTGGCCAGCACGAACTCCGACGACTGTCCCTCGAGGTAGTTGCCGCTGAAATTGTTTGCACCTGTAATGGAAGAGGGGGGCTGGTTGGGAAGCGGGTAGAAATTCATCAGCTTCACAGCCACTGGGTCCAAGCTGGCTGTTGGGATGATGTTATTGGCAAATTGCGTGCGCGTGTATGCCCCATTCACCAACTGGGTGGAGGCAGGATCGTAAATCGGAATGACCTTTCCCGATGCGTTATAGGTTTGGGAAAAATCGCCGGAGCGCTGCGCCAACGTCGGTACTGTCAACGTGGAAGTGTAGCCTTGCTCCAGCCGCCCGCCTTCGTAGGAGATAAAAAAGAACGTCTTGTCATGCCGAATCGGACCGCCTAGGGTACCGCCGAAAAGGTTGAAACGAAGCTCCGGGCTCACCTTCGTCCCATTCCGTATGGGTGCGAAGAATCCTGGTGCGTCCAGGGCGTCATTTCGGAGATATTCATATGCGCTGCCGTGGAATTGGTTGCCCCCGGACTTGGTGGTCTCAATGATCACTCCTCCGTTCGAGCCGCCATATTGTGCTGAATAATTGTTCGTCAGGACCTTTACTTCCTGTAGCGCCTCTCCGGATGGGTCCAGATCGATCTGCCCGACTCCCATGCGCATATTCTGCACGTCGGCGCCGTCCAGCCAGGCCATCTGGGACTCCGTGCGGCCCCCGCCAATACTGAAATCGGGAACACCCTGGCCGATGATGTTCGAATACTGCACCATCACTGCCGCTCCTGTCAGCTCGACAAGTTGAAGGGGACGCCGGTTGGCGAGCGGCAACGCCACAACACTATTGCCGGTCATCGTTTGACTGATATCGGAGGTCTCTGTTTGCATCAGAGGCGCTGCCCCTGTGACCTGGACGGTTTGATTTACCGCTCCCACCTCCAGATGTATTTGTAGGCCTAATGTTTGTCCGGTCGTTAAAACAATCCCCCGGCGCGTATACCCTCTAAACCCGGCAACGGTGACAGCTACCGAATAATTTCCAATCGGCAGGTTGTGAATCGAAAAGAATCCCGCGTCGTCCGTAATTGTCTTCGTTTGGACGGCGGTCGCTTCGTTGGTAGCGATCACTTGGGCGTGCGGGACAACCGCGCCCTGGGGATCTCTTACCAAGCCGCTGATGGTGGCCAGGTTCGTTTGCCCTGTGCACAAGCTCGCCACGAAGACAATAAGAAGTCCGCTCAAGATTAACAGCGAGAGAAAAGACTTCGATCTCATGACAGTTCTCCGTTGGTATCGCCCCCAGGGCGATTGTTGGGCAGTACGTTGTGTCGTTGCGTGTAGAAGTCGGTTAGAGAGCAGCTTCCACCCGACGAGCGCGTCCCATTTATATATCGAGCTAGAGCCGTCCCCGAGGTTGTGCGCCTCTATTGAGTCAAGGCCGCCAATCGAAACTACAACTCAGGCTTTGTAGGCCGTTCCGCTGGTATTTAAGGATTTGAAGCTCTACGCAGTGAGTGCGG
>JASHOS010000023.1 GCA_030040995.1 Terriglobia bacterium | reverse complement strand
AGGGGACGATCCACCGCCTCTGCCCAACCTGAGCAGCCGGCAGTCGCCGGACGAGATGGTCCTTGACGAGGAAGCTGAAAAGCAAGTCCGCTTCTTTGAAAAGGTGCGGCGTATCCTCGAAAAGGTTGAAGACAAGGACCGGCAACTGCTGCTTTACATGGCTCAAAAGCTGGCGAGCCGTTAGCGCGCTTACGACGGTAGACTTCGGACTCTTGGGGCCATAAGGCAGCATGCCTTAGTGTGCCTACTCCCATTCAATCGTCGCAGGCGGTTTTGAAGTAACATCCACCACCACACGATTTACTCCCTGAACCTCATTAACGATTCGCGTTGAAATCCTGGAAAGAACATCTGCGGGCAGTTTTGCCCAGTCGGCAGTCATTCCATCTTCTGATTCGACCGCGCGGATGGCAATGGCCGAGTCATAGCTGCGCGAATCCCCCATCACTCCCACGCTGAGCACGGGCAGAAGCACGGCAAAGTATTGCCAGAGGCGGGGCGCCAGACCCACCGCCTTGGCTATCTCATCTTGAACGATACTGTCTGCCCCGCGAACCATAGCCAGACGCTCTTCTGTAACCTCTCCGATAATCCTGACGGCCAAGCCGGGTCCTGGGAACGGCTGGCGGCCGATGAGATCCTCCCCGAGACCCAGCTCGCGTCCGACCACCCGGACTTCATCTTTGAAAAGCTCGCGAAGGGGCTCGACGAGGGTAAATGCCAAGTTGGGCGGGAGTCCGCCGACGTTATGATGCGTTTTTATGGGAGCGGCGGGGCCGTGGACCGAGACCGATTCGATCACATCGGGATAAAGCGTGCCCTGCACCAGATATTCCACTTTCCCAAGCTTTCGCGCTTCCTCTTCAAAAACGCGGATGAATTCTTTACCGACGATCTTACGCTTTTGCTCGGGATCCGTCACACCCCGGAGAGAGCCGAGAAAGCGAACTGCATGGTCCACGGCTCGCACGTTGAGGTGGGATTGAGATTCGAGAGCGCTGGTGACTTCCTCGAACTCGTTATTGCGGAGCAAACCATTATTGACGAAGATGCAGGTGAGCCGGTCGCCGATGGCGCGTCCCGCGAGCGTCGCGGCGACCAGCGAATCGACGCCGCCAGACAGGGCGCACACGGCGAGCCCGCCACCCACGCTTTCCCGGATCTGGCGGATGGTGTCTTTGACGAAGGAAGCGGGAAACCAATTCGGCTGGACTCGACAGACGTCGAACACGAAACGGCGAAGCAGCTCCCGGCCACGGTCCGTGTGGTGGACTTCCGGATGAAACTCCACCGCGTACATCCGGGATTGAGTGTTCTCGATCACTGAAATCGCGTTCTCCGTGCGGCCCGTGATCTCGAACCCGGGAGGCGTTTCCACTACGTGGTCCCCGTGACTGTTCCACACCCGCAGCGGGGACGGAAAGCCGTGAAGCAGGCGGCTGGCCGGAAGAATTTCAAGCTCGGCAAATCCGTATTCGCGGCGGGAGGCCCGTTCGACCTTCCCTCCCAGCGCGGCAGTCATGTACTGCAAGCCATAACAGATTCCCAGAACTGGAACGCCCAGCTTGAAAACCCGCTCGTCACAGCGGGGAGCACCGGGTTCATAGACTGAGGAGGGCCCCCCGGACAAGATCACCGCCTGCGGGCCGATGCGGGTTATGCTGTCGAGGGACGCATGGCAAGGAATGATGACGGCCGCGACGTTCATTTCCCGGATCCGGCGCGCGATAAGCTGGGTATACTGGGATCCGAAATCGATGACAACAACCGGACGAACCTGGTCCATTTCCCTCACTCAGCCACAATGCTCACGAGCTTTTCCGGAACCATGATCACCTTTGTGATTTGTCTTCCATTCAGGTACTGGGCGACCTTCTGGTCTTCCAGAACGCGGCGGCGCATTTCCTCTTCGTTGAGCCCGGCAGGCACTCGAATGCGGCTGCGCACCTTCCCGTTTATCTGCACCGGAACTTCAATCTCTTCCTCCCGCGCTAATTCGGCATCCCAGGCGGGCCAGGGAGCGCACAAGGTACTCCCGGAGTTCCCAAGCATCTCCCAAAGCTCATCCGCAAGGTGCGGCGCGAATGGCGAAAGGGTGAGCACCAGAATTTCCAATACTTTCTTGAGAGCTTTCGGCCTGATCGCGCCCGATTCGAACACTCTTTCGCGGTCTGTCAACTCATTCACGAGCTCCATCATCATGGCTACGTCGGTGTTAAAATGCCAGCGCCCCTCCATGTCCTCGGTAACGTGGCGGAGCGTCTGGTGCGTTTTTCGCAGCAAACGGCGCTCCTCAGCGGTCACCGGCGCGGAGCCGCCGCTGTGGGAGGAATCCGTATCGTCGAGAGTTCTCAATTCGCCGGCGTGGCCTGCCACCAAACGATAGGCGCGGCTCAGAAATCTTGCCGCGCCTTCAATTCCCTGCTCGCTCCATTCCAGGTCTCGTTCGGGAGGAGCCGCGAACAAGGTGTACACCCTACCCGTATCGCAGCCATACTTCGCCGCCATATCAACGGCGCCCACAACGTTTCCCTTGGACTTTGACATCTTAGCGCCGTCCTTCAGCACCATGCCCTGCGAAAAGAGCCTCTGGACAGGTTCTCGATGATTGATAAGTCCAAGGCCGTTCATCACCTTGCAGAAGAATCGTGAATAAATCAGATGAAGAATCGCGTGCTCGACGCCGCCGATGTACTGGTCGATGGGAAACCAGTAGGCCACATTCTCCTTGTCAAAGGGCGCTCGATCGTTGTGCGGGTCCGTATAACGGTAGAAATACCACGACGAGTCGATAAACGTATCCATGGTGTCGGTCTCGCGCCGCGCCTTACTGCCGCATTTTGGACACGTGGTATTCACGAATTGCGCGTCGCTCGCGAGCGGCGATTGCCCCTGCCCGGTCAGCGCCACGTTTTCCGGCAGGCGCACGGGCAGTTCCGTATCGGGCACGGCAACGATTCCGTCCTTTTCGCAGTACACTACAGGAATGGGGGTACCCCAGTAGCGTTGCCGCGAAATGCCCCAGTCCTTCAGCCGGTAAGTTGTTTCCGATCTTCCAAAGCTTTTCGCCTCCGCGGCGGCGACCATCGTTTCAAGAGCTTCCACGGAGGTAAGTCCCGTGTACGGCCCGGAGTCGACGAGTAGACCGTATTCGGTGTATGCCTCGCTCATCTGGCCGGCCTCGAGAGCAGGTCCTTGCGCCGGCTGAATCACGATTTTCACGGGCAAACGATACTTCTCGGCAAATTCGTAGTCGCGCTGGTCGTGCGCCGGAACGCACATCACAGCGCCCGTTCCGTATTCCGCAAGGACAAAGTTCGCCACCCAGACTGGCACTTTCTCTCCCGAGAAAGGATTAACTACAAACCTGCCGGTAAAGAACCCTTCCTTCTCGCCCGTCTCAATGTCGGCGAGGCGGGTACTTTTCTGCCGCATCGCCTTGAGCCGCTCTTCGATCGCCGCGCCGCCGGGCAGACCGGCTAACATTTCTCCCAGACTCGGGTGGCTTGCTGAAACCAACAGCGCCGAGACTCCGTAAATCGTATCGATCCGTGTGGTGAATACCTCCAGGCTCAAACCGTCCGGGATATCGAACCGCACACGCGCGCCGCACGATTTCCCGATCCAGTTCTCCTGCATGGCGAGAACGCGCTCTGGCCATCCGGCAACCAACTCCTGAATATCATCCAGGAGCGCGTCGGCGTATTCCGTAATCCGCAGAAACCACTGCTCGATTTCCTTCACTTCGACGAGAGTCGTCTCATGCTGCCAGCAGTGACCATCGATGACTTGCTCGTTTGCGAGGACTGTCTGGCACTGCGGGCACCAGTTCACACGGCTTTGCCGGCGGTACGCCAGGCCGCGCTCGAACATCCGCAGGAAAAACCACTGGTTCCAGCGGTAATACTCCGGTTCGCAGGTCGAAATCTCACGCCGCCAGTCGTAGCTAAACCCAAACCGCTTACAAACTGCTTTCATCTGTGCGATATTGGAATTCGTCCACTCGCGGGGCGGCGTCCCACGCCTAATCGCGGCGTTCTCCGCGGGCAATCCGAACGCGTCCCAGCCGATCGGGTGCAAGACGTTGAATCCGCTCATGCGTTTGTAGCGCGCCACTACGTCCCCAATCGTATAGTTCCGCATGTGACCCATGTGCAGTGTGCCCGAGGGATACGGCAGCATCTCCAGGACGTAGTACTTCTTGCGGCTCGGATCAGGCTCAGCCTCGAAAAGACGGTCCTCCTCCCACCGTCTCTGCCACTTGGCTTCAATTTGCTGTGGATTGTAGGTAGCTTCCATGGAGCGTCTAACTCAAGGTTCGGAGTCCGCGGTCCGGAGTCCGCGGTCTGGGCGTAGCCGTTCCGGCCAGTTTGCGCAGGATGCGGATGTTCCGTTTGTCATCTCCGGGCCGGTCCACCGGCGTCTCGCAGATAAACGGAATCGCTCTCAATTTCGGGTGAGTCACGATCCGGCGAAACGCCTCCAAGCCGATCTGGCCTTTCCCGATGTGTTCGTGCCGGTCGCAGTGGGATTCAAACGGAGTTTTGGAATCGTTTGCGTGAATCACGCAGACCCTATCGATGCCGAAACTCGACTCCATCTGCTTCACCGTGTCCTTCAGTCCCGTTGCGGTATGAATCGCGTAGCCGGCGGCGAAGCAATGGGCCGTGTCGATGCACGCGCTCACCGGCGCGTCACGCGCCACTCCCGCCAGGATCTCCGCTACCTCTTGAAAAGTTCTGCCGATCTGAGAGCCTTGCCCAGCGGTGTTCTCGATGAGGATCGTGAGGCCATCAAAATGTATGCCGTTAACGGCTTTGCGCAGCGACCCGATACAGTTCGAAATAGCCTGCGAAGTTGTTGTGCCCTTAGCGCTGCCGGGATGTGTGACGAGAAAGTCAGCGCCTAAGCCCGCGGCACGTTGCAACTCCTTGCGAAACGCGGCAATCGATCCCTCGCGTATTCGGCTGTCGGCCGAAGCCAGATTGATCAGGTAATTGTCATGGACAACGACCGGATGCAACCTATATACGGACCGAGCTTCGCGAAAAGCCTCGTAATCATCGGGATTGGGCTCCCGCGCTCGCCACCCGCGAGGATTGGCCGAAAACATCTGGAAGCTGTCGCAGCCAATCTGCTTGGCATGGTGAGCGGCATTGGCAAGTCCGCCCGCAATCGAAGTGTGCACCCCTACTCTCATAGGCCCCTCACAACGGTACGGCCTTTCATATTAACAATTAGGCTACGAGACGCGCCAAAAACGAGTTGGCAGGGTAAGCTTCATGTGCCTTCCCTGGGGGGAGTCTCGTGAATACCAAAAAAGTCTCTGAAATTGCCTAGAAGCTGAGCTGCCATTTCCTCATTGCTCAATCCATGAAGAAGCGCGAGTTGGCCTGCAACCTCAGACACAAAGGCCGGTTCATTTCGCTTCCCGCGGTAGGGAACTGGAGCAAGATAGGGGCTATCGGTTTCGGTGAGCAACCGCTCCACAGGAATCTGCTTTGCAGTTTCGCGGAGGCCCCCAGCGTTTTTGAACGTCAGATTACCCGCGAACGAAACCATGAAGCCACAGTCGATCAGATCGAAGGCGTCTTCGAGGGAGCCGCTGAAACAATGAAGAATCCCTCGCAGGGCTGAGCTGCGCCAATGCTCCTTGATGATGGCGCGAAAAGCAGGCCAGGCATCGCGGCAGTGGATGATGACCGGCAGCGTCACCTCGCGAGCCAGTTCCAACTGCTGGATCAGAATTTCCTCCTGGATTTTTCGCAAGGAGTTCTGGTAATGATAGTCGAGGCCGATTTCGCCGAGAGCGAGACACTTCGGGCTACGGGCGAACTGACGCAACTCGCTCAACGCCGCTCCGGAAAAATGACCAGCGTCGTGGGGATGAATGCCGCCGGCGGCATAGACGCCTTCATTCTGCTCCGCCACCGTCAAGGCAGCGCCGATTTCGCGGTAGCTGGGTCCCGTTCCGATAACCAGGAGATATTTCACTCCCGCCTTCCGGGCCCGGGCGATCACCTGATCGCGGTCGGCGTCAAACTCCGGGTCTGCGAGATGGCAATGAGAATCTACCAGCGGCGCCGGATACTCGCGGCCTGTGGTCAGTTGCTGGTTGAACATGTGAAGACAGCAACTATGCCATGACCGCCGGCTTACCGCAATTCAAACAGAGTCTCTGATGTAATGCCGCGGTTCCGGGCACGATTGTAGCGGCGGGTTTAACCCGCCACACCGAATGGCGGCATAAAGCCGCCGCTACCCGCTCTAAACTGAGGCATTACTTTCTGATACAATCGGAAACTTATGGATTACGACCAGTTGAGCAGTTTTCTGGAGGTGGCAAAGCTGCAAAGCTTCTCGCGCGCAGCCGAGAAGATCTATCGCACTCAACCCGCGATTAGCGCTCAGGTGCGGCTCCTGGAGCAAGAGTGCGGCGAGCGGCTTTTTGACCGAAGCGGCAAGCGCGTTTCCCTGACGCCTGCCGGAGAGATCTTGCAGCGCTACGCCCAGAAGATCATCGAGATGCACAAAGAGGCGCTCCAGGCAGTCGCAGAGCTCAATCAAACGGCGCGCGGGAAGCTCCAGATTGGCGCGAATGAGGCTACATGCCTCTACGTTTTGCCTAAGACGTTTGCGCGGTTCAAAGGGCTCTATCCTCTGGTCCAAATCAGCATTTACAGAAACTTCAGCCATAAAATCGTGCAAAAGGTACAGGAAGGCGCCGTGGAACTGGGCATCGTGACGTTGCCGCAAACCGCGAACAACATGGAAGTGATTTCGGTGTTTCGGGACGAGCTCCAGGTGGTCACGCCGGCTCAACACCCGCTCGCGAAAAGCCGCAGCTTAACCGTTGAGGAAATAGCCAATTATCCGCTGATTCTTCCCAAAACGGGGCATACGCGCGTGCTCTTGGATCGCCTGCTCCGGGAATATCGCGATCACGTACAGCCCTCGATGGAGCTCGCGAGCGTGGAGATGATCAAGAAGTTTGTTGGCGCAGGCCTCGGAATCTCCTTCATCAGCCGCACTTATGTGCAGCCCGAGGTGGCCGCGGGCTTACTGAAACTGATTCCTTTGGAAGACCATAAGATTTATCGCGAGCTAGGGCTCATTTACCGGCGAGACCGATACCTGTCACTGCCTGCCAAAGTCTTCATCGAAGTCGTGCGCGAATCTACCAAGGCTGCCAATCCGGTTGCCAATTCCACTGCCAAGGCAGGGTCCGGGACTCGGGGCTCGGTTATCGGGACCCGGGAATGACGGCGGCTTCGCCGCTAAGTTCGCCCTGACCCTACACCCCGAAAGCCGAGCCCCTATTCATTTAAGCTCCGGGCGCGGGGTTCGGCAGTGACGGCGGATTCACTGCTTCCCTAGCCCCGAAAGCCGAGCCCCTATTGAGTTAAGGTCAGTGCTATGGCAAAAGCCCAGCGTCCGCTTATCGTCATGAAATTCGGGGGAACGTCTGTCGGAAACGCGGAACGCATGCAGCAGGTAGGCCGCCTGGTGGCCGAAAACTTCGAACACACGCGTGTCGTCGTTGTGGTTTCCGCAATGGGCGGCGTGACAGATATGTTGATCCGGGCTGCCAAGGAAGCCAGCAGCGGAGACCGTGAAGCTTGGAAGGGCGCGCGGCAAGAGCTGGCCCGAAAGCACCGGGAAGTGGCGGATGCGGCCCTCTCGGCAGGCGAGCAGGCCGCAGTCTTGCCACGCCTCGCAGAGCAGGTGGGAAATTTCGAAAACCTTTGTTCCGGATTTTCCCTGGTTCGCGAGGTAACACCTCGCGCCATGGACACGCTCTCCAGTCTGGGTGAAGTGATGTCTGCCACGCTGATGGCAGCCATCCTGCGGTCGCAAGGGCTGCTGGCAGAAGCGGTGGATTCAGCGGAATTCATTGTCACTGATGAGAGGTTTGGAAACGCCACTCCGCTGTTTGAAGAAGCCTATCAGCGAACCCGCCAGCGGCTGCTTCCGCTGGAGCGGCGCGGTGCAATTGCGGTGGTGACCGGCTTTCGCGGCTCGACGCCCTCAGGTCTGTGCACGACGCTCGGCCGCGGCGGCTCCGATTACAGCGCCACGATCGTCGGAGCCGCGCTCGACGCAGATGAAACCTGGATCTGGACCGACGTGGATGGGGTGATGTCCGCGGACCCCAAACTCGTGCCTCACGCCCGGATCATTCCGGAAATTTCCTATCAGGAGGCTATTGAACTCTCTTTTTTCGGCGCCAAGGTGCTGCACCCGAAAACCATTCAGCCGGTTATCAGGCAGAAGATTCCGGTATGGATCAAGAACACGTTTAATCCCTCGTGCCCGGGAACTAAAATCGGACCGTCGCCGGCGAATGGCGCGCGCGGCGTCAAAGCGATTACCTCGGTGAGCAAAAGCCAACTGATCACTTTGAGCGCCAAAGGCAGCCTCACGTTTGCCGGCCTGGCCGCCAAAGCTTTCTCTGCGCTGAGCATGGAGGAAGTGGATACGTTGATGGTGACACAATCTTCGGCTGATAACGTATTGTGCTTCGCTGTCCGGGACGCCGATCTGAAGAGGGTAAAGACCATTCTGGAGAAGGCTTTTGAGCTCGAGATGCTGCACGATCAGCGCGTTTCTATTGAAGTGATGCCGCACGTCGCCATCGTTGTGGCGATCGGCGAAAATATGAAGGGTACACCGGGCATTGCCGGGCGTTCGTTTGGCGCGCTCGGCCGGAAGGGCATCAATCTCATTGCAATCGCCCAGGGCTCGTCAGAAATCAGCATCTCCTTCGCCGTGAAATCCTCTGATGTCAGGGAAGCTGTGCAGGCGATCCACGACGAGTTCCACCTTTAAACAAGCTGTCAGCGACCAGCACTCAGCGTTCAGCCGGCATGGCGATCGGTTGGTGTTTGCTCATTGCTGACAGTGATAGCTGATTGCCGATAGCTGATAGCTGAATGCTTTCATACCTCCGCTGCATTGAAGAAAACTGCCGGCTCGTCCAGAGTGCGGCGCGCGACGCCCAGCAATGCGGCGCCTGCGGCGGACTTCTGGACGTTCAATACGATTTTGACCCTTTTGACCCCGACGCACTGCGCGCGGAGTGGCATCAGCGCCGCCTGAGTGGCGAGCCGGTTGACCGAAGTGGCGTGTGGAGATTTCGCGAACTCATTCCCTTCATGGCGCCGGGCGCGCGAATTGTTTCCCTCTCGGAAGGATCTACCCCTTTGATTGGCGCTCGCCGCGCGGGGTGGTGGGCCGGGCCAGTCCACCTGACCGTCAAGCATCAAGGCAATAATCCCACCGGGTCGTTCAAGGATCTGGGCATGACCGCTTGCATGACGCGGGCCGCGTCTTTAGGAGTGAAGATGGTGGCGTGCGCCTCAACCGGAAACACCTCCGCTTCCATGGCCGCCTACGCCGCCCGGGCGGGAATCCGAGCTTTGCTGTTCGTCCCCTATCGCCAAATTTCTGGCGCCAAGCTTGCCCAGGCCTTGGATTTCGGAGCAGTCGTCATCGAGGTTGGGGACACGTTCGACCAGGCGTTCCGGTTGCTGCGCGACATCGCTCCGGAACTCGAACTCTACCTCGTGAACTCGGTGAATCCCTTCCGCATCGAGGGTCAAAAGACAATTGTCGCGGAGATGCTGGAACAGCGGGCCTGGCGCCCGCCGGATTATATTGCTGTGCCAGGCGGCAATCTGGGCAATGCGTCAGCAATTGGAAAGGGCCTGCAAGAGTTGCGCGCACTGGGATTCATCGAGAAGGTGCCGCGCCTGATCGTGGTGCAAGCCGAAGGCGCCAATCCTTTCTACCAAACAATCACCTCCGGCTCGCCGGATTTAATGTGTGTGGACAATCCTGATACGCAAGCGACCGCCATCCGGATTGGGCGGCCCGCCAATTGGAAAAAGGCCCGCCGCGCGCTCCAATGGACGGACGGCGTGTGCGAGTCCGTTACCGACGATGAAATCTTCGCTGCGAAGCAGGTGCTCGCAGAAGATGGAATCGGGTGTGAACCTGCTTCCGCCGCAACGGTGGCCGGCGTCCGCAAGCTCTGCCGGGCCGGCAAAATCGAGCCGCACGCCGACGTGGTCGTGGTCCTCACGGGCAATCAGCTAAAGGATACGGACTACATCGTGCGGCGCCGCTCCGAGGAAAACGAGGGAGGGCAGCGCCTGCGCGTCGATCCCAGCCTGGATTCCTTGCGGCGCGCTTTGGACCAAGTGTTGGCTGCGCCGGCGGGGCTGGACCGCTAGGCTGTTGAAGTGTCGTGGTGGCGTAGCGCGGCCTTGCGGCCACAACCCAATTGGGCTCTGAAGGAAAGTCGGAAGTTCAAAGTCAAAAGTGACGCCTTCAGCCCTTATTTTTGCCTTTCGGCTTGCCGGATGATGAACGAAAGACACCTCCGCCAAGGTCAACCCCTCCGGGGTTGTTCGTCTGTGGTCGTCAGGTTTCCGTAGGTTGCACCTACGGCTATTCACGGCGCGGCCCCTTCCGGGGCCGGAACAATGGGCACCGAAGAGACTAGCCAGGCTAACTGGAGGGTCACGTTATGGACAACACCGTATCGATCAGCATCGATGTAGCGCTCGAACCCGAGCAAGTGTTTGCTGCGACCGTCTGCTTCTACGATGATGACGCCTTGTTCCGCTTGGGACGCAGTGCCGGATTCGAATCCGCCACTGTGCTTGCATCGCGACCTCGAGCCCTATGCGCGCAAGGTTGGTATACCCGAGGCTCATCTGTACTTATATGCAGGCAATCACGCGCGGTTCCTTTTGGCTCAGAAGAGCCCGTAGCGCAGCTCGGCAGAGCCGCAGTCAAAGCAGCCACTCTGCGCTCGCCAGCTGGGGCTGGACGCACTTAAGACTGTGGGTGCCGTTTAAATAAGTTAGTTGATTTCAGATATTTGTCAGCAATATCGAGGTAAGTTTATTGTTTTCAGCAACATAACGGCTTAGGCCATTTTTCTAATGTTCTGGCATTTGTTTTCAATAACATAACAGCTTCGTTCGGTAATTTTAATCTTTTCTGTTCGTTCGGGTGGCAGAGCAGGGAGATTTCCTGGTTGGCAACGGAGTTTGATAGGGGACTGTGTAAGCGTGGTTCCTGAATGCTGGCTGGGGCTCATCGCTGATGGCAACCGCGGAAGATCCTTCGGATTGAATTTGTTGGTTTGGGCAGAGGCATCGGCGTGGACGGCAGGAGGGATAACTCGCGAGGGCGAGACAGACTCGCCGAGTGCTTCGAGGCAGACAGGACTTTCCAGCATGATAACTAAATAGTAAACAATCTGGCTGACGCCTGTCAACAGGAAGATTGCCAAGAAAGCAGAGTCTGCTGCGGTCAGGAAGAATATGCAGGAAGATCTAAGACGTGAAGTGCGTTGCCTGACGACCCGGCTGGGCGCCATGGTCCAGGAACAGTGTGGGCCTGATCTCTTTGCCGCCATTGAAAGACTCCGCCGGCTCTCCAAGCAAA